>JALESO010000021.1 GCA_022781925.1 Lachnospiraceae bacterium
AAGGCGGATACCGGTTATCATCACCTATGAAGGATGGGATGCAGCCGGAAAGGGCGGCAATATTAAACGGATCACGGAAGCACTGGATCCGAGAGGATATGAGGTGAATCCAATTGCCAGTCCGGAGCCTCATGAGAAGGCGAGACATTATCTATGGCGTTTTTGGACAAGGCTGCCAAAAGATGGTCACATTGCGATTTTTGACAGGACCTGGTATGGGCGGGTAATGGTCGAACGCCTGGAAGGATTTTGCAGTGAAAATGACTGGAAACGTGCTTATAACGAGATCAATGAATTTGAAAAAGAGCTGAAGGAATGGGGTGCGGTGATCATAAAGTTCTGGGTACAGATTGATAAGGACACCCAACTGGAGCGCTTCAAAGAAAGACAGAATACTCCGGAAAAACAGTGGAAGATCACAGAAGAGGACTGGAGAAACCGGGAAAAATGGGATGCCTATGAGGTTGCGGTAAATGCTATGCTGCAAAAGACGAATACTTCATTTGCACCATGGCATATACTGGAATCTGTCGATAAAAAATATGCCCGTATCAAAGCACTGAAGATTGTAATTGCAGAGATAAAGAAGGCTTTAAAGAGTTAAGCCCTGCCTCTGCTGCACAGATACAGCAGATAGGGACATAAAATACCGAAATGAGAAAATGACCAGTTGACGCAATCAGCCTCGACTGGCATTTTTTTGCGTAAGAGCAGAACGCATCTGGCAATTCTCTACAAAATTTTATAAAAAATCCATATTTCTGTGGAAATTTTCTATATGAATTGCTGTGGGTCTCGCGTAAAATGGAGTTTAACCGAGGCAAGTAAGCCCACTGATTCAATTGCGTGGAGTAATAAGCAGTGGGCGGCGACCCGCTTGCGAGAGGATTCCTTATGATCCTGCAAGTAGTAAAGCGGATTGTGAATATCTGCTTTGATAGTCAAATGGAAAGGAGCTGCGAACGGGCATATGGTATGCTGTAATAAAGACTGAACTGACAGGGAGAGAATGAACATGCTGAAAATTTTTTATGGCGATATGGAAGGCGCCGTTTATAATACGGCATCCTATTTTAACATAATATGGCAAGAATTCTCTTTCCTCTGCAGGTGGGAGATGAATTGCAAGAAAAATATAAAGAACATTTGTTCTGTGCTTGGAAATATGGTATAATATAATCAGTCGAAACGATAGGAAGGGCTGATTGTATGGATGAAATGGATCATAATGCACATTCAGTATATTTGATGTACTATCATCTGGTCATGGTTGTAAAATACCGAAGAAAAGTAATAGATGATCCGATTTCAGAACGGGCAAAAGAAATCTGGGAGCATATTTATCAATGCATACAAAAGTGCAAGCAGCCGTCTGCTAAAAAAGGAATTTCCGCAGATCAGGGAAAAAATCTGGAAGGAAGCATTCTGGAGCCAGAGTTTCTGCCTGTTGACAGCCGGTGGTGCACCGATTGACGTTATCCGTAGTTATATTGAGACACAGGGAGAAAAGAAGCGATGAACATAGCTTACCGTTTTCGGATATATCCAAAACGAGAACAGAAAGTCCTGCTTGCAAAGACATTTGGCTGCTGCCGCTTTTTATACAATCAGATGCTGGGGGATAAGATACGGGAATATGGGGCAACGAAAAAAAAGTTGTGCAACACACCTGCTATGTATAAAAAGGAATATCCGTTTTTGAAAGAAGTGGATTCCCTGGCACTTGCAAATGTGCAGCTGCATTTGGAAAATGCATATAAGAATTTTTTCAGGAATCCCAAGATTGGTTTTCCGAAATACAAATCAAAACACCGAAGCAGAAAAAGTTATACGACAAATGTGGTTAATGGAAATATCCAGATAGGGGAACACCGGATAAAACTTCCAAAACTGAACTGGATCCGGATGCAAATACACCGTGATATTCCGACAGAATATTGCCTGAAATCAGTAACGGTAAGCATGGAACCTTCCGGAAAGTATTATGCAAGCCTTTTATATGAAAAATCTGACTGTGAAAACCAAGCAGAAGAATTTGATTATGAAAATGCAAAGATACTTGGGGTTGACTATGCAATGCATGGAATGACGGTGTTTTCTGAAGATATACAGAAAGAAAATGCAGGATATTTCAGAAAAAGTGAGGAGCGGCTTGCAAGGGAACAGAGAAAGTTATCCCATTGCGTGAACGGAAGCAGCAATTATTACCGGCAGAAAAAACGTGTTGCATTATGCCATGAAAAAATCCGAAACCAGAGGAAAGATTTCCTGCATAAACTGAGTCATGGAATAGCAGATGCATATGATGTTGTTGCAGTAGAAGATATTGATATGAAAGCAATAAGCCAGTGTATGCATTTTGGAAAAAGTGTCATGGATAACGGTTATGGAAAGTTTCGGGAATTGCTGGAATATAAGCTGACATGGCGAGGAAAGAGACTGATACGTGTAGATCGTTTTTTCCCTTCCAGTAAAAAATGCTGTAAATGTGGCAGTGTAAAGAAAGACCTGAAACTTTCAGACCGAGTATATATCTGTTCGTGCGGAAACCGGATAGATCGGGATCTGAATGCAGCAATCAATATCCGTGAAGAAGCGCGTCGTATGCTGTTAGCAGGATAGATGGGAAGTGTCTGTATCCAGACAAGAAAAATATCCCATAACTGGGTAAAAATGAATTGCGGGACACGCGAGGATAGCTTGTAGATACTTGGCTCAGTAGAGTCATTGAGCAAGAAGCCTCCACTTCAAAATCTGTGATTTAAGTGGTGGGAGCATGTCACTTTATCCAGAAAAAATCTTATCAGAAAAACGGAGAGTTATCGTCATGCGAAAGAAAAGACCTTATCAGATTTTAACATTTCATACAACATCAGCCGCCATGGCTATGGAGCTGTATTGTAAAGAACATGGCATCTCCGGTCGACTGATTCCGGTTCCAAGGGAACTGTCCGCCGGCTGTGGCCTGGCCTGGCGCATAGAACCTGAGGAATATGCCCGTTGTAAGGACGATTTACTTGGTTCCCACATTGAGATTGAACAAAATGTGGAGTTGATTATCTAGTCCGGTGAAAGGAGTCCTCTGATTCCATAGTATAAAAATCAAAACCGTACGGACTTACCCATAACCCAAACTCTAAAACATAACAATCCCTCTGGAAAGATAAAGTCTTCAGAGGGATTGTTTTTTCAACAGCAAAAATCTGATAGCGTTCGATTCCTGTCTGTCACTCACATATATAATAGGAAGAAGTGGTGCTAGAATATTACAAACGAGGGAAGAAAAGCAGAATCTCTGCGTACTGAGAAATAAACCATAATGGCGGTGGAAAGTAGCGCTATTGCAGGAGGAAAGAATGATTGATATTGAAAAATTAAGACCAATACTTGTTGGGTATAAGGCATACTTCCAGAGTCATTGGGATAATGAAAAATATAAATGGGAGGCAATAAAGCACTTCCAAGAGTGCTGGAATATCGAAGCCGAAAACTTCGGCGAGATGTTTAAGAAGGCTACGGATAAAACCGTTAACTTGTTGGCATCAGGTTATGCTTATCCGAAGGGGATGATTGTTAATTTTGCCAAAGCAGATGATGCTGCAGTGCGCCAGATGTTCCGTGAACTGTTTGATGAATCTCGAGACCTCACGGAACGGGTAGAAAGTTTTCAGGCTTCTGCTGAAACTATTCGGGCAAAATATGATGATGGTACTTGGCGTAACCATTATCAGAATACCAATGCCATAAGCACCTACTTGTGGCTGATGTACCCGGACAAATACTATATCTATAAATACGAGATTTTCCGTGATGCGGCAGCAGAGTTGAATTCTGAATATCGTCCTAAGCGAAATGGTTCAGTCGATAGCCTAATTGGTGGCTATCAGATGTACGACGAGATTTGCAAAGTCATCAATGGAGATACTGAAATCGTGAAGATGGTTCGCTCAGCAATTTCTGATACTTGCTATGCAGACCCGGCTCTTAAAACCGTGACCATGGATGTGGGCTTCTATCTCAGTCGATTCTATCTGGATGAACGCAAAGCCGCTCAGGAAGAAGAAGACTGGTTCCCGAAGGATTATAAGCCGGACATTACAGTGAATGAATGGGTAGCCATGCTGAATGATTCCTCCGTATTCACACAGAATGCCCTACAAATTATGAAGCGAATGAAGGAGTATGGCGGTCAGGCAACTTGCACCCAGTTGGCTATTAAGTATGGCGAAACCAAAAATTTCTATAGTTCAGGTTCCTCAGCTTTAGCTCGTCGTGTTGCAGAAAAAACTGGCTGTAAAGTCATGACCAGAGATAATGAGAATATGCAATGGTGGCCTATTTTGTACATGGGCAAGGATGCAAGTGCAAATGAGGCGGGAGCATATATTTGGCGTCTGCGTAGTGAATTAGCAAAGGCACTAGAAATGGTTGACCTTTCGGCTGTACCTCTTTATGCTGACTCTACTCAGGAAGATGGTGCAGAGGAACAGGCCAAGAAATATTGGTGGCTCACTGCCAATCCTAAGATTTGGAGTTTTGCTGACCTGAAGGTTGGTGAGGAGCAAAGCTATACTCTGTACAATGAAAATGGAAACAAGCGTCGTATATTTCAGAATTTTCTAGACGTAAATGTTGGAGATATCGTAATTGGCTATGAGGCAAATCCAGTCAAGAAAGTGGTTGCTATCGCAGAAATCACACAGGCTAATGATGGCAGCAGTATATACTTTGTGAAGAAGGAAGGTTTGTCGGTTCCTGTTGAATATATGACCTTAAAGGAATGTCCGGAACTTGAGAAGATGGAGTTCTTTGTGCAGTCGAATGGTAGTCTCTTTAAACTTACCAAGGGTGAGTATGATTTCATCATGGATATCATCCGTGAGGAAAATCCGGTCAAATCCGCCACCGCAACACTGCCTAAGTACACGAAAAAGGATTTCTTAAGCAAAGTGTTTATGACCGAGGAGCGGTATGATGTTCTTGTGGCACTGCTTAGAAATAAGATGAATGTCATCCTTCAGGGCGCGCCAGGTGTTGGGAAAACTTTTGCAGCAAAGAAACTGGCTTACTCCATGATGGGGGAAGTGGATGATAGCAGAATTGAGTTGGTGCAGTTTCATCAGAACTATTCCTATGAGGATTTTATCATGGGTTACCGTCCGAATGGAGCCGAGTTCAAAGCTTCTTTGAAATGGAGCCCGGATTCAATTCAGAAGGTTTCCAGAATTACCAGAGCGCTTTTGCAAATGAAACCTTTAATGCTTTGATTGACCAGATAAAAATTTTGAATAAGGAAATCGCGGAAGACCAGTCTTTGGGCCGAGGCTTTAGAATTGGTCACAGTCACTTCTGCGGCAGAGAAGAAAGTGGATGCACCACAGATTGGATGCGTTCCGTCGTGGAGTTTGACATTCTTCCTATGCTGGCAGAATACTGGTTTGATGAACCGGCGAAGTTGCAACGATGGGAAAAGAATCAGCGTGGTGTGTTTGATGACGAATGATAAGGGTATCTTTATAAAGAACATATACTATATGCTTTCCTATGCATTTCAGGTGCTGAAACAGTCTAATTATGAGAGTGTTGCTGCAGAGGATTTTGAAAAAGTGCAGGATTTGTTTGCGGCGATTCTTGCCAAGGGCGTGGCAAAGCAGCTCAAACAGGGTCTGTATCGAGAATATGTGACGCAACATGAAGTCCTGTCTGTGATGCGTGGGAAATTGGATATGCCACAGACCGTCAGACAGCGCATTCAGCGAAATCAGAAGCTTGCTTGTGAGTTTGATGAATTATCCGAGAATAATCTGTTCAATCAGATTTTGAAAACAACGATACATTATCTTGTGAAGGATAGCGGTGTGTCGAAGGAATATAAAATTGCGCTGAACAAGTTGCTGGTATTTTTCGATGGTGTTTCTCCATTGGAGCCTTCTTCAATTGAATGGAGCCGTTTGCATTATCAGCGTAACAATAAGAACTATGAAATGCTGCTTAATATCTGTTATTTTGTAATAGATGGGATGCTACAGACAACAGAAAAAGGACAATACAGAATGACTGCTTTTTCGGATGAACATATGGCCAGATTGTATGAGAAATTCATTCTGGAATATTACCGTCAGCACCATACCTATCTTTCAGAGGTAACGGCAGCGCAGGTCAAATGGGACTTACAGGGTGACAATGACGATATGATGATTCGCTTTCTGCCAGTCATGCAGACCGATATATTCCTACGGAAAGACGAAAAAATTCTGCTTCTGGATGCAAAATACTACGGCAAGACTCTCCAGAAGCAGTATGATAAGTATACGCTCCATTCTGGCAACGTCTATCAGATTTACACCTATGTGAAGAATCAGGATAAGAATAATACTGGTAATGTGGCAGGTATACTCTTGTATGCTAAGACGCAGGAGGTAATCACACCAGATTGCATGTTCAATATGGGCGGTAATCAAATCGGTGCAAAAACACTGGATTTAAATCATGATTTCAAATGGATATCTTTGCAGCTAGATAAAATTGCAGAGCAGTTTTTTGGTGTTTGTCATGAAAGATAAACCTAATGTTGTTTATGACAGCTGATATTTTCAAAAGAAGAACTTGATGCGTTAAAAAGAGCTAGAGAAATGCAGATAACGCTTTCTCATGCTCACCTTCTTGCTTTTCAGCAAGAAGTATCCCTCGCTCAAAGAGCTCGGTCAATTCCAGCCGCATAAGAATAAGTTCCTGCCAATGGCCATCTCGGCATCGAAAACCTCTTGGATTTCTGCCGTATTCCACAAACCCATGTTTTTTATACAGATGGATGGCACTTTTATTTTCAGAAACGACTTCAAGTTCCAACTGCAGGAACCCGGCTTTCTTTGCACATTCAATACAATACTTTGTCAGTGCATCGCCTATGCCAAGACCCCAGTATTCTTTCTTAATGCTGATGCCAAATTCTGCCCGATGTCTCATTTTATCGCAATTACGGATCAGGCTGTTACCGGCAGAACCCGCTAATTTTCCATCTACAAAGGCACAAATCTCCACGTCCGTTCCGCTGCATTTTGTTTCCTTCAATTGCCGTTCCAGAGAAAGGATATCCTGCGTACATTCATCCGGATAGGTCAGAAGGAAGTCCGTTTCTTTATGTGTTTGAACGAAATAAGCATGATGCCTTACTGCATCGGATGCTTCTGCATTCCGTAAGATACATTTTTGACCGTTTTTTAATTGTATTGGTTGATAAAAAAACATACGTCCTCCCAAATATTTTTCTTCAGTATAGCACAAAATATCCAAAAAAATTATTTGATTTTTCTTAAGAGTAGAGATTTTTGCCTAATTGCATCTTCCACCTTTAACATGACAGAACAATAATGAAGAATAATACGAAATACGATAAAAGTATAGCGGCACGCGGTATTTATATTTTATGAAGTATCCTCAGACAGCAACAGGCAACTAAATTTAACACAATTCAAAAAAATATGTTAAATTTGTATGGTGTAAATATCAGTAATTTGCGTTTATAATAAAATTATCAGGAAGGAAGTGATGATAATGCTGACAGACAATTTGATCATGCTTCGGAATGTCAGGGGACTGACCCAGGAGCAGGTTGCAGAGATTGCCGGTGTTACGAGACAGTCTTACGCGAAATGGGAACAGGGGGATTCCGTTCCGGATATTGAAAAATGTGATAAACTGGCAAAGTTTTATGGCATTAAGATCGATGCACTGATGCATTATGAGGAAAAAGTCGGAAACACAAAGGTAACCCCGCCGCCAGACGGAAAATTTCTCTGGGGAACGGTGAAAATGGGAAACCGGGGCCAGATCGTTATCCCAAAGGAAGCCAGAGAAAATTATGGTCTGACGGATGGATCACGACTGGTTGTTCTGGGTGATCAGGAAGGAATCGCACTGATCCCAGCGGAAAGATTTGAACAACAGTTGCGAAATGCAATGGAACAGAGTAGAAAGATTGTGGAGGAATAAGTTATGAGATGTCCAAATTGTGGAAAAGAAATGAGAGTGGGATATTTATTCGGAAGTAAAGATGGTGCTTTCAGTTTTGCAGATGAAGTACCGGGTGTATTTGAGAATGCGAAAAAGGCAAAAGGATTCGTGGAAATCACTACCTTAAAAGCCAGTCACAGAATTCAGATAAAAGCGAATTGCTGTGAAGCATGCAGAATGGTAGCGTTCCAGTATTAAAATTTTTCTTGACACATCCTGCACCTATCGCATATAGTATACTTAATAAGAGGGAGTAACCTACGTGATCCCACGTTTACAATGTCGTCAGTACGATGTAATATAATATACATCCGGTGTCGTAAGGAAACGGTGAGACTTTTATTGTACATTGATTGTGCAATAAGGGTCTCTTTTTTCGTTCAAAAAATTCCTGAACTTGCATAATCGAAAAGCAGATTACAGATAACAAAATGCAGGCAAAAAGGAGGATATGACATGAAAGAAATGTATCAGCTTACCGCAGCACAGGTTATGAATCACTTTGGCAGTTCCGCACAGGGGCTCTCATCCGCACAGGCAGCGGAGCACCGCCACACATCCGGCTGGAACGAATTAATCTCTGCCAAAGCAAAACCCTTATGGAGGATTTTTCTGGAACAGTTTCAGGATTTTCTTGTAATCATTCTGATTATCGCAGCCATCATTTCCGGACTGCTCGGTGACGCAGAAAGCGCCGCCGTTATTCTGGTCGTTATCACATTAAATGCCATTCTTGGAACTATACAGACCCGACAGGCAGAACGTTCCCTGACCAGTCTGAAAAACTTATCCGCGCCAAAAGCTTCTGTACTTCGTGATGGAACCGTCATGCAGCTTCCAGCCAGAGACCTGGTTCCGGGCGACATTGTCCTTTTGGAAGCCGGTGATATCGTTCCTGCGGATGGACGGATCATTGAGTGTGCCGGTTTTAAAATCGATGAAAGTGCCCTGACCGGCGAAAGCCTGAGCTCTGATAAAATCATCGACGCAATTTCCGAACAGACAGCTTTAGGCGATCGTAGAAATATGGTCTTTTCCGGCAGTTTCATCACCAACGGACGTGGAAAAATCGTCATTACCGACATCGGTATGCATACAGAAGTCGGTAAAATTGCAAAACTTCTTCACCATACATCTGCCAAACGGACTCCGCTACAAACTTCCCTTGATTCTTTCGGGAAAAAACTGTCCATCACCATTTTGCTCTTTTGCGGAATCTTGTTTGGAATCAGTGTCTTTCGTGGAGAATCCATCGAAAATGCCTTTCTGTTTGCAGTTGCTCTGGCGGTAGCAGCGATTCCGGAAGCATTGAGTTCCATCGTAACAATCGTTTTAACCTTTGGCACACAGAAAATGGCAAGAGAGCATGCCATTATCCGAAAGCTTCAGGCAGTTGAAGGTCTTGGCAGTATTTCAGTCATCTGCTCGGATAAAACAGGTACTCTGACACAAAATAAAATGACGGTGGAACACTATTATGTGAACGGAAAGACTATTCCCGTAAAGGATGTAATGCCTTCCAACACAGCGCATAAATTACTATATTTCGCCAGTGTATTGTGTAATGATGCAAAAATTGAAAAGGAAAATGCGGGTATCGGCGATCCGACAGAAATTGCCCTGCTGCAAATGGAACATCAAATGCACATTTCCATTTCAGAAATACAGGCAAACTGTCCAAGAATCGACGAACTTCCCTTTGACAGTCACCGTAAAATGATGGCAACGCTGCATACATGTCCTAAAGCAGAGCATACTTTAGCAGAACATATTTTGTACACCGAAAAAGATCATATTCTGATCGTAAAAGGAGCTGTGGATGTACTGTTACAGCGCACGGATGCCGTCTGGACGGAAAATGGCATCATTCCCTTTGACAAGGCAGAGCAAAATCGTATTCAAAAACAAAATCAAGCGTATTCTGCCCAGGGACTGCGCGTACTTGCCTTTGCTTACCGGGAACTGTCCGCTATTGATAAACTTACCTTCGACCATGAGAAGCATCTAACGTTCCTGGGACTGATCGCCATGATGGATCCACCCCGTCCGGAATCCAAAGAAGCAGTGGCGACCTGTATCAGAGCCGGAATCCGACCGGTTATGATCACCGGAGATCATATTTTGACGGCCTCTGCCATTGCTGAACGGATTGGCATTCTGACACCGGACACAAAAGCATGTGAAGGTGCCATTCTTGATACCATGTCAGATGAGGAATTGCAGGAAGTGGTCCCGAAAATATCCGTTTACGCCCGGGTTTCACCGGAGCACAAGATCCGTATTGTCCGAGCATGGCAGGCGCGGGGACACGTTGTGGCTATGACAGGAGACGGCGTCAATGATGCACCGGCATTAAAGCAGGCAGACATCGGTGTTGCTATGGGCGGTGCCGGAACAGAGGTTGCAAAAGATGCCGCCGATATGGTTCTGACCGATGATAATTTTTCTACCATTGTATCCGCGGTGAAAAACGGCAGAAATCTGTATCAAAATATTTTGCATGCCATTGAATTTTTATTATCTGGAAATCTTGGTGCAATTCTAACGGTTTTAGTGGCATCCCTTGCAGGACTTCCGGTTCCATTTGCTCCGGTGCATTTACTTTTTATCAACCTGCTGACAGACAGCCTGCCAGCCATTGCCCTCGGGCTGGAACCGCACACAGCGGATGTGATGAACAAACAACCAAGAGATGCCAGCAGTTCAATCCTCACCGGTCACTTTCTGAAAAAAATCAGCATAGAAGGTCTCGTGATCGGAGCTGTAACAACCGGATCCTTCCTTACCGGATTGCAGCAGGGCAATGCAATACTTGCCAGCACCTGTGCTTTCGGAACTCTCTGTCTGGCTCGGCTGTTTCACGGATTCAACTGTAAATCCGAAAAACCAGTGCTTTTTACCGAAAAGATGTGGCACAACAAATGGCTGCTTGGCGCATTTGTCTTAGGAGCAGTTTTGATCACCGGTGTCCTGACACTCCCTGGATTGCAGAATCTCTTTAAAGTACAGACGCTGACAATGCCACAGCTTGGTATGGTATATTTGTACGCATTTTTGAGTCTGCCGATCATTCAGTTTTTAAAGTGGATAAAAAGAAAAAGAGAAGCATAAGAAAGAACAGTTTGTAAATAGTGAGGTACTTAAATGAAACTGCCAGATTTTATAAAAAAAAATAAATATTTACTGTTGATTATTGCCGTATTACTTATCCTGCTCCTTGGAAAAACAAATGCTGAGTGGAACCTGCTGTGTACCCTCTGGGAAATCCTGCTGCCATTCCTGATCGGCTGTATACTGGCATTTATCCTGAACATTCCCATGCGCTTTATCGAAAAAAGACTGTTCCGACAAAAATCGAACAGACACCGAACACTGATTCGCATCGCCAGTTTTCTATTAACGTTACTGATGGTGACTGCCGTGATCTGGCTAATCCTGTTTTTTATGATTCCACAGCTGACACGAAGTTTTTCCACACTCAGCGAAAATATCACGGATTTAATACCTCAGTTTCAATCCAATATAAAGAAACTGGGCCAAAGTGTTCCACTGATCGGACATCTGACCGGGACGCAATCCTTTGATACCCGACAGTTACAGCAGACAGTATCTGACTTTTTAAAAGACAGCGCCCAGACAATTACCGGATCCACCCTTTCTGCCATCGGTTCTGTATTTCAGGGAATCGTAACCGGATTTCTGGCCTTTGCATTTGCCTGCTATCTGTTATTTCAAAAAGAAAAACTGCAAATGCAGGTAAAAAAAGTAATTTATGCATTTTGCTCCGAGGATAAAGCAGAGAAACTTTTCGGTATCTGTAGCATGATCTCCAGAAGTTTTACACGTTTTTTTACCGGGCAGTGTCTGGAAGCGTTGATCCTTGGCGGGCTCTTTTTACTGACATTAACGATCTTTCGCATGCCTTACGCGTTACTGATCAGTGTGGTCATTGCCTGCACCGCACTGATTCCGGTTTTTGGTGCGTTTGCGGGCTGTATCTTCGGATTTTTTCTCATCTTTATCGTGAATCCGCAGCAGGCCGTTTTGTTTTTGATTGTATTTTTTGTATTGCAGCAGCTGGAAGGCAATCTGATCTACCCCCATGTGGTAGGAAATTCCGTGGGACTGCCATCGATCTGGGTACTGCTGGCAGTGATCGCCGGTGGTAAACTCATGGGCATCGTAGGAATGTTTCTGTTTATTCCACTGGCTTCCGTGTGCTATACCCTGTTCCGGCAACTCGTATATGACAAACTAAAGAAAAAATTTAGAAAGACTGAAACGTAAATCATAAGCCACAGTGAAAAAGGGAGCAGAAAAACTTTCCCTGGCAAGCGATTGTTAGCTGCAAAGGTAAGTTTTTCTGTTCCCTTTCATTCACATAACTGATAATGTATATACTATTTCATGATCTCATCCGAATCCAGCACAATGGTAAACGGTCCGTCATTGAGCAGTTCCACCTTCATATCTGCTCCAAAACTTCCGGTCTCAACCACAGGGATCTCTTTTTTGCAGGCAGCAATGATATATTCATATAAGCTGTTTGCAAGCTCCGGATTTCCTGCTTTGATAAAGGACGGCCGGTTACCTTTTTTGCAGTCTGCATACAGTGTGAACTGGGAGATCAGCAGCAGTTCGCCATCGACATCTTTCAGTGCCAGATTTGTCTTGCCATTTTCATCCTCGAAAATACGCATGCCGATGAGTTTTTTGATCATCTTGTCTGCAATTTCCATGTTGTCTTCCTCGGATACACCGATCAGCACCAGAAATCCTTTGCCGATTTTTCCGATCACTTCGTTATCCACTGTTACGGAAGCGTGCTGTACACGCTGAATTACAAATTTCATAGTTTCAAAATCCTTTCTCTTATCATTTTCGCAATTGAATTTTCAAAATTTAGAAGTTGGAGCGTATGTATTCCCATGGTTACCGTTCACACGCACCCTTTATAAAAACAAACGTTCGAAAAGGTTTACCAAAACAACTAAATATGTTATCATATTATAAAAAATCTGACAGAAAATCAATCATATACGCATAGAAATGAGGAAACAATACATATGAAATTGCAGCAGTTATTAAGTCTTACCAGAAAAGCAGTGGATACCTACGGGCTGATCGAAGAGGGAGATCATATCGCCATCGGTGTGTCCGGTGGAAAGGATTCTCTGGCTTTATTATATGCCCTGCATGGTCTGCAGCGTTTTTACCCGAAGCATTTTTCACTGACAGCCGTCAGTGTGGATCTCGGCCTGGAAGGATTTGATCTGACTCCGGTGACACAGCTTTGTGAAGAACTTGGCATTTCGCATCATATCGTAAAAACACAGATCGGTCAGATTGTTTTTGAAGAACGAAAAGAGAAAAATCCATGTTCTCTCTGTGCAAAAATGCGAAAAGGTGCTTTATACAATGCAGTGAAAGAACTTGGCTGCAATAAAGTCGCTTATGCCCACCACAAAGATGACTTTATCGAAACAATGATGATGTCCATGATCTATGAAGGACATTTTTACTGCTTCCCGCCAAAGACTTATTTAGACCGGATGGATCTGACCATCATCCGTCCGTTTCTCTATGTGGAGGAAGCAGATGTCATCGGATTCAAAAACAAATACAGCCTTCCGGTGGTAAAAAATCCATGTCCGGCAAATGGGGCAACCAGACGTGAATACGTCAAACAGTTGATCCGCTCTATTAACCATGAAAATCCGGGAGCTAAGAAACGGCTCTTTACCGCACTGATCAACGGACATATCCCGGACTGGGAGTAACCTCATTACAAACATAATTACTTTAGAAAGAATGGTTTTATATGAAAGAACGAAAATACAGTGATCAGATCAACATTGAAAATGAACAGAAGCTGCGAAGCCTCGTGGCGGAACTGCCACAGTTCTGCCGGGAATATTTTATCGGTATTGAACCGTCGACTTCTTCCCGGACGCGGATTGCCTATGCCTATGACCTTGGCGTCTTTTTTCATTACCTGCATGAGAACAATACCGCACTGGCAAAAATGGAGATCACGGATTTTTCCATTGATATCCTGGAACAGATCACACCGATGGACATTGAGGAATATCTGCAATATCTGAAATTTTACACACACAATGGGAAGGAATATACCAACGATGAGCGTGGCCAGATGCGAAAGCTTGCCTGTCTGCGCAGTTTCTATAATTATTTTTTCCGCAAGGAGATCATCGAAAAAAATCCTGCTGCACTGGTGCAGATGCCGAAGCAGCATGAGAAAAATATCGTCCGGCTGGACGTGGATGAGATTGCTATTCTGCTGGATGAGGCGGAATCCGGCGAAAAACTGACAGAGCGCCAGAAAATCTACCATAACAAAACAAAAAAGCGGGACATGGCGATCTTAACGCTCCTGCTTGGCACCGGAATCCGTGTGTCAGAATGTGTCGGACTGGATCTGAATGATATTGATCCGAAAAATAACGGGATCAAGGTTCACCGGAAAGGTGGTTCCGAAGTTATGGTGTATTTCGGGGATGAAGTAGCTGAAGCTCTGGATGCCTATCTGGATGAACGGCTGGAGATGACCCCGCAGGAAGGCAGTACCGAAGCGGTATTCCTTTCCATGCAGAACAAACGGATCAATGTCCGGAGTGTGGAAAATCTTGTTAAAAAATACTCCCGGCTTGTGACAACGGTAAAAAATATCACACCGCATAAGCTGCGCAGTACCTACGGCACGACACTGTATCAGGAAACCGGTGATATCTATCTGGTGGCAGATGTGCTGGGACACAAGGATGTCAATACGACGAAAAAACACTATGCCGCACAGGCAGACAGCCGGCGACGTATGGCAGCAAGGGCAGTACAGCTGCGGGAAAAACCGAAAAAAACAGAGGAGGAAGAGACCACACAGACAGAATCCTGATATTTTTGTAACATACCACAGTGGTTCTGGAAGCATCGTCACATTTCCAAAAGGGCGTTTTGCGAATGGCTCTTGTGAATTGTAACCATTTTTCATAAATCTATCCGGATTTCTGAATCTTCCCCCTTGTGCATTATTTCCGACTGTGCTATAATTTTACCCGATATTGAGAAAAGCGATGAAAGAACAAGTACTGTATGCAGGAACATTCCAGAGAGAGCAGGATCGGTGGAAGCTGCTTATGAGAATCATACAGGAAGACCAGTCTTGAGCTGTGCGTGCAAAAAGATGTTATTCGGTTCAGATTTTTCCGGATAAGTTTTTTAAGCGTTACCGTATTGCCGCGTTACAGGCTGAATGAAGTAAAATATTAAGGTGGAACCGTGTATATATGCACCCTTAAGGATATCTGGCAGCAGATATTTTTAAGAGTGCTTTTTTCGTTTATAGAAGTTTACTCAATAAACAAAGGTTCTGGAAAGGAAAAACAATGGTTAATTTTAAAGAAGATGAACAGTTAAACATGCTCAATCACTCCTGCGCCCATCTGATGGCTCAGGCCGTAAAACACCTGTATCCACAGGCAAAATTCTGGGTTGGACCGGTCGTAGCAGAGGGATTCTACTACGATATCGATCTTGGCGATGACGTTATCCGTGACGAGGATATCGCAGCCATCGAAAAAGAGATGAAAAAAGTTGCAAAATCCGGCAAAAAGATCGTCCGTCATGAGATTTCCAAAGAGGAAGCTCTGGAAATGTTCAAAGACGACAGCTACAAACTGGATCTGATCTCCAATCTGGAGGATGGCAACATTTCCTGTTATACACAGGGGGATTTCACAGACCTCTGTCGTGGACCTCACGTAGACAATGTAAAATTATGCCGTCACTTCAAACTGATCAGACATTCCGGCGCTTACTGGAAAGGTGACAGCAAAAACAAAATGCTGCAGCGTATCTACGGTGTATGTTTCCCGACAGCAGAAGAGCTGGAAGCACACCTGCAGTTACTGGAGGAAGCAAAAGAGCGTGACCACAGAAAGATCGGCAAAGACATGGGGCTGTTCATGGTAGACGATCTGGTTGGACGCGGACTTCCGATGTTCCTTCCGAAAGGATATGTGATCTGGCAGGAGCTGGAAAACTATATCAAAAACAAAGAGCGTAAACTTGGTTATCAGCACGTTATGACTCCATGTGTTGGTACCGTAGATCTGTATAAGACATCCGGACACTGGGATCACTACAAAGACAATATGTTCCCGGCTATGGAAGTGGAGGGAGAGTCTTTCGTATTAAGACCGATGAACTGCCCGCATCACATGATGATCTACGCAAACAAAATCCATTCTTACAAAGATCTGCCGATCCGTATCGGTGAGATCGCACATGACTTCCGTTTTGAAGCAAGCGGTACTTTAAAAGGTATCGAGCGTGGACGTCATTTCTGCCAGAATGACGCACATCTGTTCGTTACTCCGGAGCAGATCAAAGATGAATTCTCCAAAGTAGTAGACCTGATCTTCTCTACCTACAAAGATTTCGGTATCACAGATTACAGATGCGTGCTGTCTCTGCGTGATCCGGAGGACAAAGAGAAATATCATGACGATGATGAAATGTGGAACAAAGCAGAAAACGCACTTCGTGAGGTTATGGATTCCCTTGGTATCGAGTATACAGAGGAAATCGGCGAGGCTGCTTTCTACGGACCGAAGCTTGACGTAAACGTAAAACCGGCTGTTGGTAATGAATATACACTTTCTACCTGCCAGCTTGACTTCTGTCTGCCGGCTAAATTTGAGCTGACTTATGTAGACCGTGATGGCGAGAAAAAGACACCGGTTGTGCTTCACCGTGCAATCCTTGGTTCTCTGGATCGTTTCATGGCTTACATCCTTGAGGAGACAAAAGGAAACCTGCCGACATGGCTTGCACCGGTTCAGGCGCGTATCATGCCGGTTAAAACAGATGATCCGGAACTGAACGAGTACGCTCAGAAGATTTATGATGCACTGGATGCAGCAGATGTCCGTGTTGAGCTGGATAACAGAGCAGAGAAACTTGGCTACCGTATGAGAGAGGGACAGGTTCAGAAAGTACCTTACCTGCTTGTCATCGGTATGAAAGAGAAAGAGGACGGAACCGTAGCATACCGCCTCCACGGTCAGAAAGAGACCACAGTTCTTCCGTTAGAGGAATTTGTTGAAAAACTGACAACAGAGATCGAGACAAAAGCTAGATAGGATTCAAAAAAATGAGTTTCACCTTCTGAAATCACAGAACGTGAGACTCATTTTTATTTTCTGAAACCAGATTCAAGAATGCCTTATTGCTCACCACCTATAAAGGTTGGAGTCATCTCTCATATGATACATTTTTCACGATATGACGAACGGCAGACATATGATTTTTTCCAGCTATTATTTACGCATTTCTTCCAGAAACAACGGAATCAGCGGATTTTCATTTTTCTTTGAGTAAATAACGTATAGTATTTCCTGAATCCCATGCGTTTCCAGCGGAATAAAAGAAAGATTCAGCGGCATGGATGCTTTTTCCACTTCCAGTTCAGTCAGAATCCCGATTCCCATACCGGCTGCCACCATGGTCTGTATGGTCGTTGCGTCATCGTTTGTTCTGGAAATATTCTGCATCAGGTCGTTGCGCAGATACCCCGCCGGAAAATCGTGCGGAAATTCTGACTTGCTGCGGCTGAAATTGTGAATAATCAGTCGTTCATATCTCAGATCCTCCTGCGTGATCACTTCCCGGTGACATAACGGATGATCCGGGGGAATCACGGCCAGAAACGGATATTCACCGATTTTCAGGATTTCGGCCGTATCCGGGTAGGAGAGCAGCGGGCTTTCCACGTTAAAGATCAGATCATATTCCCCCATCAGGAAGTCGTCATGCAATGCCACTGCATTATCCCGCTTCAGATCAATCCCAACTCCGGGATATTTGTAATAAAAGTTCTGTACAATCCTCGGAAAACTTCCCATCTCCATACATTTGATATACCCGATCCGCAACGTTCCTTTCTGACCACGCTGTACGGAATGCACACGTTCAATGGAATCACTGACTTTTGCCAGGATCTGTTCCGCTTCTCGCATAAACACCTGCCCGGAATCCGTCAGTGACAGGCGGTTATTTTTTCGGATAAACAGATCCAACTTCAGTTCTTTTTCCAGGCTCCGGATCTGCTGTGTTACGGCTGACTGTGATATAAAAAACAATTCCGCTGTCTTGGAAAAATTCAGATTATGTGCTGCAGACACAAAGTATTCTAACTGTTGTAATGTCATGGTTCCCCTCCGATTTTCTTATTGTATTTTCTGATGGTCTCAATTTTTCCCGGTGTAATACAAAATATATTTCTGATTATTATAGTTCTGCATAAGTTTTACTTATCGTATCATCTTTCTTTCCTGTTTGCAACAGTTCCGCGTAAAACGTATAATCAAAGTATCAGATCACAGCATTTTTGTATGTGATTTTCGGAATCTTATCATATTATCATTTTCACAGGAGGTTTTTTATTATGGGAGAGATCACGTATCAGCCACTGCGCAGCTTAATCTATGTGGACTGCGTCAAGGAAGAGTACCGGCACAAATTACAGCACTGGCTTTATTATTACCATGCGCCGGAAAGCATCGCAAAATTTGAGCCATGGATAACGAAATATGCCTTTTACAATGCACTTCCGACTCCGCCACAGGGAGAGCGTTTCGGCACTTACCGTATGCAGCTGACGGAGCACTACTGGATGGTGAATCCGATGAGTCAGGAAAGCCTGGTTAATTCCCTGAATGAATATTTCCCGATCGATGCCATGATCTGGCAGGGAACATTACCGGAAAATGCAGCAGAAGACGGCTTCATGGCAGACGGAGAAGCTGCCCGTGCTTCCGGTGGTGACAACGGATGCCCGCCATTCATCTTTGCCTTTTTACCGATTTTCTGGGAACAGGATCTCAAAGGTGCCGGACGGACCATGGTGGATGGACCAAACTACCGCTGGCAGTTCCTGGTTTCCTATCCGGAAGGACACAAAGAGGATGGCGATCAGTGGATGATGAACGAGATATTACCTGCATTTGCAGCGATGCCGGAAGTTACCCGTATGATGACAAGCAAGGTCAAAAAAGAGATCAACAACTGCCATATGGACCGTTGTGTGGAAATGTGGTTTGACGGACCGGAAGAGTGGTATCACTGTGCCGTAGAAAATGCTGCTGCCTTCAAAAAACCGAAATGGGCAGAGTATGATAACTTCCCTTATATGCGCCCACAGTTTCAGTTCGCAAGTCTGTTTCTGACAGATATTGCAACCAGCGACAATTTAAAACAGTACAGAGGCTATCTGCCGATGCGCTGATATCGCATATTTCAGGACATTTTATATCAAATTTTTTCAGAAGGAGAATAACATTATGAAGATTTTAGGTATTTCAGGTGGTACGAAAAATGGTGCCAACGACTGCATGTGTAAAGAAGCGTTACTTGCCGCAAAAGAACAGGGCGTTGACATTGAATTTGTACGTTTGATGGATCTTGACATCAAACATTGTACTGGATGTAAAGCATGTGTTATGAGCCTGTTTTCCGGCAGAGGAAACATGTGTGTATTAAAAGACGACTTCCAGTGGTTATTAGATAAAATGCTGGACGCAGACGGAATCATCTTCTCTATTCCGATTTTTGAAAAATGTGCAGCAGGTATTTTCCATACGATCATGGATCGTTTCGGACCGCGTATGGGCTTATCCAACAATATCGTTGCAGACAAGATTTCAGAAGCAAACGGCGGCAAACGCATTGATCCGAAATATATGAAGACAAGAGCTGTTTCCTACATGGGCATCGGCGGTTCTGACTGGGCCACAGAGATTCAGAAAGACTTCTACCTGCATGCACTGACACCGATGTGGAAGGTCATCGACAATGAAGTATTTATGTGGTCTCTTGGCATCCTGACCGATGACTCCAAAGTAGCCCGTGCGCATCATATCGGTGTAAACCTTGCGGAGGCTGCAAAGGATATCGAACATGCCACATGGAAAGGTGAAGACGGTGTCTGTCCGCATTGCCATTCCAGAAACTTCTACATCGAAGGAGATAACGTGGCAGTCTGCAGTCAGTGTGGTATCCGCGGTAAATTAGTGACAGAGGACGGCAAGGTTCGTTTTACTTTCGATGAATCCCAGATTGAGCATGCACATGATACCTTAAGCGGTCAGTTCATCCATGCGGATGACATCCAGAACAATGAGAAAAATGCCGGTGCAGCAGCGAGAAGTGAAGCGTACAAAGCAAAAGTACAGTGCTATGCAGAAGCGATCACAGCAGTGAAACCGGAGTAAACCTGCTACATCTCATATGGCAAAACAATATCAACCGGTGACTGACAGAAAAAGCCCAAAATATAGAACAAAATTTGAAGAGAAAAGTCCAATATGTTGTTTTAACAACATACAGGGCTTTTCTTTTTGGTTATAATGGCATCAGTATTTTGATAATAAACTCTTTACAGAACTTTTTATGAAATGCTTCAGATGATATCTTGCAAATGCAGATTCAGGAAAATGTTAAACGCTAAATTATATTTACATCAAAGGAGATTTTTATTATGGAACAGAAAATGTTTTGCTACCAGTGTGAACAGACGGCCGGATGCAGCGGTTGTACAGGTGCAGCAGGTGTCTGCGGAAAAGATGCCGCCGTTGCCGCCTTACAGGACGAACTGACCGGAGCCCTGATCGGTCTTGCAAAAGCCTGCGGAAATAATCCAAAAACAGAACTTACCGACCGCATCATCATCGAAGGGTTATTTACCACCGTTACGAATGTCAATTTCAACAAAGAGACGCTGACAGCAATGATCCAGACCGTAAATGAAGAGAAAGCAAAAGTCGTACCAAATTGCAGCAGCTGCATGTCTCCATGTGGAAATACATCCAACTATGATATGAAAAATCTCTGGGAAGAGCCGGATGAAGATATCCGTTCCCTGAAATCCCTGATTTTATTTGGCATCCGCGGTATGGCAGCTTACGCTTATCATGCAATGGTTCTTGGCTATACAGACGAAACCGTCAACCGTTTCTTTTATAAGGCCCTGTCCTTTATCAGCTACGATCTGGAAATGGAGCATCTGCTCCCGGTGGTTCTGGAAGTGGGAGAGGTCAATTTAAAATGCATGGCATTGCTGGATCAGGCGAACACTACTACTTATGGTACGCCGGTGCCGACAAAAGTACCGCTTACCATTGAGAAAGGGCCATTTATCGTGGTCACAGGACATGATTTCAAAGATCTGGAACTTCTTCTGGAACAGACAAAAGACAAAGGCATCAACATTTATACCCATGGAGAAATGCTGCCGGCACACGCTTATCCGGAATTAAAGAAATATCCGCATCTGAAAGGAAATTTTGGTACTGCATGGCAGAATCAGCAAAAGGATTTTGACCATATTCCGGGAGCGGTTTTATTCACAACCAACTGTCTGATGCCGGTAAAACCAGGATATGCCGATCGCGTATTTACCACAGAGGTTGTATCTTATCCGGAAATGGTTCACATTGATGAAACGAAGGATTTTACACCTGTTATTGAAAAGGCGCTGGAACTGGGTGGATACGACACAGATCAGGAAAAAACAGGCATCAACGGCGGTCATTTTGTTATGACCGGGTTCGGACATGGTACCGTATTAAGTGTTGCGGATACGGTCATCGATGCCGTAAAATCCGGTGCGATCAGCCACTTTTTCTTAGTTGGCGGATGCGATGGTGCAAGAGCCGGAAGAAATTATTATACAGAATTTGTAAAACAGACACCGGCAGATTCCATCATTCTGACGCTGGCCTGTGGAAAATATCGCTTTAACGATCTTGATCTTGGTGAAATCGGCGGCTTGCCGCGAATTATGGATATGGGACAGTGCAACGATGCATACAGTGCCATTCAGGTTGCCGTTGCGTTGGCAGAAGCATTCCAGTGTGATGTAAATGAACTTCCGTTGTCCATGGTGCTTTCCTGGTATGAACAAAAAGCCGTGTGCATTCTGCTCACGTTATTGCATCTTGGAATCAAAAACATCTATCTGGGTCCAACGCTTCCTGCATTTATCTCACCAAATGTGCTGAACTATCTGGTAGAAAATTATAACATTGCACCGATCAGTACACCGGAAGAAGATTTAAAGAAGATTTTGGGATAATAATGAGTAGAAGAACCTTGTAACGCTATATTCTGATTTATATGTCGCATATTTAGTAGTTTTATCTATCACACATTAAGTAGTCGGATAAATTAAATTATTCGACTACTTATTTCTATATATTCAATATTCTCATTTTCCTATATATGTAAAAATCTTATATCCATAAACAATCAGCACAAAATGCTAAAAAATTACTGGGGGATCCGTCAGGTTCACGGAACGTTGATTCGCTACGGCACCTGTGGAAATTCTGACAAATGTGATTACTGTGTGGTCGGATCCGAAAATCCCATGGCAAAAGACTATGAAATTGTAAAGGATGACCATGGATTTTTGGTAAGTCGGAAGATTAAATAAACAAATTTTCGTAATAGCGATGATATCGAGATCATAAGAGCGAAAGATAATGTTTTCATATTTATATATCTTTAAAAGTATGATATAATTTCCATAATTTAATGTGGTCGGATAATTAAATTTATCCGACTATGTGCTTCTATAAAAAATAGTAATCGACTTTTCGTATTTAATCAATTAGGGAAGTCTATAATTAAACATAAAATATGATAGAGGAATCCAGATTATGCCAAAATATAAAGAAGAGCAGGAGAGCAGATATATCGCACGAACAGTGGCTATTTTAGCAGAATTACCAGAATTTTGTACTGTATTTTATGACAAAAATCAAACTACATTTTTACCCAAAACACAATATGATTACATGAGGGCCATGCGTACTTTTCTGACGTATCTGCAGCAGGCACATCCCAAATTTAACGACCGCCGACTTACAGACTATACGCTGGAAGATCTGGATCATCTGACTGTCAGAGATGCCAACGATTTTATTGCATGGTTACAGCAAACAATGTCTGTTTCCTCTGTAAAAACCCGTATTTCCTGTATTTCGTCGATTTTTACGTTTTTTGCAAGAAATGGACAGTTATCGGGAAATCCGTTTCTTTTTGCAGAGCGGCTAGTTCAAGGATCCTATGTAAATATTGAGATGAAAAATGCAGATAAGGAACATTCAGTGAATATAATCCAAAATGTTCAAAAAGATTCAGTCACAAAAAAGCATGCTGATATAGACATAAATACAAATAAAGAACAAACATTGTCAGCGAAGAAAAAACAATTTGATGACCAATATGGATTACGCAACATAATTATTTGCCGGATTTTAAATGAAACCAAAATCCGGATCTCTGAACTGGCTGAATTAAATATTCATGATTTTGATTTAAAGAATCACAGATTTTATGTTTACAGAACCAGACAGCGATCCACCTGGATCACAATGTCTGATGAGTTGACAGATTTGACCACAAAATATCTGGAAGAGCGCCAGGCATATAAATTTGAAAAAGATTCTGATGCAATGTTTTTGGTAACCGTTGGACGCTATAAAGGCACCAGACTGGGTGTACGGTCCCTTGAGAGAG
>JALESO010000028.1 GCA_022781925.1 Lachnospiraceae bacterium
AAGACCAGTGCATTTGTCTGACGATGAGCGTACTGAAGAAGCAGATAAGGTTTCGTCCCGTATTGCAGAAATTCTTTCTGAAACAGCGTTTACATTTTCTCCGAATGAGTATATCTCTATCCACCGCAAACTCTTTCAGGGCATTTATAAACACGCAGGAAAAATTAGAGATTACAACATTACAAAGAAAGAATGGGTACTTGATGGGGCAACTGTTATGTACGGTAGTGCTTCAGGGCTGAGAGCCACACTTGAATATGATTTTTCGCAGGAGCGGAATTTTAGTTATAAAGGGCTTTCAATGGACGAGATTATCCATCATCTTGCGGTATTCATTTCAAGGTTATGGCAAATTCATATCTTCGGGGAAGGCAATACGAGAACAACGGCAGTGTTCTTCATCAAATATTTGAGGACGCTGGGCTTTTCGGCAACCAATGATATTTTTGCGGAAAATGCGTGGTATTTCAGAAATGCACTTGTCCATGCAAACTATACGAACCTGCAAAAAGGTATTCACGAAACAACAGAGTATCTGGAAGCGTTTCTCAGAAATCTGCTTTTGAACGAAAAAAATGAGCTTCATAATCGAAATCTTCATATAAGTGGACTTTTGGTTGAAGAAAAAGTGGACATTGGAGATACAAAAGTGGATATTGAAAATGTAAAAGTGGACATTCAAGACCAAAAAGTGGATATTGAAAGTGTACTTTCTGAAAAAGGTAGTGATTTCTCAGTAAAAACGACGGTTCATATCCATAGACTCTTTGAAAAGTTTGGCTTTGATGAGGTGTTTGGAAGAAGTGCAGTTATGGAGCTTATTGAACTGAAAGGTTCAGGTGCTTCCAAACTTCTTTCCAATTTGGTGCAGGCAGATATTATTGAACCAGTATCCGGTCACGGAAAAGGAAAATATAAATTCAAGAAATAATTAGAAATTCCCGGACAGATGAAAATGTCCGGGAATTTTTATAACTATTTCTATTTAGATTTTTAATAATCTGCATCATATCCGAAATAGCTGTCATTCATTAATGCTGCCGGAATCGATTTCTATGTTGACATAAGGAAGTGTAAAGATAAATTCCGTGCCGACGCCTTCGGTACTGATGACATTGATGTTTTCGTGATGGGCATGCACAATCTCTTTGACGATCGCCAGTCCGAGACCGGTTCCTTTCTTATCCTTGCCACGGGAGGCATCTGTCTTGTAGAAACGTTCCCAGATACGGCCGATGCTTTCTTTTGGAATACCGATTCCCTGATCTTTGACAGAGACAAATACTTTTTCGTTGCGCAGGGTTGTCTCGATGGTAATCTCGGAATTGCTGTGACTGAACTTGAATGCGTTATCCACCAGATTGTGCATGACTTGATCGATCTTGGCAGCATCTGCTTTCACATAAAGCTCATCTCCGGTGAGGATCAGGTGAAAGGAAACCATCTTTTCCTTGCAGCGTCCCTCAAACATCAGCACCGTTCGTTTGATCAGTGCATTCAGATCAAAGACAGACAGATCCAGGTAAGTTCCCTTGGAACCGTACTTATTCAGTTCCAACAGGCTCTGGGTCAGTTTCTCCAGACGCTCGGATTCAAATATAATGACATCCAGATATTTTCCCTGCAATTCCGGTGGAATCGTACCGTCGGCCATGGCTTGTGCATAACCTTTGATGGAAGTCAGTGGAGAACGGAAGTCATGGGACACGTTGGAGACAAATTTGTGCTGATCGTTTTCCAGTGCATTCAGCTCCAGTGCCATAAAATGCAGGGTGTTTGCCAGTGTGCCGATCTCATCCTGCCGTTCCATCTCCAGAACGGTCTCAAAATCACCGTCGGCGTAGCTGCTTGCTGCCCGGATGATCACCTGCAGCGGACGGTAGACCGCAAAGATAAATGTCAGCAGAATGAGTAATGCCAGCAGCAGCAGGAAGATCAGAGACAGATAAAATCCGTTCAGAAGATCATACTGCAGATCACTGATATGTGACAATGGCAGACAGATCATTACATAGCAGGTCACTTTGTAATTGCGGGTGATCGGCGTGTAGACGGTCAGCACATCGTCTTCATAGTGATCGTAAAAAGTTCCAATCGAATAATTGCTGTCGCTGAAATCCAGGATATCGAAATTTTTGATAGTCTCAGTCTCTGATGGCCGGATATATTCTCCGGAAGTGATCAGAACACGGCCGCTGGTGTTGACAATGTAGATGTCCGCATCCAGGTAACTGCTGACGGCGGCTATCTGCTTCTGAAATTCTTCCAGTGTCAGTTCGGAACGATAGTAGCTGTTTCCAAAGGAATCTGCAATCTGACTGCTTTCCCGGCGCAGAGCAGCAGCATAGTGCTGCTCTAGATAATTCTGGTTGTAATGCGCGGTGAAAGTCGAGATCAGGATAAATCCGAGCACAGCAAATATAAGGTAGGAACCGATCATTTTAAATAATAATTTGTGTTTCATATGTAAGTGCTACCGGTCAGGGGGTCAGCGGCGCTCAAATTTGTAGCCGATGCCCCAGACAGTGGTAATCCCCCAATGTTCGTGATCTTTGATTTTTTCACGGAGACGTTTGACATGTACGTCCACCGTTCTGGTATCGCCCAGATATTCATAGCCCCAGATGTTGTCCAGCAGCTGTTCCCTGGTGAACACCTGATTCGGGGAAGCTGCCAGAAAATAGAGCAGTTCCAACTCTTTTGGCGGCATATCAATGATCTGTCCGTAATACATAACGGAGTAGTTGGTCAGGTTGATGACCAGATCCGGATATTCCATACATTTGATATCCGGTTCCTGTTTCTCCGGTTTGACCGCCTGATAGCGGCGGAGCACTGCTTTTACCCGGGCCACCAGTTCCTTGGAATCAAATGGTTTGATGATATAGTCGTCCGCACCAAGCTCCAGTCCCAGCACTTTGTCAAAGACTTCTCCTTTGGCGGAGAGCATTATGATCGGCACGTTGGACTGGGTACGGATCTCACGGCACACCTGATAACCGTCGATGCCCGGAAGCATCAGATCCAGCAGGATCAGGTTTGGCTGATAAGTTTTAAATTCACGCAGAGCAGATTCTCCGTCTTCCACGATCTTTGTGTCGTAGCATTCTTTCAGCAGATAGAGGGAGATCAGCTCGGCAATATTGGCATCGTCGTCGACGATGAGGATTTTCTGTTTGACTGCCATATTGGGCCTCCTGTTCGATTATTTTATAAACTTCAGAGCCTTCATCTCGATTTCGCTAAGCTTCATCTCGATGTGGCTTCTCGCCAAAGAGTTTTACATGTTCAAATACTCATTCATACAAGCATGATTCGTATTTGTACCTGAAAAACTCATGGTTCTGAAGTTATTCAAATTCCGCAATGGTTACACCGGCATCGCCTTCTCCAAACTCTCCCAGATGGAAGGATTTGACGTATTTCTGGCGTTTCAGATGTCCCTGCACGGCTTTGCGCAGGGCACCGGTTCCTTTTCCGTGTACGATGCGCACGGATTTCAGATGGGCGAGATAAGCATCATCCAGATATTTATCCAGCTCCATCAGTGCTTCGTCCACGGTCTTTCCGATCAGATTGATCTCCGGTGATACGGAAAGAGATTTGGACATTTTCAGTTTGCCGGCACCGGTTTTTGTGTTGTGTACTGCCGGTGTGGCATCGTCATTTACCAGCACCAGATCACGGATATTGGTCTGGTAACGCAGGATGCCGGCCTGAACGAAGAGGTTTCCTTTTGCATCCGGCAGGGTGTGCACGGTGCCTTTCAGATTCATGCTGAGGATCTTGACGGAATCTCCCAGGCGCAGCTTCTTTGGTACGTTATGGTTGACCTGTTCTTTCTTCTGGATCGAAGATTTGGACTGGGCTTTTGCCATTTTTTTACGGATTTTCTCACGGTCTTTTTCCATGGCGGAGGCATCTATATGGGTCTTGCCGTATTTGTGGAAGTTGCGGATGGTCTCGTCCGCCAGATCTTTCGCTTCTTTCAAAATAGCGGCCGCCTGCTGGTTTGCTTCTTGCAATACACGGTCGCGGCTGCGGTTTAAGCGTTCTTGTTTTTCTTCCAGCTGTTTCTTCAGGGAAGCAGCTTCTTCTTTGTAGCGGTTGATCTCCGCCTGTTCTTTTTCTATGGTCAGACGGCTCTGTTCCAGATCGGCAATGACGTCTTCAAAGTTTTCATTTTCTTTTGTGACACGGGTCTTGGCATCTTCAATGAGGTCTGCCGGAAGACCGATCTTGCTGGAGATCGCAAAGGCATTACTTTTTCCCGGAATACCAATGAGCAGCCGGTAAGTCGGGCTCAGGGTCTGTACACTGAATTCGCAACAGGCATTTTCCACGCCTTCTGTGGAGAGGGCATACAGCTTGATCTCGCTGTAATGGGTGGTGGCCATGGTGCGGATGCCATCCTGACGCAGCCGGTCCAGGATCGAAATCGCCAGTGCGGCACCTTCATCCGGATCCGTTCCGGCGCAGAGCTCATCAAAGAGCACCAGAGACTGCGGGGTCGCGTGTTTTAAAATGGAAACGATGTTGGTCATATGGGAGGAGAAGGTACTGAGACTCTGCTCGATACTCTGCTCATCTCCGATATCTGCATAGACATCGTCAAAAATAGCCAGTTCGGAACGGTCTTTTGCCGGAATGTGCAGACCGGCCTGGCCCATCAGGGTGAACAGTCCCACGGTTTTTAAGGAAACAGTTTTACCACCGGTGTTCGGTCCGGTAACGATCAGCAGGTGGAAAGTATCTCCCAGATGCACATCGATGGGAACCACTTTTTTCGGATCCAGCAGCGGATGCCGTCCCTGACGGATGCGGATGCGGCCCTCTGTGTTGAAGATCGGTGCCATGCCGTTCTGGATTTTTGCCAGGTTTGCTTTTGCAAAAATAAAATCAAGATCGACGAGGATCCGGTAATTGTCCAGCAGGTAAGGCGCATATTGTGCAGTCAGATTACTGAGTTCTGCAAGGACGGCTTCGATGGCTTCCTGCTCCTTTAAGAAGGCTTCCTTCAGGTCGTTGTTTAATTTTACGACGGACATCGGCTCGATAAACAGTGTGGAACCGGTGGAAGACTGATCGTGGATCATGCCCGGAACCTGTCCCTTGTATTCTGCCTTGACCGGCAGACAGTAACGGCCGTTTCGCATGGTGATGACCGCATCCTGCAGATAAGACCGGGTGGTGGAACTGTTTAACAGATTGTTCATGGCACCGTGGATCTTGTCATTGATGTTGCGGATGGTGCGGCGGACACTGTGCAGAGCCGGGCTGGCGTCGTCGCTGATCTCATCTTCCGCCAGAATACAGCGGCGGATCTCCTCAAGCAGCGGAGTCAGCGGTTCCAGTCCTGCAAAAAGTGCGTCCAGAGAATCCCCCGGCAGGTCGTCGCGGTTTTCACGGGAATAGGCTTTGGCGCGCTTGGTGATCTCCAGTAACGTACAGATGGAGAGCAGTTCGGCTGCGTTTAAACTGCCGCCGATCTCCAGACGTTTCATCTGAAAGCCCGGATCTTTCAATCCGCCGAAAGAAATGTTTCCTTTGCGGTAAATGCGGGACAGGGCATCGGATGTCTGGGTCTGTGCCTCTGTGATCTGCTGCTTGTCGGTCATCGGTACCAGCTCCAGACACCGTTTTTTTCCTGCGTCTGAGGTGGCCTGATCAGCCAGCAGCTGAATGATTTTATCATATTCTAAAACTTTTAAAGCTTTTTGATTCATAAACTCCTCCATGTTATAACTGTGTACTCTGAAAAATATCATCAGATATCAGATAGACTAAAAAAATTTAATTCTTTGTTTCAGAGATTCCGGACATATCTGCATCGGAACAGTTTCATTTTAACGCATAATTAAGGAAGTGAAAAGTGAAAGTTCTATTAAAACTTTTCAGTTGCATAAGAATTGCATAAAACGTATAATAAATGCAGGCGAGTCTGAAATGTCTGACTTGAAGTTGCAAAAAGAAACATGTACGGAAGGGTGTTTTGCAATGGATAAAAAGAAACAGGAAGAATATCATTTTGTAAAAGAGCATATTAAGAAAATTCCCGTTGACCGGAAGAAACTGCGAACCAGGCTGATCGGAACGATTCTGCTGGCGGTGCTGTTCGGCGTGGTGGCGGCGTTTGTGTTTGCCGCACTCAGACCGGTGTTTGACAATCTGCTGCATCAGAAGGACAATACCGTGGTGATCTCGGGTCAGGATGAAACCTCGGACGAAGTTCCGGAGGAGTCGGATCCGGTGTACATTACCGAGGCCCAGCCTATGGAGCCGGAGGATTATCAGGTATTGCAGAACAAGCTGTATGCCATCGGCCGGGAAGCGAATAAATCCGTGGTGGCAGTCCGGGGAATCGGAGAGACCACAGACTGGTTTGAGAATGCCTACCAGACGGAGAGCCAGGGAACCGGCATTATCGTGGCGGATACCGGCGATGATTATCTGGTGGTGACGGAGAAAAAAGTGATCTCTGATACAAACCAGGTCGATGTGACATTTTATGATGACAGTACAGCCTCGGCAGTGATGCAGGCATATGATGAAAATACAGGCATTGCCATGCTGCGCGTGGAAAAACGGCAGCTATCCGCAGATACCACGAACCGTGTGGAGGCGGCGACACTGAGCAATTCCTCGGCATTATCCCAGGGAACCATTGTGATCGCCATCGGCAGTCCGCTAGGGGAACCGTTTTCCATTCTGACCGGAAATGTCACTTCCAGCAGTCATGAGGTGTCCACTGTGGATGCAAACTACAAGGTGATCTCCACAGACATCAATGCCAGCGATGCAGGAAGTGGTGCACTGATCAATCTGAAAGGTGAAGTAGTGGGACTGATGTTGCAAAGTTACAGTACACGGGAGGCACAGAGCACCGTGACGGCCATCGGTATTTCACAGATCAGCAAGCTTCTGGAAAAAATGTCAAACGGGGAATCACCGGCTTATCTGGGCCTGGAGATCAGTACCGTGACATCGGAGATCGCAAGTGCAAATCAGCTTCCGAAAGGCGTATATATCAAGCAGGTGTCCACTGATTCACCGGCGATGCAGGCCGGAATCCAGGTGGGAGATGTGCTGACGAAGATTGGCGGTAAGGAAATCCTGACCGCAGAGCAGTATGAGGATTATGTTCTGAACGCAAAGGACGGACAGCAGAGTACGGTCACCGTCAAACGGATGGGAGCTGATGGAAAATATCAGGATCTGTCTTTCAAAGTGGTATTTGGTACGCTGCAGGAAAATTAGCAGATAGATAAATGGATAGAAAACATATAATAAACAAAGAGAAAATCTGATGTAAATCAGGTAAAACAGAGTGATTATAGACTGCATTGATTACAGGTAGAACAGGTTTAGAAATAGCAATAGTATAGATTATAGTTAGAAAGGATACCCATAGCGGGGATTGTGAGGAAAATGAGATTTATTGAAACGTTACGTGAAGGCGAGAGAATCGGTGAGGTATATCTGTGCAAACACAAACAGACTGCCATGACAAAAGCAGGAAAGCCGTATGATTCGCTGACACTTCAGGATAAAACAGGTACACTGGATGCGAAAATCTGGGATGTGTCTTCCAATGGAATCGAGGAGTTTGATTCGCTGGATTATATCTATGTCATGGGCGATGTGACCAGTTTTCAGGGTTCCCTGCAGCTGAACGTCAAACGTGTGAAAAAAATGTCAGAAAGTGATGTGAATCCGGCGGACTACCTGCCGGTCAGCGAGTATAATATCGAGGAAATGTATCAGAAGCTTCTGGCATACATCGATCAGATGAAACATCCATATCTGAAACAGCTGGCAGAATCTTTTTTCAAGGATGCGGATTTTGCAAAACGGTTTCAGTTTCATTCCGCAGCAAAAAGCGTACACCACGGATTTGTAGGCGGACTGCTGGAGCATACGCTGCATGTGACGCAGATCTGTGATTTCTTCTGCAAACTGTATCCGATGCTGAACCGTGACCTGCTGCTGACAGCAGCCATGTTCCATGACATCGGAAAATTATCCGAACTGTCTACTTTCCCGGCAAACGATTACACGGATGATGGACAGTTACTGGGCCATATCATGATCGGAGCGATGGAAGTACAGAAACATATCGACCAGATCGACGGCTTCCCGAAACAGACGGCATCTGAGCTGGTACATTGTATCCTGGCACATCACGGTGAACTGGAATACGGTTCCCCGAAAAAACCGGCTCTGGCAGAAGCCATTGCCCTGAGCTTTGCGGATAACTCCGATGCAAAACTGGAAACCATGCGGGAAGCACTTTCCAACATTCCGGAGAACAATCTGGAGTGGCAGGGATTCAACCGTTTCCTGGATTCCAATATCAGAAGAACAGGTAAGTAATATATCAGATAAAAGTAAGTGCTCCAGATGCCGTAGTGTCCGGAGCACTTGATCTCTGAAAAAACAGATGGTATCTGTAAATATGAAGTTTGAGAATAAGGTTACTTTTGGAAAGGATAAATATGCAGAAGAACGATGAATTAATTTTGAAAATAGAAGATATGGGCGTGGACGGCGCCGGTATCGGCAAAGCGGATGGCATGACATTTTTTGTCAAAGATGCGGTGATCGGTGATGTGGTGCGGGCGAAGATCATCAAACTCAAAAAGACCTATGGTTATGCCCGGCTCATGGAACTGCTGGAAGCATCACCGGATCGTGTGGAACCGAAATGTCCGTATTACAGACAGTGCGGCGGTTGCCAGATCCAGGCACTGTCCTATGAAAAACAGCTGGAGTTCAAAGAGCGTAAGGTGCGCAATAATCTGGAGCGTATCGGTGGATTTACAGGAATTCCGATGGAGCCGATCGTAGGTATGGATGAGCCGTATCACTACCGGAACAAAGCGCAGTTTCCGGTGGGAATGGACAAAGATGGCCATATCGTCACCGGTTTTTATGCAGGACGGACCCATACGATCATTCCAAACCGCGACTGTGCCCTGGGACTTCCGGTAAATAAGGAGATTCTGGATATTGTCATTGCTTTTATGGAAAACTATCATATTTCTGCGTATGATGAGAAAACCGGAAAAGGTCTGGTGCGTCATGTACTGATCCGCTGCGGATTTTCCAGTCAGGAAAAGATGGTCTGTCTGATCATCAATGGAAAAAGCCTGCCACACGGGGAAAAACTGGTGGAAGAACTGCGAAAAATTGACGGTATGACAAGTATTTCCATTAACTGCAACACTGAGCGCACCAATGTGATTCTGGGCCGTAAGACCATTGTACTTTGGGGGCAGGAATATATCACAGATCAGATTGGCGAGATCTCTTATGAGATTTCACCGGTATCTTTTTATCAGGTCAATCCAGTGCAGACAGAGAAGCTGTACGGGCTGGCACTGGAGTATGCAGATCTGCACGGGGAAGAAACTGTCTGGGATCTGTATTGCGGTATCGGAACGATTTCCCTGTTCCTGGCACAGAAGGCAAAACAGGTATATGGCGTAGAGATCATTCCTCAGGCTATTGAAAATGCAAAACGAAATGCAGCGAAAAATGATATCGAAAATGCAGAATTTTTTGTTGGAAAATCCGAGGAAGTGCTGCCGGAGTTTTATGAAAAAGAACAGGCAGCAGGCCGGAAAGCACATGCGGATGTCATCGTGGTAGATCCACCGAGAAAAGGCTGCGATGAAAAACTGTTGGAGACGATCGTGAAGATGGCACCGGACCGGGTGGTCTATGTCAGCTGCGATTCTGCAACACTGGCCCGGGATCTGAAGATATTGTGTGAGCAGGGGTATGAACTGAAACGTGTGCGGGCTGTGGATCAGTTTTGTCATACGGTGCATACGGAGGCTGTGTGCTTGTTGAAAAGAATGTAAGAGATTAGTATAAATTTGATATAGTATAAACTGAAAAAATATTTCAAATGTGTTCATTTAGGAAAAGGAGTAGAGATGCTGAATATTTTTTATGGTGATATGAAAGAGTCAGTTTATAATACGGCTTCTTACTTTAAATATGATTATGAAGATGAGTGGATTGTAGATCCGTTTGTAAAGGAAATGATTTTGGACGTTGATAAATCTACGGTATTGGATAGTGGGGTAATCGACAGTCCAGTGTTAGGAAAAATACCACCTGTTGGTTTGTCTGGCGGCGTGAAAACATTGATTCTTATTAAATTTGAGAAAGACAAAATCTTTAATGCATCAACCTGTGGAGACAATTGTGCAAAATGGTTATTGAAAATTACTGAATCGGAAGATCGTACAATTAATCTTTTGCATTTGATGGATTTTGGAGAAGAACCTTTTGAAATCCATATTTTAAATACAGATCAAATTGTCCATTCTATGGAAGAGTTGGTATCAATTGCCGGTGAATTTGTCTGATAGAGGAGCAACACAATGAAAGGTAAGCATAGAATTATTGTTTCAACAAAGCGGCTAAAATATGATTTTGAACTTCGACGAAATCTGACAATTATTCGAGGCGACAGTGCAACTGGAAAAACGACGTTGGTTGATATGATTCGTGATTATGTGAATAATCCATTAGGAACACCGGTGGATTTGTCTTGCGATAAGAAATGTTATGTGTTGGAGGGAGCCTTGTGGAAAGAGCAATTATCGGCTATGTCTGATAGTATTGTTTTTATTGATGAAGGAAATACATTTATAAAGACATTGGAATTTTCCAGAGAAATTCAAAAGACAGATAATTACTATGTAATTGTTTCCAGAGAATCATTACCTGCGTTGCCATATAGTGTCGAGGAAATTTATGGAATTCGAACTTCTGGTAAATATGGAACGTTAAAGCAATGTTATCATGAGTTTTACAGAATTTATGGTGATGAGACGTTTGAAGATGCGGTAAAGCCAGAAGTCGTTGTCACTGAGGATAGTAATTCGGGATATCAGTTTTTTGACCAGGTATGCAGGGAAAATGGATTAATTTGTGAATCAATAAATGGAAAGTCCAACGTGTTTCATTATTTAAATATGCACAAAAATGATAAGACCCTTGTTATTGCAGATGGTGCGGCGTTTGGCTCAGAAATTGACCGAGTAATGAGGTTGATTCGTGGAAGAAAAAATATAGTATTGTATTTACCTGAGTCTTTTGAATGGCTGGTGTTGTCTGCCGGAGTGGTAAAAAATGGTCAGATCAACCAGATTCTAAGTAATCCATCTGATTATGTAAATAGTGAAGAATATTTTAGCTGGGAACAATTTTTTACATCTTTATTAGTGGAAGAGACGAAAGGGATGTATCTTGCGTATGCGAAACGAAAATTAAATCCGGCATATTTAAATGGTGCTGTAAAAGATTCCGTTTTGGATAAGATGAAAAAGATAGACTTGAATTGGAAGATGACTCATTGATTGTAAAAAGAAATTTATACAGAGTTTAAATTTGAAAGTTCGTATTAAGTTTATATGTTGGACAATTATGAAGACAACTTATATTTAGATGAGCATGATGAATTGTGAAAAAATATATGTTTTATAGTTTTATTCACGAAATATGAGAAATTTCTTGACAGAAGCGAATAGAAAATTATAGAATTTTAGGGAATTGAATAGTATCAAAAATATATTGGATATTGAGAATACTCTGATTGGGTAGATTGATTTTATCTATATTTTGGCATATAATATCAGTGGTTTTATGAGCGCGTTGTATTACTTGAAAGTAGTAACACAATGGGAAATAGAGTCTACCTGAAAAGGTATAGTAGTCTGGATTTTTATCCAGTGTCAGATTGGTAAAACTATCTGTGAGTTGAAAAGCATGATTGAAATAGTATAGTTGAGTATTATAGCTAAATAAATGTATTATTTGGCTATAATAAAAACTCTAAAAATATTTTGATTTGCATTATTGAAATAGTATAGTAAAATTGTTGACAGATAAAAGAATTAGGTATATAGTTACATTGTAACAAAAAATAACCGCTTGATACTGGTAATATCAAACGGTCATTATAGAAATATAGAAATACTATTCGTTGAATTAGAATAGCACTCAGCACATCTATTCTAAATGATTCTATATTTTTTGTAAAGTGTTTCTATAATTATTTTTTGTTACATATGAATCTGCAGATTCTACAAAAGATAATAAGGAGGACTTTACATTATGAAACCGATCTGAAAAATCCCTAATAAATGAAATGTGTGCTAGATATGAGCATATGTGAAAAGATGCTAAGGTTTTCAACAATGAATATAAATATTGTCTTGACTTGTAACTTAGTTCAATATTTGATACAATATGGTAAAAATAGATAAAAAAAAAAAACAAAGCAGTGAAAAAACGAGCAAATAGTACAAATAATACAAGAGGTGTACATGGATAATAAAAAAGAAAAAAGCCTGGCGAAAGGAATGCTCGCTCATGTAGATTATGAAACGCAGCGTTGCCAATCAATGAAAGAGCATGCAAATAATGTTGCAGAGTATGTCAAAAACTCATGTCAGATTCCAGAATTAAAGCCACTAGTATATTCGTTAGGTCTGCTACATGATGTTGGAAAGTTGGGGAATACAAACCAAATTGATTTCGAAAATATTTTACAGCATGGTGATCAGGTACATAAACATGGTTTGGATCATTCCACAGCTGGTGGAAGAATGGTACAGGAATTTATGACAAATCCATTCGCAGCAGAATTTGCAAGTACAGCTATTTACTTTCATCATGGCATAAGTGATTGTATTAATTTAGAAAGTGGTAAGAGTCTGCAAAAGAGCCGCAGGGAAAAAGAGATAGAATATGATGCTATCAAGGAAAAGTTTTTTCAGATTTATGATAAGAATATGATTAAAAAATGTTGTGAAGATGCAACATCAGCTTATCAATATGTGGAAGAACAAATAAATATGTTTGTAAAAAAGTATAAGTCAAAATGCGGCAACGGATATTTTTTTATGGGAATGTATCTTCGTACAGTGTTGTCTTTACTGATTGATGGAGATTGGACGGACACAGCTAGCTTTTTTGATGATGTGCCATTACCTGAGAGAATTTCAAATGAAGAAACACAGGAAATCTGGAAACAGTGCATTCAGAATTTTGAACAGTATTTGAAAAATGAAATACAGAAAAATCCGGCGAATGGAAATTTGTTAAATGTTTTTCGGCAGGAGATTTCTGATTCCTGTCGGATGGCAGCAGATACAGAGCAGAAACTGTATCGTCTGACCGTTCCGACAGGAGCGGGAAAGACGCTGAGCAGTCTTCGTTTTGCACTGTATCATGCAGCCCGAACTCAGAAGCAGCATATTATTTACATCGCGCCCTTTACATCTATTTTGGAGCAAAATGCAGAGGAAATCCGAAAGGCAGTAGGAGATGATTCTGTCGTACTGGAGCATCATTGCAATGTGATCTGCGAAGAGGGAGAAGAAGAACGATATCGTAGTCTGACAGAAAATTGGGATAGTCCTATTATTGTAACGACTGCTGTACAGATTTTAAATACACTATTTTCTGATCAGAAAAGCTGTATTCGAAGGATGCATGTGTTAAGCAACAGTATTATTATTTTTGACGAGGTGCAGGCTATTCCGGTGAAATGTACATCATTATTCCATCTGGCAGCTAATTTCCTTACGCAGTTTTGTAAAACAACCGTTGTACTATGCTCTGCGACACAACCGACGCTAATTCCATTTGATAAAAATAATATATGCGAATGTACGGAGATGGCGGGATTGGCAGAAAAGTATACAACTGCCTTTAAACGGGTAGAAATTGTGGATGCAACGAATTTGTGCGATGGAAAAATGGAAATTGAGGATCTGAGTAATTTTGCTATTGAAAAAGTGGAAGAATATCAGAGTGTTCTAATTGTTGTAAATACTGTTAGTTGTGCATTAAATGTCTTTGAATATCTGAAGAGGAAATGTCAGGATGAAGTGATTCTTTTCCATTTAAGTACCAATATGTGTCCACAGAATAGGTTGGATAAGTTGGCAGAGATCAAAAATACATTGCTGGATCATTCACAAAAAGTCATATGTGTCAGTACACAGTTAGTGGAAGCCGGTGTGAACTTTTCCTTCGGGTGTGTAATCCGTTCAATGGCAGGACTTGACAATGTGATTCAGGCAGCAGGACGTTGTAATCGTCATAAAGAATTCGGAAAACTGGGAGCCGTTTATATTGTTAAAATGTCAGAAGATGCTGAGAAACTGACGTATTTGAAAGAAATTCAAAATGCACAGAATGCGTTGCAGAAAGTGCTGGATGATTTCAGACAGAACCCGGAAAAATATAAGAGAACGTTGGACTCAGAAGAAGCTGTTAAAGTATATTACTGGAATTATTTTCATTTTCAGTTAGAAGAAAAATTGACAGAGTATCCCGTTAAGGAATATGGAGCAAATACAACAGTGGTTGAACTGCTTGGAGCAAATAATGTAGGGCGAAAACAGTACGAGCGAACTTATGGAGAAAAAGCAAAAACAAAGTTACCGCAGGCATTTCAGACCGCAGGACAGGCATTTGAAGTTATTGGCGATACATACAAAATCAACATTATAGTTCCATATAATGAGGAAGCAAAAAGGTTGATAGATGAATTGTCAATGGCAGATGTGAGAAGCGGGGCATGCAAAAAGATTTTACGAAAACTTCAGCGGTATACGGTCGGAATATCGGCAACAAAGCGTGATAAGTTGAACAATGCAATCTATACACTTTGTGACAATGAGGTTCTGGTATTGTGTGATGGATATTATGACGAAGATATCGGGGTAATAGAAGAACCAAAGATGGAAACGAGCTTTATGTAATGGAGGTGCAATTTGTGAAAAAATACAGAAATACAATAGAGTTTGAAGTGGAAGGTCCATATGCACTTTTTTCTGATCCTGTGATGCGTGTCGGGGGAGAAAAGACAAGTTATCACATTCCTACGTATGAGGGATTAAAGGGGATTGTGGAAAGTATCTACTGGAAACCTACGATAATTTGGATCATCGATGCTGTGAGGATTATGAATCTGATTCAGACAGAAACAAAGGGGATCAGACCGATTGCATATAATGGTGGTAATGAATTGGCATATTACACCTATCTCAAAGATGTCAGATATCAGGTCCGGGCTCATTTTGAGATGAATCTTAATCAGATAAATCTGGAAGGCGATAGAAATGAAAATAAGCACCATAATATCGCAAAGCGAATGGTTCAACGCGGCGGACGCAGAGATGTGTTTTTAGGGACCAGAGAGTGTCAGGCATTTGTGGAACCATGCGTGTTTGGAGAGGGAGAGAGTTACTATGATACGATGGATGGTGAAGTTGGATATGGCTATATGTATCATGGAATTACCTATGCGGAAGAAGCCGTCTTGGAAGAAGATAAAAACAAAATGACGGTGCGTTTCTGGAAACCGGTCATGAAGAAAGGCGGAATCATTGAATTTATCCGCCCGGAAGACTGCACACAGAAGCGAGTGATCCGGGAAATGGACCCCAAAATTTTTGAAGATGGAAAAAACTTTACAGGATTAGAGGAATTTACCAGTGAGGAGGTGGGCGAGTGAACTGGGTCAGTGAATTGATTGATCTGTATGAGAAAAATACGGATCAAGTAGGCATAGTTGCATACAAGGGAGAATTTCCGTATGTGCTGCTACCTCCGTTTCACACGACGGTAACGGCACAGGTTGAGGTCACAATTGATGCGAAAGGTACATTTTTACATGCGGAAGCAGTAGATTTGAATGACAAATTTACAATCATACCAGTGACTGAGAAGTCAGGAAGTCGTACAGCAGGAAAAGAACCACATCCGTTGTGTGATAATCTACGGTATCTTGCGGGGGATTATGCGACATATTGTAAAGATGATGGCGTATGCAATGAGTTGTATATGGAACAGCTTGAACAATGGGCAGAGTCAGATATCAGTCATGAAAAAGTCAAAGCAATTTATACATATTTGAAGAAGAAATGCCTGATAAAAGATCTGGTGGAGCAAAAAGTCATAGTGTTAGACGACAATGGACAGATCAATGAAAAAGAAAGTATTCAGGGAATTGCTCAGACCAAGGCTTTTGTCCGATTTATCGTCCGCAGTGCAAGTGAAGAACTTTATCAGGAAAATCCGGACGAATGTTGGAAAGACAGATCTTTGCAGGAGTGTTATATTCGATATGTCCGGGCGCAGGAAGGAGAAAAGGGATTGTGCTATCTTACGGGGAATATGGAACCTATTTCTTATCTTCATTCCAAGAAAATTCGAAATGAGGGAGATGGAGCCAAGCTGATTTCTGCCAATGACAGTCAGAATTTTACATACAGAGGTCGGTTTACAAGCAGAGAGGAAGCGTTTGCTGTTGGCAATGAAACCTCACAAAAATTGCATAATGCATTGAAATGGATCATTCGAAAACAGGGAATATCATTTGATACACTGACGCTTGTTGCATGGGAATCAGATCTGTTACAAATGCCGGCATGGAATGTGGATACAGATACCATTGAGACTGAGTATGAAATGCAGGATGAATGGGAAGATGACTGGGATGACAGTGAACCGGTGTTTGATGGAAATGAAATTACGGCAAACAAATTTTATCAGGCATTGCGTGGATATGGAAAAAAAGTAGACCATACATCTTTCATGATATTACTTGGGTTTGATGCAGCAACATCGGGCAGACTGGCTATGGTAGAAAATCAGACCTTGGATACAACGCGTTATCTGAAAAACATAGAAAAATGGCATGAGAGCTGTGGTTGGATTCATGAAAAATGGAAAGACAAAAAACGAATACAGTTTTACGGTATGGTTGGTGTAAAAGATGTAGCGGATATATTGTTCGGCATAGAGGATAAGGGAAGACTGACGATTGTAGATGCGAATGGCAAGAAGCTTTATGCAGAAGTGGCGAAACGATTACTCACTTGCATATGGAATGGAACCAAAATCCCATATGATTATGTGAGCCGGGCAGTGCAAAAAGCGTCATCACCATTGTGTTACAAAGATCAAAAAAACTGGGAGCGTGTTTTGACATTGGCATGTTCTCTGGTAAAAAAATATAGAAACGAAGAAAATAAACAGGAGGATTGGAACGTGGCACTAGATAGAAATGAGACAGATAGAAATTATCTGTATGGACGGTTACTGGCAGTAGCAGATCGTATCGAATATAGAACTTACGATGAGAAAGATCGTGCGAGAGTGACAAATGCAAAACGGTATATGACAACTTTTTCACAGAGACCATTTGATACATGGAAAGTGATTGAAGAAAATATTCAACCTTATTTTAATAAACTTGGCATTGCAGAAAGACGTTATTACGAAAATTTGTTAGATGAGATAAACAATTTGTTTGAGGTTGATAATTGTGAAGATAATCGAAGATTAAATGGTCTGTATCTGTTGGGCTTCCATAGCCAATCTTATGATTTTAAAGTAAAAAAAGAACATGCAGATGAGAAGAATGAGGAGGAATAAAAAATGAGCGAGTTAAAAGGAAAGATTGATTTTACATTATTTATCAGTGCGACAAACGCAAATCCAAATGGCGATCCATTGAATGGAAACAGACCGCGCATAAATCTGGATGGTTATGGAGAAATCTCAGATGTATGTATAAAAAGAAAAATCAGAAACCGCTTACAGGATATGGGGGAAAAAATTTTTGTACAGTCAGATGATCGTTCCGATGATACTTATACAAGTCTGAAAGATCGTGCAGACAGCTGTACAGAATTAAAAGAGCAGATGGGAAACAAGAAAAATGCTAATCGTGAGGCTTGTGCTGCAATTGCTTGCAAAGAATGGTTGGATGTGAGATCGTTTGGACAGGTTTTTGCATTTAAAGGAATTCCGGTATCGTTTGGTGTAAGAGGTCCGGTTTCCATTCATCAGGCAGTTAGTTTGTCACCGATTGATATTGTCAGCATGCAGATTACTAAGAGTGTAAACAGCGAGTCAGGGAAAGAAAGTAAAGCTTCTGATACAATGGGTACAAAACACAGAGTTGGATTTGCAGTATATAAAGTAATGGGAAGCGTAAATGTACAGTTGGCAGAAAAAACCGGATTCAGTCAGGAAGATGCAGAAAAATTAAAAGAAGCACTGAAAACATTGTTTGAAAACGATGCATCTTCAGCAAGACCGGAAGGCAGTATGGAAGTGTGCAGAATGTACTGGTGGCAGCATGATGAAAAAACACCGGCATTTTCTAGTGGAAAGATTCAGAGAGGATTTTCAATAAATCCAGAAAATGATCGTCCAAAAACATTTGAAGATTATAGTATAAGCTGGCATGTTGATGGCTGTAAGGAGCCTGAGGTATTCGATTTTGTATAGGGAAGAAGACTTCCTTCAATTATCCGGAATACAGCACTTTGAGTTTTGCAAGCGACAGTGGGCATTGGCTTATATAGAACTTCAATGGCAGGAAAATATCAGGACAGTAGAAGGAAAAATCCTTCACGAGAATGCCCATGATGCCACTTTAAAGGAAACAAGAGGAGATATTATTACTGTGAGAGCAATGCCGATTCACTCCCGGGAAATGGGAGTGAGCGGCGAATGCGATGTAGTGGAATTCCATAGAGCAACAGATGGTATATCATTACCTAGGAAAGATGGAACTTATAAGGTGATCCCGATAGAGTATAAAAGAGGAAAGCCGAAAGAAGGAGATATGGATGTCCTTCAGGTAGCAGCGCAGGCATTGTGCCTAGAGGAAATGTTATGCTGCACGATTCCATATGGGTACATTTATTATGGAGAAACGAGGCATCGTACAAAAGTTGCATTTACAGATGAAATTCGGGAAAAAGTAAGAAAGATATTTCTGGAGATGCATCAGTATTCTGAACGTGGTTACACACCTAAAGTTAAAACGAGTAAAAAGTGTAATGCCTGTTCCTTAAAAGATATCTGTGTACCTGCTTTAAACAAGAAAAAATCTGTTTCCGGATATATTGACCGGATGATTTCGGAAGAGGAAAAAGAATGAAGAGACTGTTAAATACATTGTATGTAACATCCGGAAATAAGTATTTATCACTGGATGGCGAAAATATTGTTGTTTTGGAAGATCAGAAAGAAATAGGAAGAGTTCCGCTACACAATCTGCAGGAAATTGTGACATTTGGTTATACTGGATCAAGTCCGGCATTGATGGGAGCATGTGCACAGAGGAATATAGATCTTGTATTTATGTCCGGAAATGGAAGATTTCTGGCAAGAGTTACAGGCGAAGTCAAAGGAAATGTTACATTAAGAAAGCAACAATATAGAATCAGTGATGATCGGGAAAATAGTATATACATTGCGAGAAATTTTATTATCGGAAAAGTCTATAATGCAAGATGGGTCTTAGAACGAGCGGTAAGAGATCATGGTATGCGTCTGGATGTTGAGATGATAAAGAAAAAATCAGCATTTCTGGCGCAGAGTATGAAAAAAATAAGAACATGCGAAAATACGGAGGAGTTGCTTGGAATGGAAGGAGAAGCTGCTTCTGTATATTTTTCAGTGTTTGATGATCTGATCTTGCAGCAGAAAGAGGACTTTGCATTTCATGGCAGAAATAAACGACCTCCGTTGGATAATGTTAATGCGATGTTGTCATTTGGTTATTCTTTGTTGGCAAGCATGTGTGGATCTGCACTGGAAGCAGTTGGTTTGGATCCATATGTTGGATTTTTCCATACTGACAGACCGGGACGGATGTCATTGGCTTTGGATCTGATGGAAGAATTTCGAAGTATTATGATAGATCGTTTTGTTTTATCACTGATCAATAAGCGGATTATAAAGGAAAAACATTTCATCAAAAAAGAAAATGATGCTGTTATTATGACAGATGAAGGAAGAAAACTTTTTTTATCTGCTTGGCAGGCTAAAAAGCAGGAAATGATCAAGCATCCTTTTTTAGATGAAAAAATAGAATGGGGGATGGCACCTTATGTTCAAAGTTTGCTGCTAGCAAGATATTTGAGAGGGGATTTAGATGAATATCCACCATTTTTCTGGAAGTAGGTGAACCAATATGTTGGTATTGATTACATATGATGTAAATACACAGAGTGCAGAGGGCCGAAAACGGTTGCGGAAGGTAGCGAAAGAGTGTACGAATTACGGGCAACGAGTGCAGAATTCCGTGTTTGAATGCCAATTGGATGCTACAAAGTGCAGACAGGTAAAAAACATTCTGGAAAATATAATAGACAAGGATGTAGATAGCCTGCGGTTTTATTATCTTGGGGAAAAATATAAAAACAAAGTGGAACATATTGGCGCAAAACCAGGTTTTGATGTGATGGATACGCTGATATTTTAGTGCGAACCAGATGGGCACATAAAAATTGTGGGAGATTCGCACCTGAAATAATTACTAAAAGTGAGAAAAAATGAACCAAAAGTGATTGGAAAATTTGGTTAAAAGTTGAAATGTATATAATATATACAAATTATGCAATTTCAATGAGGTATTTTTAGGTTGAAATTGCGGTCGGCTCCCTCGCGGAGCCGTGAGTTGAAATACGATCGAGGGATATTACACTATGGGAGCTACTGGTGTCGGCTCCCTCGCGGAGCCGTGAGTTGAAATAACAATGCAATCTATTTTGACACTGATCTGGTTGTCGGCTCCCTCGCGGAGCCGTGAGTTGAAATTAACTATAAAATCCAATGATATCACCAATGCCGCGTCGGCTCCCTCGCGGAGCCGTGAGTTGAAATGCAATCAAAGAAAGTTGTTTTTGCATCTTATCAGTCGGCTCCCTCGCGGAGCCGTGAGTTGAAATATCAAGAATGGAAAGTATAGGTTTCAAGAGACATGGTCGGCTCCCTCGCGGAGCCGTGAGTTGAAATGAATATGGAAAAGGTGAAACAAGCCGTGATATTGTCAATATTGGTTGACACATTTATCTCAAAGATATCACTGCCTATGCAGCCAGTCCCAGAGATTCGTAGTATCTCTGGCGCTTGATCATCGGAGGAAGCCCACCGTTAGCAGAGCAGATCCTCCTGTTATTCCAGTAACTGATGAAATATCTCCAAATGAGAACCTTCAGTTCCTCTGTGGTCATAGTCTCCGTATTGTAGCGGTCATAGAGAAGCTCGCTTTTCATTCTGGCCCACAT
>JALESO010000032.1 GCA_022781925.1 Lachnospiraceae bacterium
CCTGCCGAATGTATTTTATTCCATGGGACTGGCAGGACGGATCATCGGTCTGATGTTCTTCATCCTGACTGCATTCGCGGCACTGACTTCCTGTATTTCCGTACTGGAGTCCATCACCGCAAACTGTATGGAACTGTTCCATGCAGAGCGTAAAAAAGTAACCCGTGTTCTGGCAGTGATCTATCTGGCAGCAACCGCGATCATCGCACTTGGTTACAGCACGTTCTATGTAGAAGCACAGCTGCCAAACGGAAGCACCGGACAATTACTGGATATCATGGATTACATCAGCAACAGTTTCCTGATGCCGTTTATCGCACTGCTTTCCTCTATCCTGATCGGTTGGATTGTAAAACCATCCTGGATTGCAGAAGAAATGGAATTAAATGGTGAAACATTCCGCCGTAAAAAACTGTATAACGTGATGATCCGCTATATCATGCCGATCATAATGTTTATTCTGTTCCTGCAGTCCACCGGATTGCTGAATAAGATCACAGGTTAAATGCGATAGCAAATAGCACAGCAAAAAAATAAGAATCCTGATTGCTTTATGTACTCATGATAGCGGAATACATGAAACAATCAGGCATCTTCCACCATATACTGTTCCAGATATTTATGTACGGAACGTGACATTTCTTTTGAAAAATCTGAATTATATTTGCGTTTGCAAAATGCCCCCATCCATTCTTCAAAGGACCTGTTATCACAGCGTCCCTCAAACATATCTCTCAGTTCACTTCCATCCATACTCCGATAAGTATTCTCATGTACAATATACTTCTGCTCTACACGCTGTGGTTTCGGGCGCTGCTTCTGCTGTTCGGTCGGCCAGCCAAACACAAGCATTGCCGCCGGAAATACATAGTCCGGGAGCTGTAACAATCTGCGCTGTTCCTCACAATTTTCGATGATATCTCCGATATAACAGGAACCAATACCAAAACTTTCCGCTGCCACAACAGCATTTTGTGCCGCGATCACAGCATCTGACACTGCCAGCATCAGATCACCCACATCCGGTTTGCGCGGTTCACTTCCGGCTTCTGTAAATGCATCATACCATTTTTTACAGTCCGCACAAAAGATCAGCACCAGCGGTGCTTTTGCAATAAACGGCTGATGATCACAGGTGTCCACCAGTGCTTCCTTCAGCTTTTGATCTGTAATATCCAATATGGTATACAACTGCTGGCAGCCTGCTGTCGGAGCCTGCGCTGCCGCTTCCAGGATCACCTGTTTCATTTCTTCCGGAATCGGTCTGTCCTCATAGACACGCATAGATTTTCTCTCATATAAACTTTTCACGATTTCATTCATGTTATCCAATACCTCCTAACGCAATTCCAAGGATCAGTACAATAAAGCAGACCGCCACATACAGATATTTGCAAATCGGATAATACCATTTTGTAAAAGGCTTTGTTCTTCCTTTATTGATCTGTTTCTCCACATATTTTTTACCGCATACCCAGAAAAACATAATAGCTGCCAGCCCTGCCCCAAGCGGACAGATATAGATAGAAAGCACATCCATCCAGCCGGATACGATTCCCTGGATCAGAAGTGAAACGCCCAGACCGATTACACCAATGACACAGCACGCTGCTCTTCGTCCCAGATGCAGTTTCTCCTGAACCGTTGCGATCGGTGCTTCATACAGGTTGATCAGGGATGTCAGACCACCGAACAATACCGCTACAAAGAAAATAATAATGATCAGCCTGCCACCCGGCATGGACTTGATCAGGTTTGGCAGATAGATAAACAACAGACCAGGTCCCCCCTGATTCAATTTCGCTCCTGTCGTTGCCATCGCCGGAATGATAACCAATGCCGCCAGCATTGCTGCCAGTGTATCAAAAAATGCCACGCGTCCCGCCGCTGCCGGGATATTTTCGTGATCCGGCAGATAGGATCCATAGATCAAGGTTCCGTTTCCCGCTACGGACAGGGAAAAAAATGCCTGCCCCAGTGCAAAGATCCAGGTCTTCGGATCTGCCAGTGCCACTGGATCCACACGGAAAATATAGTGATATCCCGCTGCCGCACCCGGCTGGAATGCGATATAGATGCCAAGTCCCACAAACAAAAAGAAAAAGATCGGCATCATGATCTTGTTTGCCGTTTCAATTCCATTTCCCACACCAAACATCAGTATCGCCATGGTAATGCACAAAATCAGAATCTGCCAGCCATTATTTCCAAAAGAAGATGCCATGCTGCCAAACGTATCCGCAAAATCTTCCACATGCTCCGGTGCAAGGGTCGCTCCGGTAAAAGCACCTACCGCATATTTTAAAATCCATCCCATAACGACCGTATAGCCGATGGCCATTGCCATGGAACCGACCACTGGTATCATACCAAGCGCTTCTCCCACTTTTCTTTTTCCATGACGTTCACAGGCGCTTCCAAATGCATCAATGGGACCGGATCTGGTTGCCCGTCCAAAACTCATCTCACCGATCACACCGGTGGATCCGATCAGTACCACAAAAATAATATATGGTATTAAAAACGCTCCGCCGCCATACAAGGATACTCTGGTGGAAAACATCCAGATATTCCCCATCCCCACAGCGGAACCGATGCAGGATAATATGAATCCCCATCTTGAATTAAATGACTCTCGTGTTCCCATAGATTTTCCTTATCCTTTTCCTGTATATTTCATAGCATGCATACTTTCTTCTGACACTATCTTACACATTCTAACACACTTTTTGATTTCTATCTATGCTTTACCCGCTTTTTATCACCAATCCCCGCATCTTAATGAATACGTTCATTTGAATTAGAAAAAAAGATGCAGAACTTCCGTTTTATGTAACGAAAGTTCCACATCCTGAAACATCAAATATTCAATTCTTTCAATATCCGATTTTTCCCTTATACAAAACTTATGCCTGCGGACCTGCAGAAACAAGTGCTTTACCAGCTTCGTTTCCTTCGTATTTTGCAAAGTTCTTAACAAATCTCTCTGCCAGATCTTTTGCTTTTGCTTCCCATTCAGCAGCATCTGCGTATGTATCACGCGGATCAAGGATTGCAGGATCTACCCCCGGAAGCTCTGTCGGTACTTCAAAGTTGAAGTATGGAATTGTCTTTGTCGGAGCATTTTTGATATCGCCATTTAAGATTGCGTCGATGATTCCACGGGTATCTTTGATGGAGATACGTTTGCCTGTTCCGTTCCATCCTGTATTTACAAGGTAAGCTTTTGCTCCGCTCTTCTCCATTTTCTTAACAAGCTCTTCTGCGTATTTTGTCGGATGAAGCTCAAGGAAAGCCTGTCCGAAGCATGCGGAGAAAGTAGGTGTCGGCTCAGTGATTCCACGCTCTGTACCAGCTAATTTTGCTGTAAATCCAGACAGGAAGTAATACTGTGTCTGCTCCGGTGTCAGAACAGATACCGGCGGAAGTACGCCGAATGCATCTGCGGACAGGAAGATTACATTCTTAGCTGCCGGTGCGGAAGAAACCGGGCGGACAATGTTTTCAATATGGTTGATCGGATAAGATACACGGGTATTCTCTGTTACGCTCTTGTCAGCAAAATCAATTTTGCCTTCTGCATCCAGAGTAACGTTCTCAAGCAGAGCGTCACGTTTGATCGCATTGTAGATATCCGGCTCAGATTCTTTATCCAGGTTGATAACTTTTGCATAGCATCCACCCTCAAAGTTGAATACGCCGTTGTCATCCCAGCCGTGCTCATCATCACCGATCAGGAGACGTTTCGGATCTGTGGAAAGTGTGGTTTTACCTGTTCCGGAAAGTCCGAAGAAAATTGCTGTATTCTCACCGTTCATATCTGTGTTTGCAGAACAGTGCATGGATGCGATGCCTTTTAACGGAAGGTAGTAGTTCATCATGGAGAACATACCTTTTTTCATCTCTCCGCCGTACCATGTATTTACGATAACCTGCTCACGGCTTGTGATATTGAACATAACTGCTGTCTCAGAATTCAGACCCAGCTCTTTGTAATTCTCAACTTTTGCTTTGGAAGCATTATAAACAATGAAATCCGGCTCGAAGTTCTCCAGCTCTTCCTCTGTCGGTTTGATAAACATATTCGTTACGAAATGTGCCTGCCATGCAACCTCAACGATGAAACGAATTGCCATACGTGTGTCTTTGTTTGCGCCACAGAATGCATCTACAACATACAGTTTTTTGTTGGAAAGCTCGTTGATCGCGAGATCTTTTACTGCACTCCATGCTTCCTGTGTAGCCGGATGGTTGTCATTTTTATATTCATCAGAAGTCCACCATACAGTATCCTTGGAATTCTCGTCTACTACGATATATTTATCTTTCGGGGAACGGCCTGTATAGATACCTGTCATAACATTAACGGCTCCGAGCTCGCTGACCTGGCCTTTTTCATAACCTTCCAGTTCCGGTTTTGTCTCTTCCTCAAATAATAAATCATAAGAAGGATTGTGAACAATCTCTGTTGTGCCGGTAATGCCGTACTTGCTTAAATTGATTTCTGCCATTTTACCTACCTCGTCCTTTCATTACTGTAATCTAATAGAGTACTTAATTCGAACCTATACTATCATCAAAGCCAGAATTTGTCAATAATTTATCAATCTTCCGTGTCAATTTTGTATTCGAATCAATACATTCTATACAATACAAAAAAATTCGATCAAATGTCAAGCGATTTCAGCTAAAATATTCCTTACCTTAACATGAAATCGCTTTCAAATATGCTGGTTCAAAAATTACAGTTCTTTCTTTTTCATAATCCGGCAGCTGCACAGATATGACACCACAGCCAGACCAGCGGCTATAAGCAATCCGATCACATCTACTGCCAGATCTCCGATCAATCCAAACGCAGATAACACGACCGTGCTGTTTCCATCCAGCATTCCACTTTTTTCTGCCAGGAAATAAATCATCATTCCAACAAAAATAGAGACACCGATCATTACAAAGCGGCTTTTTTCTACCCCAAACTTTAGTTGCATAGGAATCAGCAACGACAGAAAGAATATAACAATCGGCAAAAAGGAAAGACCTTTCAGCACTTCTTCTGAAATCACAACCGGTGTATGTCTCACAGATAAAATAATCACATAAAGTATCATGGTAAGAGACCAGACGATAACTGCTCCACCCATACAAAATACATATTTTTCCCTGACATATATTTTTCGGCTAATCGGTAATGTAAACAAAAAAGCAAATCCATGATCCATCTCATCATAAGAAAGTGTCGAAACCAGGATGGCTGATATTAAAAATGTCAGATAGCCAAGCATAAAAGTGCTTTTCTGTGTAACACCAAGTACAATCGCCAATGCAATAAAACATACAAATGTCTGCTTGCTGTGCATCAACAACCGTATATCTTTTTCTAATAATCCTCTCATCCCTGATAGCCTCCTGTCATCATCAAAATCAATTCATCGATATTGCCATTTTCCACAATGATTCCCGGATAATTTTCCTGATAATAATCTTTGTGGTTTGTGAAGCAGGCATATCCGTAGGACATTTTCTGTGTTTTTAACAGATAGTCCTGCTCCAAGCCGGCAAATTGATCTTCGCTTACTTTTAGTACACCATACTGTTCCAGAATCACGTCTGTATCCTCATGCAAAATAAGTGATCCATTGTGGATCAGATAAATATCATCACACAGTTGTTCCAGATCAGATGCAATATGGGACGTGATCAGAATCGAACGTTCTTCATCCTCTGCCATATAGGTCCGCAGCATATCCAGAATATGATTTCTGGCTTCCACATCCAATCCTGCCGTCGGTTCATCCATGATCAGGAGTTTGGCATGGTGGCTGAGTGCGGTCAGCACCCGCAATTTTGCTCTCATACCGGTAGAATATTCACGGATCCGCTTCTTCTCCGGCAATCTCAGTTCACGGCACATTTTTTCGAAATATCCTTTATCAAAATTCGGATACATTTTTTCCAATATTTTCTTTACATCCGCAATATTTAAATAACTGCTGAAACCAGATTCTGCAAGTGATGCTCCAATTTGTGCTTTTTCTGCCATCGTGAGCTGATGTATTTCTTTTCCAAATATTGCTATCTCTCCACTTTCTGCCTCTGTCAGTCCAAGTATCAATCGGATCGCCGTACTTTTTCCGGCTCCGTTTTTTCCTACAAGACCTGTGATACGTCCACCTGGAATCTCCATAGACATAGCAAACTGAAATGCGTCATATGTCTTGCGGACCTCTTTCATTTCGATCATATCTAACCTCCTGCTTTTTACGATTCATCCAGCAGCAGCTGTACGATTTCCAGAATCTCTTCTGCACTTAACCCTACGCTTTTTGCCCGGTCGATCGCTGTCTCAAACTCATCCTCTACTGCTTTCCTGCGTGCTTCCAGTGCCAGCTGCTTATCCGAGGCTGTTACAAAAGTACCTTTTCCATGGACCGTTGTCACAAATCCGGCTTCCTCCAGCCTGTCATAAGCTTTTTTTACCGTCAACGCACTGATGCGAAGTTCACCCGCCAGTTTCCGAACAGAAGGAAGCGCCTCTCCCTCTGCCAGCGTAGATTCAATGATCTCTGTTTTTATCTGTTCCATAAGCTGCTCATAAATGGGCACCATGGAAGAATGATTTAATATAATATGCATATTTATGGGACCTCCCTTACAGCAAACAGTATATAACAGTGTATATCTGTTGTCAACTGTTATATACTGTTTATTTCAAAAATTAATATCGTATGCCAGTTATTGTATGATTGTGCCTCACACCGACTTATACTATAATTTTCTATAACAACATATGTTTGTTTATCAATGTATTGGAGGAAAGTAAAATGACAGAAACAGAACGTATGAAACAGGGCTATATCTGGGAGGATGACGACGAAAATATGGCGTTACAGGCAAAATGCAAAACGCTGGTACGCCAATTTAACAATCTACCGCCGGAGGCTATGGAAGAACGGGAAGCATTACTGCACGATATTTTCGGAGAAGTAGGAGAAAATGTCTGGTTCAACGCCCCACTGACCGCCACCGTTGGAAAATATGTATCCATCGGTTCGGGCACCTATGCCAATATGAACCTGACCCTGATCGACGACTGGAAGATCACCATTGGAAAAAATGTACTGATCGGTCCTAATGTAACCTTATGTACCACCGGACATGCCATCCATCCGGCACATCGCATGGATGGCATGTACTCTTTCCCGATCACCATCGGAGATAACGTATGGATCGGCGGAAATGTGACGGTACTTCCGGGTGTTACCATCGGCGAAAATTCTGTCATTGGTGCAGGTTCCGTCGTAACCAAAGACATCCCTGCCAATGTGATCGCATTCGGTGCTCCATGCAAAGTCTACCGTGAGATCAACGAACACGATGCAGAATATTACTTTGGTGATCACAGATTCGATGAGCAGCCTGCCAGAGACTGATATTTGCAAAGTTCAATGTAATTTCCTATAAAACCCAAAAAACACCCTGCTGACATATCATCTGTCAGTCGGGTGTTTTTTCACTGCCGTTTAAATATATTTTACATATTTAATTTTCATACTTATTCTTATATTCTTCGTATTCTTCTACACTGATCTTTGCAAATTCACATGCATTCTCCAGTGTGATTCCAAGTTTCAGCAGATCCGGGATCTTATGCATGACCACTTTTTCCATCAATTTTTCTTTGAGTTCCAGCTCATGTTCATCCATCTGCGGCTCCTGCAGGGCCATCTGTGGTGCATTTTCTTTCCACTCACTGTAATCAATGGCACTGATTCCGGCAACGGAGCATGCTTCTTCCAGCCCAACATTGTATCTTCCCATAATACGGTCTACGGTGTCTACGGTATTTGCACACAGCTCATCCATTGATTTTTCCAATAATTTACTCATTTTTATACCTCTCATTTGTAATTATTCAAGAATGCCCTCAGCATTCTTGCTGCGAGATGCACGTCATGCAACGCATGACATATTCTTCTGTGCATCTCTGCAATTCTATTATTTTTCCAGCCCTTTATAAAAATTGACTGCCGCCTGCAGATCTTTCTCTGTCGGACATCCTTTTCCGGTTCCACCAATCAGCTTAAACGGGCCAAACGTGTTATATCCTTTGCATCCAAAAGTTCCAAGCAATGTTGCATTTTTACCGGCAGTTGCCTTTTCAATGGATTTATAAGATCCTTTGGCACCATAAGTACAAAGATAAAAAATCTTTTTATCCTCCGGCAGATTGACGGACGCAAAATTCAGTACCGACTGATGAAATTTCGATGCGTAGATACCGGATGCAAAACCGATGACATCATATCCTGTTAAATCCTTTTCCGGCACCTTTGTGGCATCAATCAGATCCACACCGCATTCCTTTGCAATCGCTTCCGCTACCTTTTTTGTATTTCCATGATGCATAGACGCATAAATGATGACAGATTTCATATTGCTCTCTCAGTCCTTTCTCTCAAACACTATACTCTATTCTAACACAATTTGTGGAAACTACAAAATATTTTTCGGATACAAAATTCGACAGATAAAGCGCACAAAAACAGGCAATCGAATAACTTCTGTCATCCGACTACCTGTTCTACTATCATTTTACTGCGCACTGCCTATGCGTCCTGCACTTTTTTCAATGTAAACTGATAAGCTTCATATTCCGTTGTCGCCATCGGAAGCAGAATGCCGGCCTGCATCAATGCCATGCCACAATACCTGTTTCCGGTTGACTCTTCCAGATAAAAGCTTTCCGCATCCAGCCCTTTTAATTTTACATACGTCCCAAACGGATTTCCCTCCGCAGACAGACGTACAACGCTTACCAGTGCCTGCGATTGATCTTTTGCAACACTCATCCATGCAGCCACTTCTTCCTGAAACGGATCGGACAGACGGTAATAGTTTCCCTCACGGATCAGCTCCTGATGTCTGCGATAGGTTGCAAGCTGTGTACGAATTTCCTCTTTTTCTTCACTGCTCAGTAATGCCGGGTTCATCTCATAGCCAAAGGTACCTGCCATGGCAACGACACCTCTTGTATTCAGGCTCGTGATCCTGCCGGTCTGGTGATTCGGTACTGCAGATACATGGGAACCAACCACAGCCGTCGGATAGAAGAAGGATGTACCATACTGGATCCGTGTACGGTTGATGGCATCCGTATTATCACTGCACCAGATCTGTGGTGTGTAATACATCATACCTGCGTCAAAACGTCCACCGCCCCCGCTGCAGCCCTCGATCAGGATATCCGAATAACGGCTCGTCAGTTTTCCCAGAAAATCGTATAATCCCAACACATAGTCATAAGCTACATTTCCGGCATACACATCAGACATGCTGCGGTTCATATCCCACTTGATATATTCGATATTTCCCTGATCCAGGATCGCACAAATGCGTTTTAAAATCTCTTCCCGTACTTCTTTTCTGGAAAAATCAAGTAACAGCTGATTTCTGGAGCGGATCGGCGCCCGTCCCGGAATCGTCAGCGCCCAGTCCGGATGCGCCCGGTACAGATTGCTGTTCTCACTCACCATCTCCGGTTCGATCCAGATGCCGAATTTCACCCCCTGTGCATTGACACGATCAATCAGCTGTCCCAGGGTACCGCCTAATTTTTCTTCATTGACAAACCAGTCACCCAGAGAGGAATTATCATCGTTTCGTTTTCCAAACCAGCCGTCATCCATAACAACCATATCAATGCCAAGTTCTGCTGCCTGTTTTGCCAGGTCTACGATCGTATCGCCGTTAAAATCAAAGTACGCAGCTTCCCAACTGTTGATCAGGATCGGACGGTTTATATGTACATACTTTCCTTTACATACATGATTTAAAATGCAGTTGTGATACTGACGGGAAAGTTTTGAAAATCCCTGATCAGAATAGGTCATGATCACTTCCGGTGCCGTAAATTCTGCGCCAGCCTTCACCGGATATGCAAACAATTCATCACTAAGCCCCATCTGGAAACGGGTCTGGTTAAACTGATCCCGTTCTGCCTCGCAGACAAAATTTCCGCTGTACATAAAAAGCATACCATAGCAGTTTCCGGCATCTTCTGTCGCGGTACGTTCTGCCAGAATCACACCCGGATTATACTGATGGCTGGAACTGCCTCTGCGGCTGCCAATCCGGTATGTTCCATGTCCCACCGGAACACGCTCCGGATTGCGCTCCATGGCATGTCTGCCATAAAAACTGATGGCATCGTAATCTCCGTGTACAAAATCAAGGCATGCGGACAAAGCTTTTTTCACAGTGATCGTTTCAGTGCCCGCATTTTGGATGATCACACTTCTGGTAATGATATCTGCCTCTTCCAGTACACCGTAAAGCAGATGTACTTCTACCTGCGTCACTTCATCTTTTAACACGATTTCCAGTGTCTCTGCCTCGTCATCCGCTGCCCAGACAGCAGGAAGTCCTTGCAGACTATATTTTCCTTTTGTGATCTTATAACGGTCAAAGATCGGATCACAGCACTCTGTTCCATTAGCATTTACAATATCCAATGCATAATTGCGGTAATCGCCGGTTCCGAGAGACGGATATTCCTGTGGCAGCGCATCCAGGGAATAGGTCCGATCCATTCCTGCCGCATATGGACTTCCGGAAAAACCGTGATCCGCATAGCACAACAGATAATCCATGTTTCCTTTTGTTCTTGGTCCATAATATAAGTGCAGCAAATAACCTTTCGCATCTGCCATCATCTGGTAAGTTGTATGTTTTGTATGAATTGTAAATATTTTCCGGTCTGCATCAAAAATAATTGCCATTCACGGTTCCCCCTTTGTGTCTTCGTTTTCGTTCATTATATCGCGATTTCATCACTCAATAATTTCGCCGTTCGTCAATCATGCTAGCATGTTGACTCTCTTACGCTCATTATATCATAAAAAGTGCCTTCCGACACCCTTATTCTGATGTCAGAAAGCACTTTATGTTTCATTTTATCGTTCGTTCTAAGATACCGTCTGTCTCACATAGTTCGTATCACAGAATACTATTTGATGTCTTCATCCGGGTAACGGATCTTCAGATACTCAATGATCATATCTACCGTCTTATCAATGCCAAGCACAGAACTGTCTACACAGAAATCATAGCTGCGTGCATCTCCCCATTTCTTGCTGGAGTAATAATTATAATAATTTGCACGTTTCTTATCAGTCTTGTTGATAAAGTCGATGACCTTGTTGTCATCCTTAAACTCTCTATCGGAATCTGCTTTGATTCTCTTCAGACGGAAATCCATGTCTGCATGGATAAATACGCTGACGCAGTCCGGATCTCCTGCCAATGCATAATCCGCACATCTTCCTACGATAACGCAGGATTCCTCGGAAGCCAGTTTCTTGATGGCTTCAAACTGAGCCAGAAATACTTTGTGGTTCAGCGGCATATCTACAAAAGGTGCTGATGTATAACCACTCATGGAATATGTATCCATTACCAGAGAGTACAGAAAACTGTTTGTCGGTTTTTCATCATTTTTCTGTAAGATTTCTTCACAGAATCCACTGTTTTTTGCTGCAATTGAAAGTAACTCACTGTCATAACATTTTATATTTAACCGGTCAGCCAGCTTCTGTCCGATTTCTTTTCCACCGCTTCCAAATTCGCGTCCGATTGCAATTACAAGATTTCTCATAGGAAATCCCCCTTTCCTTCACTTACTACATATAGTATACTACATTTTTACAAAAATCTCAACGGTAATCCGTTTTTTGTCTGAAAACTATCAGCACTAGTACAAATTTGCACGCATAATTCACTTTATCTTCAAGTCGAACGCACGTGAGACTTGGTGCGTGATTGGTAAGATAGCCACTCGAAATGTATATATCTATATTATCTGGAAAGCTTATTTAATAAATTCTGGAAATACTCCGGCAGCGGAGCTTCAAATTCCATATATTCATGCGTCGTCGGATGTACAAATCCAATGATCATGGCATGCAATGTCTGTCCCTGCAGACCTTTCATCGCCAGATTCTTTGGATTTCCATACAGTTCATCCCCCAGAAGCGGATGTCCGATACTCGCCATATGCACACGGATCTGATGGGTCCGCCCGGTTTCCAGTTGAAACTCCATATAAGTATATTTTGCAAATCGCTGAAGCACTTTATAGTGCGTAATGGCCGGTTTTCCGTTTTTTTCATTGATCGCCATTTTTTTACGCTGGGTCGGATGACGTCCAATGGCTCCCTCAATGGTACCCTCATCTTCTTTCACTACACCACAGACGATGCCACGGTATCTGCGGGTCACGGTATGCTCTTTGATCTGCTCTGCAATATCTGTGTGCGCGGTATCATTTTTGCACACGATCAGTGCTCCTGTGGTGTCCATGTCGATACGATGCACGATTCCCGGGCGGATCTCCCCATTGATGCCGGAAAGACTGTCTGCGCAGTGGTACATGATGGCATTTACCAGTGTCCCGCTGTAATGTCCCGCCGACGGATGCACCACCATTCCTTTTGGCTTGTTGACAATTAGCACGTCTTCATCTTCGTACAGGATATCCAGCGGAATATCCTCTGCTTCAATGGCAACGGACTGTGCTTCCGGGATGGAAGCTGTCACAACGTCTGACACATCCACCACATATCCGGCTTTTGTGACTGCTTTTCCATTGACACTGACATTTCCGCCCTTGATCAGTTTCTGAAAAAAGCTTCGGGACTGATCCGCATAGATCAGCGTCAGATAACGGTCCAGCCGCTCTCCCGCCTGCTCTGCTTCCACAACAAATTCCTGCACATGTACGTTATTTTCCATAAACTATTTTCCTTTCAGACTCTTCAGCAGTTCATTCAGATCTTCTTCCTTATACCGGAAGATCAGAAGAATTGCCAGGAATACGGCAGAACAGGTGACATAGATATCTGCCACATTAAAAATTGGGAAATTAATGGCTTTAAAATAAAAGAAATCTACCACATACCCATTACACATACGGTCAATAAAATTTCCAACAGCGCCGGCTGCGATCAGCACAAGGATACCGCGCAGCATGGCAAACTTCCGTGTATACGGAATACGCCAGAAACAATACGCCAGAACTGCCAGTATGATCACCGTGATAATGAGAAATACCACTCGTTTTCCCTGAAAAATACCAAAAGCTGCTCCACGGTTTTCCAGATAATAAAGTTCAAACACATTTTTTACCAGTTCGATCGGATCCTGATCTTTCAGATGCAGCACTGCCAGTTTCTTGGTCCACTGATCCGCCAGCACGAGAATGACAAAACCGATCACACCCAGAAGGACACTTTTGGGCTTTCCCATGCCTGTTTTCTTTTCGGACATAATATTCCCCTCCCTGTCATTTCATCAAAGAAGAACCAGTCTCTTTTTCAGAAACTGGTTCCCCGAGATCTTTCTAAACTTTTCACATTCTTGAATATTAAATATCATTCTGTAAGGAAGACACATCAAATGCATCCATAATGCTCTGGAAATCACCGGAAATGTCCACAGAAGATGGTGTTACAATAAAGATGAAATTTGAAATCTTTTGAAGGTTTCCATCAATTGCGAAACATGATCCGGAAGTAAAATCAATGATTCTCTGTCCGATCTCCAGGTCCAGTCCTTCCAGATTCAGCACAACGGTGCGGTTATTTAATAAGGTCTCTGTAATTTCACGGGCATCTTCCACAGATGTAGGTTTGATCACACATACTTCCATAGCAGCATTTCCTCCCTGATTCTTTTTCACCGGTCGCATCGGTGTTACTTTTGAATTGGATTTTGCAGCAGATTTTGACTCCTTTGGTGCAGTAAATCTGGATGCAGTATCCTCTTCTTTTTCCCGACGAAATGATTTCCGTTTCGGCTCCTCATAGTAGTCATCTTCTTCATCATAGTAATCGTCATCGTAGAAATCGTCCTCTTCCTCGGAATTCAGACGCATCATATTTAAAAATTTATCCATCATCATAGCCATTGTGATAAAATCTCCATTCTCAGTTCATATAGTTTAAATATTATAATTTCTGGCACCGAAAATACCGGTTCCGACTCTGACCATGGTAGCTCCCTCTTCAATCGCAACTTCGTAGTCACCGCTCATTCCCATAGACAGAACACGCATATTTACATTATCAATGTTTTTCTCTTTGATGTCAACAGATAATTGGCGTATTTCCTGAAAATATTTGCGGTTGTCCTCCGGATCATCCACGTATGGTGCAATAGTCATCAGACCACAGATATGAATATTCGGAAGCTTTGCGGCCTCTTCTACCAGTGCAATGGCTTCCTCTCTTGTGGTTCCGAATTTGGAAGCTTCTCCGGCGATATTTACCTCAATGAGAATATCCGTAGTCACTTCATGTTTTACGGACTGTGCACTGATCTCCTGTGCAAGACGCAGGGAATCCACGGAATGAATAAGGGCCGCCTTTCCCATCAGATATTTTACTTTATTGCGCTGCAGATGACCGATCATATGCCAGTGAATATCCTTCGGCATCACCTCATATTTGTCCATCATTTCCTGTACTTTATTTTCACCAAACTCACGCACGCCGGTATCATATACTTCCTGCAGCATCTCCACCGGTTTTGTCTTGCTGACTGCGATCAGCGTAACCTCAGAACGATCCCGTCCCGCGCGTTTACAAGCTGCCTCAATTTTTGCTTCTACTTCTTTTAAATTCTCAGTGACCACTTTTTTATCCTCCCTGATTTTAATTTAAAAATTCTCCCTCACTTACGCTGGAACCATCCATCGCAATATGATCATATAATGAAATACCATATTTTGTGCCTGTTTTGACAATGGTATATTCTTCGTTTTCAGCCAGTACATCGATCAGACGAAATACCGCATACCCTTTATCGACATTATAAACACCTTTTCTGGTATCTTTATCCTTGATCGTGTATTGCTGTGTACTGTTCGGCAGCTGTATCGTATCACCGACTGCCAGAGAATCTTCGGATATATAGTAAGTATTATTTTCTTCATCATCATAATACAGATCCGTCGCAATAAATTCTGCTGTCTCTTTGCCGTGCTTGTCTTTTGTGATTTTTATCACGCCATTGCTGGAAGAGTTGTCTCCTTTTCCCACATACTCTTTCGGGATCACAAGGAATTCTTTTTCCGCGATCGCTGTATTCGGAAGCTTCAGTCCCTTACTCTCATCCGCCCCCAGTTCTACCTCGATATAGCGTTCAGACAGAAACCGGATCATGGAATTGTTCAGATCCAGCTGCAGAAAATACTCCCCGTCAATCTTTCTGACGTAGGTGGTGGCATTGGTTTCCGTATTGTCTTTGCGGAATTTCACATGCAGAACGAAGGAATCGCTGCCTTCACTGATCTTTGCCTGATATGCCGCTGCTTCTTTTTTGGTGATTGGAACCATCAGCGTCCAGTCCTCATTGGTTGCAATCTTGTACAATGCCTGTCCGGATGTAACCTGCGCATTCCTTTTCAGATTTGTCTTGGCATAAGACGCCGGATTATACATCTCTGCTTTAAAGGAATCTGCCGTAACATCCTCGTATCCATCTGTATACAAGGCCAGAATACCATCCACTGTGGTCCGCACAAAAGAAAAGGTATTCTGAGATACCGCCGCCGTGGTCTTATCCGCCAGACTGTCCAGGGCATTCACATAGAGATTCTCCTGGATCTGCGCATTCACGCTTTCTTTAAAGGAATACACATTGTAAAACTGCTCGTTGGAATAGCCGGTCACATAACCGGTCACAGTATTCTGAATGTTCAGCAGTTCCTCCTGGGACAGATTGGCTGCATCCAGTCCGGCCTGAGAGATTTCTTCTGAAATATTACCTGCCTTGTCCACAGAGCAGATCAGATCGTTATATCCCGCCTTATCACCCTCTTTTTTGTAATAATTGACAGAACCTGCATCATTTGCATAAAAGACCTGTTCCGGGCGCAATATAAGCGCGGTATAAGATTTATTATTTGCAATCTGACCATACTGGACTTCATACACAGAGATATTATTCTGCGTCAGATAGGAAATCAGATAAATAACAAAATATAAAAATACAAACGCAAATATAATAATGCCGATATTCAGATGAAAGCGTCTGCGGTATTGTACGATTTTTCGTTTACGCTTTTTACTCTTCATTTCGGTCTTCCTTTCTATGTTGTTTTATCTTTTATTTTCGTCTACATGCTTTGTAAAAAAGCAATCGAATATTTTTCTTTATAATATAAATGTTCCGTAACATGAATAAAAGCTTCCTGCAATGGCAATACTGTTTGTTGAAAAGGAGGAAGCATATGAATACAAAAATTCTGGATAATATTCTTCTTGCACTCGTTATCATTGGAGCCATCAACTGGGGACTGATCGGATTCTTCCGTTTTGACCTCATCGCATTCCTGTTTGGAAATATGAGCTGGCTCTCCCGCGTGATCTATGCGCTGGTAGGCATCAGCGGTGTATACCTGATCAGTGCCTTCGGTCGTATCCGCTCCATGAAAGATGCATAAGATTTGTCATTCGATCCAAATCATAAGTTTATCTTACACAAGAACGGGAAAGTATACGATCCTACACTCTCGCAACAAGAAAGTGCGCAATCCTACACTCCCGCAATGAAAAAGGTGTCTTAATGTTTTCCCCCATTAAGACACCTGATAATCGATGCTATTTCTATAAAGAAACAATCAGTCTGGCTTTTGCACACTCAGGCAAATCTGCCTCATCTTTCGAAACACTTAAAATAAATTTAACATTGAATTTCTCACTGATGATGTCGAGTTTCTCAATCGCATGTACCAGCTGATCATCTGCAAGGTTTGCAATTGTAAGGAAACTGTCAAGATACATTTCCTGCAGATCGTAATCCTGTGAAACAATACCACAAATAAATCCAAGGAATTCATCACAGTTGCTGATCGGATAATCTCCTACATTGATCAAACGTACCTTATTTGATAACTCATGCATATGTTTCTGACTTTTATCCAGATATACAATATTACCGGAAGCGCTCTCTACAGATGTATTAACCTTATCCAATAAATATTTTGTTTTTCCTTTTCCCTTTTTACCGGCAATAATTTCAACCATAATTTTATCCTCCTACCTCTGCCTGATTCTTTCTGTTCTCAGATCATCCAACCTGTAAAAAGAACCAGCTGTTTATGAATTTATTATAGTATATCCCCCATTAAAATACAACCGTTATTTCTAAAATTTCCATGTCATTCTTTTGAAAAATTTGTGAGCAGTTCTGTCATAAGAGTATAAAGCTCTTTTTTGGAATTACCCTTTAAGACCACAGAAATATATGGCTTTCCACTGCTGTTTTTGCTGTATAAAACAAGACAGTTTCCGGCAGCTTCCGTAGTTCCGGTCTTTCCTCCGATCACAGTGACATTTTCCGGCATACTATAAGTACCCTTCAGATAACCGTTGGTATTAAACCAGGTCACGTTGACCGGTGCACCGGATGCATCTGTATAAGAAGCATCGTATTTTTTCGTAGAAATCAGTTTTACAAAATCATCATTCTGAACGGCCGCATTAAAGATCAGATACAGATCATATGCCGTAGTATAGTGGTTTTCATCCGGAAGGCCGTGCGGGTTCACAAAATGAGACTGGGATGCGCCCAGCGCTGCTGCTTCCTGATTCATCAGTTCCGCAAATTTCTCCACGCTGCCGGAAAGGTGTTCTGCGATGGCATTTGCCGCGTCATTTCCGCTGCAAAGCATCAGTCCATACAATGCCTGATCTAATGTCAGGGTATCCCCCGGTTTCAGGCCACAGATGGAAGAACCGCTCATCAGCGAGGTGATCGCCTCATCTGATACTGTAAGGACATCATCCAGTTTTCCATATTTTAACGCAATATATGCCGTCAGGATCTTCGTGGTACTTGCCGGATACATCCGCTGATAAATATTCTGTGCATAAGTCACTTCTTCGTCTTCCACAGAAAACACACCTGCACTCTGTGCATATGCCGCATCAATGCCATCCGCAGAAGAATTCTCCATGCCACCGACACACAGATTTTCTGCCAGAAGCTCCGGTGCCGCCGTCGTACTGCTCTCCGTCAGTGCATAGTCATCCGATGTCTCGTACAGCTGATACGCATCTGCGACATCTGTCCGCTGCGTACAGCCAGTCAGTAACAGTAATGCCAGTATGAGCACCGGCAACAGGATTTTATATTTATTTGTACATTTCACGCCAGTCAAGATCTCCTCTGTCTAATGAATGAATTAATAATTCTGCTGTGGCCAGATTAGTAGCCAGCGGAATATTATGTGTATCACACAAACGGACAATACTGTCCACATCCGGTTCATGTGATTTGAAATTTTGCGGATCCCGCAGAAAAATAACCAGGTCAATATAGTTGTTTTCTATGTCTGCACCAAGCTGCTGGGAGCCTCCCAGCTGTCCGGTCAGATATTTATGCACGGACAGATTGGTAGCTTCCTCTACCAGTCGTCCAGTCGTTCCTGTGGCATACAGTGAATTCCTTCCGAGGATCCCCCTGTACGCAATACAGAAATTCTGCATTAGTTTTTTCTTTGAGTCGTGTGCGATAAGTCCGATGTTCATTATTCTATGTCCCCCAATCCGTGATATTTTCTAGCCTGCAGACCCACATTGAGTACCAGCCCCAGACCGATAAACAAACTCATAAGAGATGTCAGACCATAGCTGACAAATGGTAATGGCAAACCTGTATTTGGCATCAGACCGGTGGTTACACAGATATTGATAAAACTCTGAAATCCGATCAGTGCCGCCATACCGCAGCAGATCAGTCTGCCGCCCAGATCTTTGGCATTTTTTGCAATTAGTATACACTCAAAAACAATCAAAAGCAATAATACAATTACAATCAGGCAGCCAATAAATCCCAGTTCCTCACCGACAACAGCAAAAATAAAGTCCGTCTGTGGCTCAGAAATAAAATTTCCGTTTTTCATGGAAGCAATCGAACTGTTATTCAGTCCCTTTCCCCACAACTGTCCGGAACCGATGGCCATGATGGAATTCTGCTGCTGATATGCATCGTCCGCATACTTGGACGGCTGCAGCCAGGAATAGATCCGTTTGTACTGATATTCATTCAGTGGCAATGCATGTTTCAGGATCAGGATGATTCCGATGATACTTGTCGGAACGCCCAGTGCCAGTACACCTGCTACTATTTTATAACTTAATCCCGCAACAAACAAGAGGGTAATGAAAATCATTGTCGTTGCGATGGTCGTGGACAGATCCGGTTCTTTCACAATAAGAAGTAACGGAATGCCCACGAGGATCAGGCTGAGCACAAGGATTTTCCATGTATTCAGCTGGTCCTGATATTTCATAAAGAATCCTGCAAAAAATATGATTAGCAGAATTTTACAGAATTCAGACGGCTGGAACTTAAAACTGCTCGTTACATTGATCCAGCGGGTTGCACCTCCGGTCTCGTCTCCGACTCCCGGAATAAATATCACGGCAAGCAATACAACAGCCAGCAGATAGATCGGTCTGCGGAATTTCAATATCGTATTGTAATCGATCATTGATGTGATCACCATCACGATGAGTCCGCCAATCAGACCGACAATCTGTTTATTCTGAACGGAAGGCTTTGCGCTTCCGACTACCATAACGCCGATAATACACAGTATGAGTACATATGCTACCAGCCGAAATCTGTAGTTTTTTATTTTGTATTGCTTAAACATAAAAATCCTCCGATTTTTTATCCTGTTATGTATTTTTTCTTCCAGCTTCTGTGCTGTCTTCTCTGACGTCTGTGTCTATGTTCAAACCGTGGCAGTGGAATCTCTTCTCCCAGCAGTCTGCGGCAGATCCTTGCATAGGCCTGTCCCGCCACAGTCGCTGTACCGGTCAGCGGATTTCCATTATTCGTGGAGATCACTACCTGTTCATCATCACACACGGCACCGACGATATCCACACACAAAATATCTGAAATATCTTTCAGGTTCAGCATCTGTCCCTGACGGATCATATCCGGCCGGATCCGGTTTATGATCAGGCTGATTTCCCCAATCTCCGCAGAAACCAGAAGCCCGATGACCCGGTCTGCATCCCGGATGGCTGAAATCTCCGGTGTCGTCACCACCAGTGCCCGGTCAGCTCCGGCAACCGCGGTCTGAAATCCCTGTTCGATCCCTGCCGGGCAATCCAGCAGGATATAATCGTAATCTTCCCGCAGCTCCTGCAACAATTTCAGCATCTGCTTCGGTGTCACTGCACTCTTGTCCCTCGTCTGGGATGCCGGGATCAGATACAGCCCCGGGAACTGACGGTCACGGATGATCGCCTGACGGATCCGGCAGTTTCCTTCCACCACATCCACCAGATTGTAAAAGATCCGGTGCTCCAGCCCCATTACCACGTCGAGATTCCGAAGACCGATATCTGTATCGATCATCAGCACTTTCTTTCCAAGCAGGCTTAAGCCCACTCCGAGATTGGCTGTCGTCGTTGTCTTGCCGACGCCGCCTTTCCCGGATGTTACAACAATAATTTCACACATACAAAAGATACCTCCTGTCATTCTCTTCCAATCTGCTATCTTTTGTAATGTGATTTTGCTACGTTAATCGCCGAAGCTGTTGGATGAACTGCCGACATTGGTTGCCTGACCGTTCAACAGTTCTTCTTCTGTATTCTGCTTAAAGTAATATTTCATTACCTGATCCACAAATACGCAGGCATTGCTGGATCCGTATCCATATGCGATTCGTGTCGCGATCGCAATCTGCGGGGAATCTGCCGGCGCATATCCCACAAACAGTGCGTGGTTCGGACGGTTTTCATTTTCCTGAGCCGTACCGGTCTTACCAGCCAGAGATACCTGCAGATCGTTGAACTGATCATGCTCTCCGATGGCCATCTCCATACCACTGTGCAGGATCTGCCAGGTAGAGGCAGACAGGTTTGTAATCTGGTTGTGAACCTGCGGTTCATAAGACTGTATGATATTTCCATCGGAATCCGTCACTTTATTCAATAACGTCAGATCATATACCGTTCCGTTATTTGCAATGGCAGATACATAGCGTGCCAGCTGTGCAGTTGTATAGCTGTGGTTACTCTGTCCGATGGATGCATCGATTGGGAATTCATCCGCAATCCTCGGTGTTCCTTCCGGAATCTCAATATTTGTCTTGTCTGCCAGTCCGAACTCTGTTGCGTATTTTGCAATCGCACTCAGACCTTTCTCTTCCTGATAAGTATCACCCGTCAGGCTCAGACGATATGCTGTCTCCGCAAAGAAATAGTTACATGAATCACGGATTGCCTGTGACACCGTGATACTTCCATGATTTCTCGGATATACCCAGCATTTCAGTTTCAATCCAAGTCGCTCGAAAATACCGGTATCCGTGATCACGGTACCCGGATCAATGGCACCTTCTGTCAGTCCTGCGGATGCCGTTACCATCTTGAAGGTAGAACCCGGTGCCGTAGTCTGCTGTGTTGCATTATTGTACAGCGGCAGGGATCCATCCTGCAACAGTGAATTATAATATGCCGAATCCATATTATTGGCCAGCCGGTTGCTGTCATACCCCGGATAACTGACACTTGCCAGCAGTTCTCCGGTATTTGGATTCATAATAACACAGGAACCGGTACATGGATCCAGTGCCAGCTGCGCCGGTGTGATCTCCATATTCTGAATCTTATTTTTCAGGAAGGTAAACGCACTGGTGGAACCATTTTTCAGACTCGCCACCGCACTGTCATCCGCCGCCAGAACGCCCTGTTCATAAAGGATCAGACATAACTGGCTTCCGGTTATCTTATCATTATAGATCAGATATTTATAAACGATCTTGTCGAAAGCATTGTTGTTTTTTAACTGTTCTGTCACATAGGACATCAGCTGCGTATATACTTCACTGGTATCTGCATACTTCTCATTCAGATTGAATGCGGTAATGTTGATCCAGGAAGAGTCAATAGCATGACGCAGATATTCCTGTACGGATATCTTGCCATCCTTCCAGTCCTGATATACTGTATCCGAAGTATCAATGGAAGATGTGACAAATACAGACTTATCCTGCAGCATCTTAACTACATAAGTAACCATCTCCTGCATTTCTTCCGAAAGATCATTGTATGCCGTATCTAACTGCAGAACACCACTGATCTCTGACAGTGCCGCATCTTTCCGGTCTGAAAACGTCCGGTAAACAGTGGCCTGCTCTGTGCCATCCGCTGCATCTGCCATGGCAGATGTATTGATCACACTGTTTTCAATCAGTGCATTGTATACCTTGTAAATCGGAATATACAGTTCGGAACTCTCACTGGTCTTTGCGTTGATGATCTTGGAATTCAAGATTCCCGCCAGTTCCTGCTCCAGCAGATCGTATATTGCCATCTGCAGAGTTGCATCCAGAGACAGATACACATCATTTCCGGCAGAAGACTCTTTGTAATCCTTCTCTTCCAATACCTTACCTACGTTATTTACATATACCGTCTCGGAACCTTTTTTTCCCTGAAGCTGAAGTTCCATCATCTGCTCAATGCCGGCTTTACCTACCACATCACTGCGAGTGTAGGAATCATCCTGCTCATGGAGGGAATCATATTCTGAATCGGAAATTTTTCCGGTATAACCAAGGATATGGGAGAAATATTCCGGATAATCATATACTCGTTTTGTATCCTCCCGAACTTCCACCCCCTGAAGTTCCGATGCATGTTCCCGGATCATGGCAACGGTCTCATCGGATACATCTTCCGCGATACCGATAGCGATGTATTTCTGATAAGAACTCAGATAAAGAGCATAACGGACTACCATGATCTGATAAGCTCGATACCGGTCATAGGTTTCCGTATCCACCGCAAATTTATTGATCAGATATTCATACATCTGCTCCGGTGTTGCTGTGGATTCATCATATCCCAGTTTCGCATTAAATTTCAGATCAGCTACTTTCTTTCTGCCGTAAATATCCCGGCGGAATCCGGCCAGTTCTGTTCCTTCTGATAAAAAAGACAACTCTCCGTTCGGATCCATATACAGATCCAGATCATTTACGATACTGTCGCCATTTTTCTCGATCATGTCAATAAGTGTACTGATCTCCGCATTCAGAAGTTCGGCACGCTTTTTATTATTTGCATAGGTTCCGTTATCTTCCAGTGTCACCGTATAGGAAAGTTCATTATGTGCGAGAAGCACACCGTTTCTGTCGTAAATATTTCCACGGGTACCTTCTATATCGATAGTTTTCTCAATTTTCATCATATAGTTATCCAGATACTCAGATCCTTTGATAATCTGAAGGGAAAACAGATGCTGCAGAACAAATGCGAACAGGCAAAGTATGACGACCCAGACCACAAACAGCCTCGATGTAACAATTTTTACAATCCATTCTTTTAATTTATCAACCAAATTTTGCTGCACTCCTTCGTTCGATCGTTTCCAGTCTCTCATTCATCTTCAATAAGATGAAATATAACAAAATGGACACGATCATCGTATATACCAGTTCCGGCAAAATTGTGTGAAGCAGATAATAACCAAAGGAAAATCTGCCCCGGAACCAGAACAGGGAGAAATAAATCAGTATATTACAGAAAAAATCGCTGACAGCAATCAGAGCCAGCGGAAGTTTCACCTCATCCGGGAAAAAGATCCGTTTGAAGAAACCGTTCATGTATCCGATGTACATATAGATCAGGGCATAGAATCCCACAACACTTCCAAACATCACATCCAGCAGAAGCCCGGAAAAGAATCCTACAAACAGTCCTTCTTTTTTGCCGCGCATAAATCCAAAGGATGCCACAACAACGATCAGAAGATTCGGGGAGATCGATGCGATAGACAATGCCTTAAATACCGTACATTGCAAAAGGAAGCAGACAATGATCGTAATTGCCAGAACAATTTTTCTCCTCATAGCCTACTCTCCCCCCTGTTCATTTGTTGTATCTGTGGAAATATCCTTTATCTGCAAAATAACAAACACATCATCCAGATGTTCAAAATCCACAATGGTCGCAATGTGTCCCGATTTTGTCAGATTATTGGAATCTGTCTTGATATCGGTGATATAACCGATGGGAATTCCTTCCAGGAACATATCACTGATATTGGATGTCACGATCTGATCTCCGACTTTTGCCTGATCTTCCTTATCACGGAGATCATCAAAATCAATCAGACTGGATTCATTCATTGTTTTCAGGCTTCCACTTACCACACACAGATCCGATGTGGATAAATTTCTGGCACTGACATTGCTGTTATCATCAATAATGGAACGCACTTTTGCATAATTCGGTCCCACCTGAATGACGATACCCGCCAGTCCACCGTCTGCCAGCACATTCATGCCTACGGTAATGCCATCATTACTGCCCCGGTCGATCAGAAATACGGAAAACCAGTTTCCGGCATCCTTTCCGATGACATTTGCGGCAACTTTCTCATAATCCGCATAATTCTGATCCATATCGTACAGTGATTTCAGATTATCCAGTTCTTCCTGATTTAACTGTACCTGATTCAGATTTTCCTGTGCCTCTGCCAGCTGTGTACGAAGCTCTTCATTTTCTTTTTCCAGGCTTTTCTTTGTACGCAGATGCTCCCGCAGATTTGTCAGTCCGCTTCCAAGCTGGTTGACCCCTTTCTGCATCGGAGCAAGCACTGCCCCAGCTGCCGCTGAGACCGGTCCGGAACCGGAGGCCTTCAGGCTGCAGCCAATGATGACAGCACAAAGAATCGTCATGATCAGCAGTACATATTTCGCTGGAAATTTGCTTTGTTTCTTTTTCCTCATACCATGCCCCTGCTATTTAAAAATTTTGGTGCGCATACTGTAAGCCAGACGTTTGAATTTATCATTGGTCACTACAAGGCTCAGACCGCGTACCACAGTCTCATCCGGTTCCTCACAGGTATTTACTTTGATATTGGTGATATCCGTAAATAATTTGTCCATATCTTTGATATTGGATCCGCCGCCGGTCAGATAGATACCGGAATGGATAATATCCTTTGCCAGTTCCGGCGGCGTCTTCTCCAGGATCATCTTGATAGCATTACAGATGGAATTCAGATTGTCTTTCATCGCCTCATAAACCGTATCAGCAGTGATTTCCATCTCGATCGGAAGTCCGCTTACCACATCAAGACCAACGATGGTATAGCTTCCTTCTTCCCCCGGCAGAGCACTTCCGATATGCTCTTTTAACTGCATGGCTGTCTTCTGACCGATGACCAGATTAAAGTTTTTCTTGATATAAGTGATAATGGATTCATCCAGACGGTTTCCTCCGAAATGAAGCAGATCACTCAGTACCAGTCCACCAAGGGAAAGTACAGAAATCTCTGTGGTATCTGCTCCGATATCCACGATCATGATACCGGTAGGTTCATTTACATCCAGTCCGAGACCTACTGCATCCGCAATCGGTTTGTCACACAGTAATACGGACTTCGGTTTCATTTTGCTCTTGAAAAACAAATCATAAAACGCTTTTTTCTCAACCTCTGTAATGTCTGTCGGAACCGCAATGATAAATTCGGATCCTTTGACATGTCCTTTGACATTTTTTTCCAGAAGCTCCTGTACCATCGTCTGCATGTTATTGTAATCTGCAATCACACCGCCGGTAACCGGGAAGGATACGTTGATATTCTCCGGTGCTTTTTCATACATGGCATATGCTTCATCTCCATATGCATATAACTGGTTTTTGTTGATAACCGCAATGGTATTTTTTTCTTTGATGATCTTGTTACTGTGTTTGCTGAAAACTTTAATATTGCAAGTACCAAGATCGATTCCGTATATATTTGCCATTATTCTCTCCCTTTCTCATATAAAATATCCTGCTCACGGAAGCTGAAATACTCATTATCTCCGATAATGATATGATCCATAAGTAAAATATCCAGTAATTCACCACATTCTTTTATCTTTCTGGTAATCAGGATATCCTCCCGGCTCGGCTCCGGATTTCCGCTGGGGTGGTTGTGCAGGATCACAATGTACACCGCCTGCTCCTGAAGCGCCGTGCGATAAATATCCTTTGCAGAGATCAGTGCCGCATTGCTGGTTCCCACAGAAAGCAGCCGCTCTCCAAGCAGCATTCCCTTACTGTCAAACATTGCCAGCATCAGCTGTTCCTTTTGCTCATGCCGCATCTTTTCCATAAAATAAGAAGCAATGCTCTCCGGAGACTGCAGGGCTATCTGTTTTTTGCGCTGTGTGGCCGCGATCCGCCTTGCCAGTTCTCCGATACACTTCAGCTGAACCGCCTTCACCGGTCCGATTCCCCGGATACCGGTCAACTGCTCCGTATCCAGCCGGATCAGATTCAGCAGACCATCCGGACCTGCATTCAAAATACGATGAGCCAAATCGACACACCGTTCTCCCCTGCTTCCTGTGCGAATGATCACACTGATCAATTCTGCATCTGATAAGGAATCTGCCCCGTACATCAGACATTTCTCATAGGGTCTCTCTGTATCCGGCAGATCCTTTACTGTCATATTTTTCTGCATAAACGTTCCTGTTCTACTCTCTCTATGCAACCGTAGATATCATAGCATACTTTTTTTTTGCTGTATACCGGAAAAGTAAGAAGTTTTTTTGTAATTCTCTTAAAATTTTATGAAGAAATTTTACAAGTCAGTAACATTTTGTGCTTTAAAGTCCTTAGAAACAATTCCGGCGTCCACCAGTTTCTGTAATGCCATCATAATGCCAAGTTTTGCATGATACCAGGTAAGACCACCCTGGAAATATACCGCATACGGCGGTTTGATCGGTCCGTCTGCACTCAGTTCGATGGAAGAACCCTGTACAAAAGCACCGGCTGCCATAATGACCTGGCTGTCATAGCCCGGCATATCCCACGGTTCGGGTGTCACATAGGAATCCACCGGCGCTGCCGCCTGAATTCCCTGACAGAACGCAATAACACCCTCCGGGCAGCCAAATGTCACCGCCTGAATAATATCATGACGGGATTCAGTGCTGTTTGGGATTACCGGGAAACCAATTTTTTCAAAAATGTTGGCGGCAAAGATTGCTCCTTTTAACGCACCGGATACAACCATCGGTGCCTGGAACAGACCCTGGTAAAAGCTCTGGATAACACCCAGGGATGCGCCGACTTCTTTTCCGAGACCCGGGGAAGTCAGGCGATAGGCTGCATTGTCCACGCATTCTTTCTTTCCTACGATATAACCGCCGATAGGAGCCAGTCCGCCGCCCAGATTTTTGATCAGGGATCCGACGATCATATCCGCACCGACTTCCAGCGGTTCCCGCTCCTCCACAAACTCGCCGTAACAGTTGTCTACCATACAGATCACATCCGGTTTGATGGATTTTACAAAAGCGATCAGTTCACGGATCCGCTCCACAGACAGGGTCGGACGTGTCTCATACCCTTTGGAGCGCTGGATCGTCACAAGTTTTGTCTTCTCATTGATGGCGGCACGGATTCCCTCAAAATCAAAATCACGGTTGTTCAACAGATCAACCTGCCGGTAAGTAATCCCATACTCTGCCAGAGAGCCCTTGGACGGACGGATGCCGATGACTTCCTCCAGGGTATCATACGGTTTGCCAACCGGGGAAAGAAGTTCATCCCCCGGACGCAGATTAGACATCAGCGCCAGTGCCAGCGCATGGGTTCCGCAGGTAATCTGCGGACGCACCAGGGCAGCCTCCCCGTGAAAACACTCCGCATACACTTCTTCCAGGGTATCACGGCCGATGTCATTGTAACCGTAACCGCTGGTTGCCTGAAAACATTCTGCGCTTACCCGGCATTTCTGCATGGCATCAATCACCTTCAACTGGTTGTACTCTGCTGTTTCATCTATTTTATCAAAACGCTCTTTTAACGTTTTCTCAATCTCTGTTCCAAATTCATATACTTCTTTCGAAATACCAAGATCCAGGTATTTCTGTCTCATCAATTCTTCTGTCATAGCCATCCTCCAGCTGTAATATTTTTTAAAATGTCATCCAATATTCTGGAATCATCATAATCATAATCCGGTTTGTTCAGCCAGATGACATCCCGCTCCCGACGGAACCATGTCAGCTGACGTTTTGCAAAATGTCTGGTATCCCGTTTTAGCAGATATACCGCTTCCTCGTAGGAAATCTCTCCCTCAAGCCAGGAAAGGATCTCCTTATAGCCAAGCCCCTGCATGGAAACCATGCCTTTGTGGCAGCCCTGTGCACGCAGCCGTTTCACTTCCTCCACCAGACCTGCCTCCAGCATCAGATCCACCCGGCGGTCGATCCGCTCATACAGATGCGCACGCTCGTCCGTCAAGACAAAATACCGAAAATCATAAGGAGATTCTTTTGCCCGTTCTTCCTCATTATGTTTTGAAATCGGCTCTCCGGTCTTTTCAAAATATTCCAGCGCCCGGATCGTCCGTTTCACATTATTGGCATGGATCATTTCTGCAGAAACAGGATCCACCCGTCGCAGCATTTCATGAAGATATTCATTGCCATGTTCTGCCGCCAGCTGCGCATAATGCTCCCGCAGTGCAGTGTCCTCGTCCTGCTCGGTAAAATCAATATCATACAGCAGCGCCTGGATATAAAATCCGGTTCCTCCGGCAATGATCGGAATCTGTCCCTTTGCATAAATCTTCTGCAAAGCTGCTTTTGCCATCTCCTGAAAACGAACTACATGAAATTCATCCTCCGGATCCAGCACATCGATGAGATAATGGGGCACGCCATGCATTTCCTCCGGTGTCACCTTGGCAGAACCAATATCCATGCCCCGGTACACCTGCATGGAATCCGCCGAGATCACGGCACCGTTGATCTTCTTTGCCAGTGCGATGGACAGATCGGTCTTTCCCACTGCCGTCGGACCGGTCAAAATTAATAATGGTTGTTTTTTCTTCTCATTCATCATCATTTACTTATACAATTCTCTTAAATTTTTTCTCTATCTCATATTTGGTCATAGATACGATGACCGGTCTGCCATGCGGGCAGAAATACGGATTTTCCAGTGTCAGAAGTTCATCGATCAGATGCTCGATCTCCGGTCTGGAAAGCTTCTGATTTCCTTTTACCGCCGCCTTGCAGGACATACTTGCGATCTTTTCCACCACAAGATCCGGTGTATCCTTCTCAGACATATTGCCCAGTCCATCCATCAGTTCCAGCAGCAGACTCTGACCGTCTAATCCGTACAGATTGCCCGGAACCGCATTCACAGTATATTCCTTACCGCCAAAATGTTCGATCTCATACCCCAGTTTTTCAAACTCCGGCAGGAACTTTTTCAATAATACTTCTTCCTGCATGGTCAGGGACAGAATGATGGGCGGGCTGATCATCTGGGAAGTAAACTCTTTCTCCCGGTAAGCCTTCATCGTCCGCTCAAACAGCACCTTCTCATGAGCCGCATGCTGATCGATCATATAAAACTGATCCTGATATTCCACCAGCCAGTACGTCTCAAACAGCTGTCCGATGATGCGTTGCTGTGGTCTGGCCTGTTTCGAGAGAAGCTTCCATTCCTGCTGATCCGCCAGATCGATGCCTCCGGAGACGGCTGTATCCGATGCCTGCTGATCCTGCGCTTTCTGCTCCGCTGTCTCAAACAAGGTCTGCTGTACCGCAGTCTCTGTCACATGCTCCTTCTCCGGATGTGTCATCTGTCCCGGTTCTGACAATCCTTCCTCTGTCGGCTGCTCTGTATTCACACGCCCTGTGAACAATATAGCGTCGTCTTTTTCCTGTTTCTGTTCTTCTATGGAAACAGAATTTTCTTTAGGAAACGGGTTCTGCTCTCGTGAAACAGATGCTTTCTGTTCCGTCTCATAGGCGATTTTCTCATGCAGTGCAGATGCTTCCCCTGCTGCATCTGATTCTGGGAATCTGGTCTCCGGTCTGTTTCGATCCGGATATTTCCGCTCATAGGGGCTGTCCTTTGCCACCGCTGCCCGAAGCCGTTCCAGACGTTTCTGTTCAAAAGGCTCCGGTGCTTCCTGTGGCTGGATCTGCGACCGTTTTTCCAGTTTTTTCTCTTCATGGACTGCAACTTTCGGAATCAATTCACTCTCCCGCAGCCGCGTCGCCAACAATGCCACCAGTTGCTGATAGAGGATCTCTCCGTTGAAAAAACGCAGTTCCATCTTGTTCGGATGCACATTGACATCCACCAGCGTACCGTCCAGGGAAATCGTCAGCACCGTAAACGGATATTTGTGCTGCATCATAAATCCCCGGTAACCATCCTCCAGTGCCTTTGCGATCAGTGTACTTTTGATGTATCGTCCGTTAATAAAATAACTTTCAAAATTCCGGTTGCCCCTTGCAATGATCGGCTTACCGACATAGCCATCCACAGAAAATCCCTCGTATTCCCCGTGAACTTCCAGCAGATTCGCCGCAATATCTCTTCCATAAATGTGATAAATGATATCTTTTAATTTTCCATTTCCGGAAGTATGCAGGCGGATCTGGCCGTTATTGATAAATTTAAAAGAGATCTCCGGGTGGGACAGCGCCATACGCTCCATCAGGTCATTGACATATCCTGCCTCCGTCTGGGCGGACTTCAGGAATTTACGCCGCACCGGAGTATTATAAAACAGATTTTTCACCAGAAATGTCGTTCCATTCGGCGCACCGATCTCTTCCAGTGAAACTTCTTTGCCACCTTCGATCAGATATCTGCTGCCGGTAAACTGCTCCGGTGTCTTTGTAATCAGCTCCACCTGTGCCACTGCCGCGATACTGGACAGAGCCTCTCCACGGAATCCCAGAGACGCGATCCTCACCAGATCCTCTACTTTACGGATCTTGCTGGTGGAATGACGGTAAAAAGCAATGGGAATCTGTGCAGCCTCGATGCCGCATCCGTTATCGGTAATACGGATCAGGGATGTGCCCCCCTCCTTGATCTCCACCGTAATGGCTGTCGCCTTGGCATCGATGGCATTTTCCACCAGCTCCTTCACAACGGAAGAAGGTCGCTCCACGACCTCTCCGGCTGCGATCTTATCTATTGTCTGTTCATCTAATACTTCTATCTGTGGCATATGTGCCTCCTACCAGCGGTTTTTGATTTTATTCTGAATCTCATACAATTTGTTCATCGCTTCAAATGGTGTCATATTCGTCAGATCGATCTCACGGATCTCATCAATGATATCATCATCTTTCACCGTGTCAAACAGTGACATCTGTGCCAGATCCACATCATCCGGATGCTTCTGTTTTGCCTTATGCTGGGCCGGTATCTCCGGAAGGTTCGCTGCCAGATTGCTCATATTGGCCCGCTCCAGTTCCTCACAGATGACTTTTGCCCGTTCAATGACCGGATCCGGAACCCCTGCCAGCTTTGCCACCTGGATACCGTAACTGCGGTCTGCACCACCGGATACGATCTTTCGCAGGAACACGATGTCATCGCCTTTTTCTTTTACCGCGATGCAGTAATTATTTACATTGGAAAGCTTGCCCTCCAGCTCTGTCAGTTCATGATAATGTGTGGCAAACAGCGTCTTGGCTCCAAGGATCTTCGGATTACTGATGTATTCTACCACAGCCCACGCAATGGACAGGCCATCGATGGTACTGGTCCCCCTGCCAATCTCATCCAGGATCAGCAGACTGCTGCTGGTGGCGTTCCGCAGGATATTTGCCACCTCGTTCATTTCCACCATAAAGGTACTCTGCCCGGAGGCAAGATCATCCGATGCACCTACACGGGTAAAAATACGGTCCACGATACCGATATTCGCACTCTGTGCCGGGACAAAACTTCCGATCTGTGCCATCAGCACAATTAATGCATTCTGACGCATATAAGTGGATTTTCCCGCCATATTCGGTCCGGTGATAATGGCGATCCGGTTGTTTTTGTTGTCCAGATAAGTATCGTTGGCAATAAACATATCGTTGTCGATCATTTTTTCCACCACCGGATGGCGGCCGCCTTTGATATCCAGAATGCCTTTTTCATTGATCTTCGGTCTCGCATAATCACTCTGTTCTGCCACAACAGCCAGAGAGGCAAACACATCCAGCCCCGCAATGGCCTTTGCCGTATGCTGGATCCGTACCACCTGGTCGGCAATGGTGTTTCGGACCTGACAGAAAATATCATATTCCAGGGCTGTCAGCTTGTCTTCCGCACCAAGGATCGTCTCCTCCAGTTCCTTCAGTTCCGGTGTGATATAACGTTCCGCATTGGTCAGTGTCTGTTTTCTTGTATAATATTCCGGTACAAGATCCTTATAGGAATTCGTCACTTCCAGATAATAGCCGAATACTTTGTTGAATTTGATCCGCAGATTTTTGATACCGGTCTTTTCCCGCTCTTCCTCTTCGATCTTTGCCAGCCAGGTCTTTCCCTCTGTCTTGGCATTCCGCAGATGATCCACCTGCTCATTATAACCGCTCTTGATCATACCTCCCTCACGGATGGAGATCGGCGGTTCTTCTTCAATGGAGGCGCAGATCAGTTCATAGATATCCTTCAGGTCATCCAGCTGCTCATCCAGTTCCATCAACAGCGGACTTTGAAAATCCTGCAGCAGTGTCTTGATGGCCGGAAGCATTTCCAGAGAAGAACGGAATGCGATCAGATCTCTCGGATTGGCCGTCTGATACACCACCCGGCTGATCAGCCGTTCCAGATCATAGATCGGATTCAGATATTCCCGCAGTTCTTCCCGTCCGATCATATTGCCTTTCAGTTCTTCCACCGCGTCCAGTCTCGCCTCGATCTGCTTTTTGTCAATCAGGGGCTGTTCCAGATAAGCACGAAGCAGCCGGGCTCCCATAGCTGTCTTTGTCTTGTCCAGTACCCAGAGCAGGGAACCACGTTTCTGTTTTTCCCGCAGCGTCTCCACCAGTTCCAGATTCCGTCTGGTAGAACTGTCCAGCACCATGAATTTTCCGGTGGAATACGGCTCGATGGTGGTCATATGATCCAGTGTCGTCTTCTGTGTCTCATACAGATATTTCAAAAGCGCACCTGCTGCGATCACACCGCAGTTATAATCCGCCAGTCCCAGTCCGTCCAAAGAAGCCACATGAAAATGCTCCCGCAGCGTAGTTGCCGCAAGTTCATCCCCGAAATACCAGGCATCCAGCGAATAGATCGTGATGCCAAGTCTGTGCCGCAGATCTTCCAGATCAATACCGCTCACAAAAAATGCCTCGTTTGATACGATCTCGGAAGGCATGTATTTGCTGATTTCATCCAGAAGCTTCCGTTCGGAATCCAGTTCAGTCACATAATAAGCGCCTGTGGTGACGTCTGCCACGGACACTCCGTATTTATTGTCCACATACACCACACACATGATGTAATTATTTTTTGTCTCATCCAGGGCATAGGTATCCAGATTGGTACCCGGTGTCACGATCCTGGTCACTTCCCGCTTCACAAGCCCCTTTGCCTGTTTCGGGTCCTCCACCTGCTCACAGATAGCCACTTTATAACCCTTGGACACCAGTTTGTTAAGGTATCCTTCCACCGCATGGAACGGAACCCCGCACATCGGTGCGCGCTCTTTCAGACCGCAGCTTTTTCCGGTCAGCGTAATCTCCAGTTCCTTGGATGCGGTCAGGGCATCCTCAAAAAACATTTCATAAAAATCACCCAGACGGTAAAACAGGATACAGTCTTTGTACTCCTGCTTTGTCTCCATATATTTCTGCATCATGGGTGTCAGTTCATCTATATTTATCTCCATTTATTTCATCTCCTGCTGTATCACTGCCTCCGCCACTTTCAGTCCGTCCATGGCAGCTGACATAATACCTCCCGCATAACCGGCACCCTCGCCGCATGGGTATAAGCCACGGATCTCACTCTGAAAGCTTTCGTCTCTGTGGATCCGCACCGGGGAGGATGTCCGGCTCTCCACACCGGTCAGTATGCTGTCATCCCGGTTAAAGCCACGGATCTTCCGTCCAAAGGACTCCATTCCTTCACAGAACGCCTCATTGACTGCTTCCGGAAACAGCGTCCGCAGATTGGCAAAGGCATGCTGTCCCTTTACGCAGCTTTCAAAGGAACCATAACCGGTACTTTTTCTGTTTTCTTTAAAATCCACATACAACTGCTGTGGTACTTTTCCCTCTGCCAGTTGCCATGCTGTCTCTTCCAGTCTTCGCTGAAACATCACACCGGAAAGTGGATGTTGGGGATCCGGGAAATCCTCCGGTGTCACGGAAATAATGATGGCACTGTTGGCATTTTTGCTGTCACGGCTGCGGTAACTCATGCCGTTGACTGCCAGCCGTCCCTCCTCGGAAGACGCATTCACCACATATCCTCCCGGACACATGCAGAAAGAATACACCCCTCTTCCATTGGAAGCCTGATGCGTCACCTTGTAGGCAGCTGTCGGAAGCAGCTTCATATCCGCTCCGCTGCCATACTGGCTCTCGTTGATCATATTCTGTGGGTGTTCCACACGCATTCCCACCGCAAAGGATTTTGCCGCCATCGGAATCTGCCGCTCGTACAGCATCTCAAAAGTATCTCTGGCACTGTGGCCAATGGCAAGGATCACACCGGATACCGGTTTCCATTCTCTGTGATTCAACTCTATCTCAGAAATCTGTCCGCCTTCTGTATGTAAATCTGTCACTTTTGTAGAAAAATGAAAGGATCCTCCCAACCGGATGATTTCCTGCCGCATCCGACTGATCACATCCCGCAACACATCCGTTCCCACATGAGGTTTCGCCACATACAGGATATCCTCCGGCGCGCCAAACTTCACAAAGGTTTCCAGCACATAACGGCTGCGTCCGAATTTATCTTTCACTAATGTATTCAGTTTTCCATCCGAAAAGGAACCGGCACCGCCCTCGCCAAACTGCACGTTTGACTCCGGATCCAGTACGCCCCCGTTCCAGAACGCTTCCACATCCTGCTGCCGCTCTTCTACCGCCTTGCCCCGCTCATAAATCTGCGGACAGTAACCGCACTGAGCCAGCAGATAGGCTGCAAACAGTCCCGCCGGTCCTGCTCCGATCACTGCAATATTCTTTTTCTCTTCCACAGGCAGTGCCGTCTTTTTCGGGATCTGATAGATCACCGGCCGGATCTCCTGCACATGCGCATGATTCTTCCGAATCTTCTGATGCTCGTCCACCACCAGCTGCACCGTATAAATATAACTGAGAGCATCCTTTTTTCTGGCATCCACCGACTGTTTCATGATCTGCATGGACTGTACTTTTTTCGTCGGAATCTGCGACAGCGCACATGCCTTCTGAAAAATCTCTTCTTTTGTATGTGCCAGCGGAACAGAAATCTGCGACACACGAATTACTTTATTCATACAATTCTCCAAGTTCTTATATTTTCTCAGCTGCCGCCCTTCCGGCCACAGCACCGCTGGACCATGCCCACTGGAGGTTATACCCTCCGCACATGCCGTCCACATCCACCAACTCTCCTGCGAAATACAGCCCCGCAACCCGGTCTGACTCCATCTGTTCCGTCAGTTCCGTCACAGGGATTCCGCCACAGGTAACCTGCGCAAACTGAAAACCACGCACACCGGTCACCGGAAGTTTTACCTGTTTCAGCAGATGTGCAAACTCCCGCAGCAGCTGTCGGTTCTTTGCTTCCGGTATCGAAGCGATCTTACGTTCTCCCAGATGCTTCTGCCCGCAGAGCATACCGGCAATTTTTTCATTTACCACACCGGACAGCAGCATTTTCCAGCTTTCTTCCGCAGAAGCAGTATCCAGCTGCTGTTTCAGAAACTCCCGCAGTTTTTCTTCCGTATATTCCGGTACAAAGTCGATGGCGGCTGATACATGTCGCTGTTCATTCAGGGCAATCGCTGCATAGCGACTCACCTGAAAGACCGGGATTCCGGAAATTCCATAATCTGCCATTTGCACTTCTCCGGTATCCTCTGCCACACAGGTTCCGTCCACATACAGTTTTATGGCAGCATCCGCCCGTACCCCGGAAGTTTCCTTTAACCAGTTTGCTTCTGCCATCAGTGCAGTCAGAGCCGGCAACGGTGTATTCACGGTATGGCCGAAAGATTTTGCATAAATATATCCGCTTCCGTCGCTTCCGGTTTTCGGTGATGCCATACCGCCGGTGGCAAGGATACAGCGGGCAGCAAAAAAACTGCCGCTTTTTGTATCAAAGGAAAAGCCTTTTTCCTCCCGGCAGATTTTCCGGATCCCGATGCCATTATGTATCTCAATCCCCAGCTTTTCTGTCTGCCGCAGCAATGTATTCCGAATGGCAGCTGCCTGTCCGCTTCTCGGATAGCAATATCCCTGCCGGTCTCTGGTCATCACACCAAGGTTCTGAAAAAATGCGATCGCATCCTCTGCGGAAAACTGTTCTAATATATGCAATACAAAGGCAGGGGTATCGCATCGATAATAGCTCTCCCCCTGCATCAGATTCGTAAAATTGCATTTTCCATTTCCTGTTGCCAGGATCTTTTTGCCGGACATTTCATGATGATCCAGGATTGCCGTATGTGCTCCCCCGGATGCAGCATGAATCGCAGCCATCAGACCGGCTGCGCCTCCGCCAACTACAATTACATCATATGTTTTCTGTTTCACAAAAACTCCTTTTACTTATCCTCTTCAAAAAATTTCAAAATTTCCTTCGTCATCTCATCGGTATCATCTTCCGGCTGTACATCCCCGGCCATCTCCCTGGAAGATGCCTGTAACTTTTCTGTATGCTCCGATCTCTTACCCGGATTTTTTCCTGTTTCTTTCAAACTATCAGTATTTTCCCTGGTTGAACTATGCTGTTCTCTCTTTCGGGAAGCGGTCTTCTTATCCTCGGACCGTTCCTCCGTTTTTTTATGCTCAGATGTTTGTTTCTCAGATTCGGAATCGTCCTTATTTTCGTTTTTCTCATCCGGCGCATCACTGTTCTGTCTCTGCTCCACAGGACGGACCCGTCTGCTCGCACGGATCGCAAATACCAGATAAAGCGGACTGATCAGGTCAATGACGCCATCCGCAATCAGCAGATAATAGATCACATCTTTGTACTGGGATACTTTTCCGCCCGGATTTAAAATCACAAAAATCGCCACCGCCAGAAATGCCAGTGCGATCAGCAGAAAAACAAACCATCCTGCGTTATGGATACTCTTGAGATCCACTGCATTCTGCAACTTGATCACTGCGGTCAGTAAAATGCAGACACCGAGGAACAGTGAAAAATACACTGCGATCTCATTGGTCCGTACCAGCATGAGCACACCGATCAGCACGCAGAGTACACCGGCGGAAAATCCGTATTTACCGATATCCCGGTAACTTCCCGTCAGGAAATATTTCACGATCATGATAATTCCAAACACCACAAAAATGGCACCTGCGATATAGATAATATAAATTTCCTTAAACTGTGGAACGAATTCCATGGCAAGACCAAATAAAATATAGATAATGGCAATGCCGATGATCATACCGGTCCCCAGTCCGATTCCCTTTTGTTTTTTCTCTGCTTTCATCCTGCCCTCCAGAATCTGCAACCAGTCTGCAGGCGGCATCTTTGCGCCTGTGTGCTCCGTTGCGAAATCATTTCGTGGTTCAGTATAGCACAAGCCGCAGATTTTGAAAAGTCGTCAGTTTACACTAACTCGAATAATTTTCCAGAAAGCTATACAGATTTTCCAATGAAGTAAAGGGAATCCCATCCAGTGCATCTTTTCTCAGATATTCCGGCAGATCAGACACTTTCAGGCTTGTTTCAAAGTACAGCCGGTCCGTATCGCTGAAATAAACAGACAAATACGTTCCTGAGACTTTGACATAATATTTTTCTTCTGACAGATTACTCATGCTTTCCACGGAATCTGTCCGGGAAGCATTCTTTTTTTCTTCCGTGGTGCTTTTCTGACTGTCCGCATCCTGCCCGGAGGCCGTCTGCACCGGTGCGGTATCTGCGTTAAGCTGGCTGCCGCCAAAATAAAAGCCGCTCCAGAATGCCGCCACCATGCAGATGGTACAAATCAAAAAAGAAATGCGAATCATACGTGTCTGTTTCATCATAAAAACTCCTTTTTTCGTAGTATTCACATTTCTTTTTGCTTTATTCAGTTTTTCTATAACAGATGGAACTTCTTCGCAATGCGGATCAGCAGTTCTCCCTTCGGGAAACTGTGCAGTTCTTCTTCTGTCAGTCCTTTGATCAGCAACAGCGCAGCCGCATAGACAACCATACCGACCAGTACGGAGATCACGGTACTGATGGCATTGCTGTGTAATACTTTATGGCAGACAAAATATGCCGCATATACCACGACACCCATGATCACAGATGCAATGGCCGGCTTTACAAATGTTTTTGCAACATCTGGTTTAAATCCGGAGTATTTCCGCACGGACAGACCGTTTAAAATACACATGATCAGTGAAAATGCAATGGTTCCGATACAGATACCATAGATCTTCAGATCCAGTCCGAACATACATGCCGCAATGACACCCGCATGAAGCACAAGTGCCACAGAAGCGTTGCGGACCGGGATCCGCATCCGGTCAATTCCCTGTAATACTGCATTGGACAGGGTGGAAATGGAATAGAAAATAACACTGATTCCACCTGCCTGCAGCAGATGTCCTGCCAGCGGGCCTGAACCTGGGAACAAAAGCTGGATGATTGGATTTGCCAGCACCATGATACCTGCGGTACACGGCATGGCAACTACCATGATAAAACGCATAGACATACCGATTTTTGACCGTACCTGATCATCGTCCTTCTGTGCAAAAGCTGCTGCCAGTGCCGGAACACAGGAAGCCGCAAGTGCCGTGGAAATAGAGATCGGCACATTGGTCAGAACTCTGTATTTACCGGAGAAAATGCCCCACCATTCAGAGACATTCGTCGCAGAATAGCCCTGTACCGTTGCAATATTTTTAAATAACCACTGATCCACGATGGAGACCAGATTGTAGATGGTAGTGCTGAGCAATACCGGAACAATGGTACCGATCAAGATACCAAAAATCACACGGTAAGATTCCGGCTGTTTTTTGCCAATCTTGTTTTCCCGTTTCATTGCCTTGCGGAATTTCGGAAGGAACATGGAAAATACAAAGATGATAAAGGCCAGTCCACACAGTGCACCCACGCTGGTTCCGAGGGTTCCGCCCGCTGCACCGTAAGCCGCATCATAATGCTCTTTGCTTCCGAGTACCGTTGCGATCCGTTTACCATAGGCGAACAGCACATAGGCTGCGCCTACACTGACTACCGCATTGACGATCTGTTCGATGATCTGTGACACCGCACTGGGGATCATGGTTCCCATACCCTGGAAAAATCCACGGAATACACCGAGCACAGCCACGATGATCAGTGTCGGAGCCAATACCTGCAGCGCGTAGACACCAAGAGGTGTCTGAAACAGCCGGGTCAGTTCCTCTGCTCCAAAGAACACGACTACACATGCCGCCGTACCGGTGATCAGTGCAAATGCCATGGCACCTTTGAATACACGGTACGCATTCTGCTTCTCACCATTTGAAATTCGTGCCGAAACCATTTTGGATACAGCCATCGGAAGGCTGTAAGAAGAGATCAGTAACAGCAGACTGTATATCTCATACGCACAGCTGTAATAATCATTTCCATGATCTCCGATGATCGCAGTCAGCGGGATCCGGTAAACAAGACCGATGACCCTGCTGACAAGTGATGCAACCGCAAGAATGGATCCCTGCACCAAAAAACTTGTATCATTTTTCTTCTTACTCATAAAATAACCTCTTTTCCTGCTTTCAGGAAAACGCAGTATCGTTTGAGCAGCTTATCTGTTTGCATACTCTTCCTCGCTTGGATAAAAAGCGATCTTATCTGCATAGGTATCTTCGGTCACACATACCCATGTTTTTCCCTGATTTAACTGAATCTCAGATCCGTCCTCTTTGTAATATCTGGTCGGAGACTGCAGAGAATCTTTCTTCCATGTCACCGGAATAGCTGCCCCGTTGGTAATGTAATAACCGGAACCGCCTTTCATGGTTTCCATGTTCAGATATTCATCCTCGCTGCTCATCCGATTCCACTCGCAGATCTGGATAATAATATTTTTGACTTCAACCTGCTTGCCGTTATTGCCGTCTGTCTGAGCCGCACCATTCTGGAAACGTTTGTATAAACCGGTCTCACTGTCATAGACAAACCACGGTTTATTTACCAGATATCCCGGTTCCACTACCGTCGCCGGTGTGCCATCCGTCAGGAATAACTGCTGATCGTCGTCTTCTACAAATTTATAATGTCCGGAATAATCTGCCGCATGCTGCGTCTCATATCCCTTGGTAGCAATACCTGCCACAATTCCTTCCCCGGTGGTATATGCATTGTGCGGTGCCTTACGGCTGGAGTCACGTTTATACATGACTTTTTCCACGCTGCCATCCAGACCGCTCAGATTATTCACATAATCCTGGGACAGGATCTCAACCGCATATTTTGCCTGACCGTAATGTGCATAAATGGCATCAAACTCCAGTGCCCAGTGCACATAGTAATGACGGCAGCTGCGGATGGACATGACTTTTTCCAGATTTGCGTAATCCTGGAAAATAGCCATCAGACGTGTCTCCTGTCCTTCCACGGCAGCTTCATAAATAATGTCCGCATCCGTGATGCCATACTGTGGTGTTGCGATCTTTGTATTGCCAAGCATAACTGCCAGCGGACGCTGGTTCGCAATAGCCTCGTCGATCCATTCACCCGTCAGATAACTGCGTGCCATTCCTTCCGGAACCGCCGGTTCTTCCGGCTCGCTCACCGGTTCTTCCTCCGGTTCAGATACCGAACTCTCCTGAACCGTATCTGACATAGCCGGTGTTTCTTCTTTTTTTCCACAACCGGCCAGCAGTGACAGTGACATAACCCCAAGTAAAATCATTGCAAGTGCTTTTTTCATAATTCTTCTCTCTTTCTTTTTATCTTGTAATCTTTAAGGTATCAAGAATTTCCCGCTGATGGGCTTCCATCAGAGCCGCATCCTCCGGCACCATATGGTCATATCCCATCAGGTGCAGCATACTGTGCGTGATCAGAAACGCATATTCCCGTTTCACGCTGTGTCCGTATTCTTCGGCCTGCGCATATACCCGCGGTACACAGATCACGATATCCCCAAGTAATACTTCCTGTGTATCCGGATTCACACAGTCATCCAGCTGATCGTCCACGCCGTCAAAATCCGCCGGGTACTCATAGGCGATCATCGGAAAAGACAATACATCCGTAGGTGCATCGATCTGCCTCGTCTCCAGATTGATCTCATGGATCCGTTCCTCATCCACCAGAGTGAGGTTTACTTCCGCTTCATAAGGAAAGCCTTCGCTGTCCAGCGACTGCTCGATCACAGTCTGCGCCAGTTTCTTATAATGAAATGAAAAACCGGGCGTTGTTTCACAGATGATATTAATGGTCATTGCGTTTTCCTCTGCTTTCTCTCTTGCCGGAACGTCCCGCACGTTCCTTTTTTAACTGTGCATTTTCATATTCATCATATGCTTTGACGATCTTCTGTACCAGCGGATGACGGACAACGTCCTGACTGGTGAGTTTACAGAATGCGATATCGTCCACTTTCTGTAACACACGCATGGCAACATCCAGACCGGACTTGGCACCCGGTGCCAGATCCTTCTGTGAAGCATCACCGGTGACAACCACCTTGGAGCCGAAACCGATACGTGTCAGGAACATCTTCATCTGCGCCGGCGTCGTATTCTGTGCTTCATCCAGAATGATGAAGGCATTATCCAGTGTACGACCACGCATATAAGCAAGGGGTGCTACTTCAATGAGTCCTTTTTCCTGGTTCTTTATAAAACTCTCCGCTCCCATAATCTGATACAGGGCATCGTACAGCGGACGCAGATACGGATCGATCTTGCTCTGTAAGTCTCCCGGAAGAAATCCGAGTTTTTCTCCCGCCTCAATGGCCGGTCTTGTCAGAATGATCCTGCTGACCTCCTCATTTTTAAATGCAGTGATCGCCATCGCCATTGCCAGGTATGTTTTTCCGGTTCCTGCCGGTCCGATTCCAAATACGATCATTTTATCCCGAATCTGATCTACATAATCTTTCTGGCCCAGCGTCTTTGGTTTTACCGGTTTTCCCTGGACAGTATGACAGATAATCTCGCTGTCAGCCTCCAGAAGCGGATGATTTTTGGAACATCCGCACGTTTCCAGTGCGTAAGTAACCGTCTGCTCCGTGATATCATTGCCCTTTTTGGACATGGCAAGCAGATCACTCATCACGGACTGCGCCTTCTGCACGTTCTCGTCACTTCCCATGATCTTCAGGCTTCCGTCACGGACCACCATTGTAACCTGCAGATATTTTTCAATCTGCTTTAACCAGGCATCAAACTTTCCGAATACATTTGACATATGTTCAATCGGAATGTCCAACATTTGTTGTGTCAATTCCATATGTGCCAGTTCCTTCCTGTTTCTTCATCTTTTCTGTCTCTGTCCGCCGGGTCGCTTTCACCAGCGCATCCAGAGATCCTTCCACAGATATTTCTGTGGCACTCGCTTTTATAATAACACTATTTTCCTGTATTTGAATAGCGTTTTTTTCTAAATTCTTACAATAATCCGCTAGACGCAGCTGCGCGATCTGACAGATTTCCTCTCTGGAGCAGGGAATTTCCTGCCATTTGCAGGCCTCCTGCGTCCTTACGATCAGCTGAAACGGCAGATAAAAATCTCTTCCGATCCGCGGATCATAATACACACTGTCGCACACCATTTCCTCTTTGACGGTATCAAACAGATGCATCTGATACGTTCCAAACACCAGAGAGATGCCGTACCGTTTGCTTCCCGTCTTTTGCAGCACTCTCTTTGTCATTGGAAATGCATCTTTATAAGGAAGCGTTGTCCGGATCCAGACATCCGCATCCGAAGAACAATACTCGTAATCACTGATCTCGCCACTGTCATTTTCCAGGGGAAGCGCCCCGGAAACCACAATCGTCCCGGCTTCCACATAATCTCCATTGGCAACCAGCGGCGTTCCCTGACGCACCACAATAGACTCCACCGTGCCTTCCACATCCGTCACCAGATCCGTCGCCGCATCCGCTTCCTCACCGGCAGATCCTGTGCCGGTCTGTTCCGTCAGCCGTTCCTGGATATCCACATACAGACGTGTGCCGGATATCCGGACCGACACCCAGGTGATGTCATCAAATGCCCGGCGCAGCAGCGTTTCTGTTTTCTCGCAGTCAACACCCCGCTTCCAGCTGCCATAGCCAATCCCGGATTCTGCCAGAAAATCCCGCAGTACCTGTCCGGAATATCTGCTGTTTCCGGATATCTCAACCGCCCAGATAAACTGTGCCATCAAAAGCAGGATCACAAAGAGACTGCCAAGTCCCACGAAGAAGAACCGGTGATGACGGTAGCGGTGCAGCAGAAACGGAACCCCGACACGCTTCAGGATCCGGATCCTGGTTCCGCTTTTTCGCAGCATCGGTTTCAGTTTCCGAAAGGCCGGCAGACTGATATAAAAGGTATACCCTTCCTCTGTCTGTTCCATATTCCATAAAATAATATCCGCATTTCCGCACAGATTGAAAAACCGCTCCGGAGAATACCCGGTCAGTCGGACAAGCAGATACCCGCGAAAGAATTTCATCACTTTTAATATCATGCAGACCTCTCCTCACATGCCATATTCCAGTCTGTCGATCTGTCCGGTGATTTTCATATCATCGTTGGTATAATAATCAATCTTTAATTCTCTGCCGGTGATTTCCAGCTGGCCGTGTTTTAACAGCAGCCGGATCTTATCCTGCCGGTATTCCAAAATTCCTTTATAATTTTCAATTACCAGATCGGTCCGTCCGGTAACGGTGACAACGGATGCCCCGAGCATCAGGTCTCCGGGCAGTTCCAGGCTTTTTGTCAGCTGCCTGGTCAGATGTTCTCTTTTTTCTTTCCTCATGCTAACAGTATATGAAGAAATCACAGCGGTATCACTCTTTGTTCTGTTTTTACTTTCACATTTTCTTAATCATTTTATTTGTGATATGGTTCCCCGCTGCTGATCCGATATGCACGATACACCTGCTCCAGCAGGATCACCCGCATCAGCTGATGCGGAAACGTCATATCCGAAAAACTGAGCAGCATGTCAGCCCGCGCCAGCACCGCATCCGAAAGTCCCAGAGAACCTCCGATCACAAAGCCGATATCGCTGACTCCATGCAGCCCCAGCGTCTCAATTTTCTCCGAAAATGCCACCGAATCCAGTTTTTTCCCCTGAATGGCCAGTGCGATGATAAAACTTCCATCTTTCATCTGTTTGAGCAGACGTTCTCCTTCCTTTTCCTTAATCTGTCTGTTTTCTGTTTCACTGGCATGGTCAGGCGTCTTCTCATCCGCCACTTCCACAATCTTCAATTTGCAATACCGGCCCAGCCGCTGTTCATATTCCTCAATGGCCTGACGGTAAAATTTTTCTTTTATTTTTCCTACGGTATAAATTGTAATATTCATGCCAACTATTATTTCACAGGGGCAAATTTATGTAAAGGGAAAATCAGAAAATTATTTTTCTTCGTTCTGATTTTGGATGGGCTTTTCAAAAAGATACAAAAAAGTAAGCGTTAGGCTTTTTTATGTAAAAAATATGTGCTATAATGATTTTAAATTATTTCGTCCGGGTTTTTCCGGAAAAAACATATTGGAGGAATATCATGCAGTTACTGGAAGAAAAGATTAAGACAGACGGTGTGGCCGTTAATGAAGATATTTTAAAGGTGGACAGTTTTATCAACCACAAGGTTGACCCGTTTCTGATGAAAGAGATCGGAAAAGATTTTGCAGCACATTTCGCAAATCAGGGTATCACAAAGATCGTCACCATTGAAAGCTCAGGTATTGCTCCTGCCCTTACCACTGCGATCGAGATGGAGATTCCGATGGTTATTCTCAAAAAACAGCCATCCAAAGTTTTAAATAAAAACCTTTACCAGACAATGGTTACTTCTTTTACAAAGGGAACAAGCTATGAGCTGACACTTTCCGCAGAGCAGATCGATGAGACCGATCATGTACTGATCATCGATGACTTTCTTGCAAACGGCGAAGCAGCCACCGGTGCGATCCGCCTGTTAAGAAAAGCCCATGCAACCGTAGCCGGTCTCGGTATCCTGATCGAGAAATCTTTCCAGCCGGGTCGTGACAAATTAACAGAACAGGGCATTCATGTATACTCTCTCGCAAGAATTTCCAAACTTGCTGAAAACCACATTGAATTCATTCCGGAAGAAGCATAAACGTGTTCGACTTGAACTCGAATTAAAAAGAAGTTGAAATTTAAACCGACTTTAACCAAATAAAAAGCCCTGCGGCAGACGATTTATCCGATCAATGCCGCAAGGCTTTTCTTATTTGCACAACATATGTAATTTTTGTATGCTATGTAAGCATTTCTAAATTTCCGTTTTTCTGTTCTACACTCTTCCAGATTCCGGTTACTTTTTAATACAGTGCCGGAATGCCGGTATCAGAAAAGCATCCGCAAAGATCCATGCCAGTACGTTCGACAGACAGATTCCGATATAACCAAACATCGGAGCCAGCACAATACCCGCAATGGTTCTGGCAGCCATCTCCAGCACACCTGCCGTCATGGCAAAACTTGAAAATCCCATACCCTGAATAGAAAAACGTACCGTATTTACAAGCGTCAGCAAACAATATCCCAGTGTACTTACTAATAAGAATAAAAACGAATATTCTACTACTTTTGCATTCGGCTCACTTAAAAACAGCAGCGTCATCGGCTTTCCAAAGAGCAGTACGATCGGAATGCATACCGCAGACCATATAAATCCACAGATGGATGCCTTTTTCAGTCCGTCACTGACACGCTCTTTCTTACCTGCACCAATATTCTGTCCCACATATGGCGCCATCGTCTGTCCAAGCGACTCGACCGGGCAGGTGATCAGATTATTGATCTTCTGGGCTGCTGTCACACCCGCAACTGCTGTGGAACCCAGTGCATTTACAGCTGCTGTGATAACCAGGGAACCGATGGCGGTAATAGAATATTGTAATCCCATTGGAACACCGATGCTGCAAAGCTGCTTCATATAATGTCCACGGATCCTCCATTCATCTCGTGATCCGTGTAAAATCACAAACTTCTTTTTCATATAAAACAGACAGATCAGACCGGAAACACCCTGTGAGATCACCGTCGCAATCGCTGCACCTGCCACTCCCAACGGAATCGGGATCATCAGTACAAAGTCCAGTGCAACATTCATCACGGAAGACAGGATCAGGAAAACCAGAGGTGTTTTCGAATCCCCAAGTGCCCTTGCCACTCCCGCAAGGAAATTATATAAAAACGTACATGGAATTCCAAGGAAAATGATCAGTATATAAATATAGGCATACTCAAAAATATCTTCCGGTGTTTTTAATAACACCAGCATATTTCTTGTAAAAATTGATACAAAAAATGTAATGATAATACTGAAAAAAATACAAAGCCATGTACTGTTTGCCACATAGCGTCTCAGTTCCACTTCCTTATTTGCACCAAATGCCTGCGCGATTGGAATGGAAAAACCATTACAGATACCGATGCAAAACCAGATGATCATAAAATTCAGTGAACCGGTAGCTCCAACCCCGGCCAGAGGCTGCACTCCCAGAACCTTTCCTACAATCATCGTATCCACCATACTGTACAGTTGCTGAAACAGCATTCCCATACAAAGCGGAATCGCAAAATTTATAATATGCCGCAGGGTAGAACCTGAAGTCATGTCTTTTGTCATCTTATACTCCTCCCTCAAATCAACATTTCCAAAAGCAAGCTATATACTATATCAAAACAGACCTTGCATCCATAACAGAACGGACATATAATATAACAAACACGACATTTTGACGCTTTTATGGAGATAATTATGAAAAATACTATAACAATCTCGGTTCAGGATGAGTTTCTGGAAAACCGTGCCCACGGTGACACCGCATTTCCCTGTGCCTCCTATTCCACCGATGCCAATACCCACGATATCCGCTGGCACTGGCACGAAGAATATGAAGTTTCCATTGTGCGAAGCGGCTCCTGTCCGCTGTCCGTGGGAACAGATCATCTGCTCCTGCAGGCCGGAGATGGCATCTTTATCAACACCGGAACGCTGCACTCCCAGGAAACCACCCAGGCCACCGGCGACTTTTACAAAGAAGATCTGGTTTTTCACGGACGGCTGATCTACGGTTCCAAGCATACGGTATTCTGGCAGAAATACATGGCTCCCATCGCCACTTCCGGACATTCCCTGCCCTACATCCACCTGCGGGCATCCATCCCCTGGGAAAAAGAGATTCTGGACTTGATCTCAGATGCCACCACCATTGCCCGGGAAAAACTCTTTGGTTATGAATACGAAATCCGTGAAAAACTGTCCCGCATGTTCTTGATTCTCGCCATGAACCGGACAGAACTGGAGTCCGGAAGTCCAAAAGAGAGTTCCCAGGAAATGCAGCATATCAAAAAAATGATCCGCTATATCCAGAACAACTATACGGAATCCATATCGCTGAAGCAGCTGGCTGAGACCGCCAACATCTGCGAACGGGAGGTACAACGCTCTTTCCGCAACATCATACGGCAGTCTCCCATCCAGTATCTGATCCATTACCGAATTGAAAAAGCCTGTCATATGCTGGATTCCGGTGAGCAGAGTATTATCGATATCAGTAACAGCTGCGGATTCTCCAGTCCCAGCTATTTTACAAAAACATTCAAATCCATCGTCGGATGTACCCCCAGGGAGTATCGGAATACACGCTGAAAAAGCAGCTCCGAATCATCTAACTGCAAATTTCCAAACGCACAAAAACAAGAAGGGACGATCATTTCCCTTCCTGCTGTCATTTCACTGTTCTATTTATTCCGGATGGCATCTGCCGCACGGCTCATATCCCTGCTGCTGCAGTTCTGCCGCAGTTCCGGTGTAATCCTGACGGTTATCTGCTTTTATATCGGCTACACTGGAACAGTCCGGCGTATGATATTTCATGGTATTGGTATTTAACACATAGGTCTTTTCCGTTGCCTGAGACTGCTGGCCGGAGGCTGTGGATGCCGACTGCGCCGCTGCCTCCTCATCTGTCGCCTTTCTGCTGTCTCCGGTCGCATAATCAATGACAACCCCCGGCTGCACATTATAGACATACACGTTGTAGCAGACCGAGGCTCCGTTATCTTCCACGGATTTTGCTTCCATCTGCACTCCGGAAGCCACCAGATTGTCTCCCTCAAAAATCGGAGTTACACGATAGCGCACATGTGCATGGTTCTGCTTCACATAATCCGCTACCTCATCCTCAAAAGGCAGCATCCCCGTCACATTCAGATACCGTGTTCCGGTGATCAGATTTTTCTCATTCGCATTCTCTCCGCTGAGCTGATATCCGATCAGATGGCATCGGTTATACAGATAATTTCCATCAATCCCTTCATATTTTACTGTGTGCCAGCCGCTTGGTTTTACCTGACCAATAGCTCCGCGTTCCTCTGTCGGCATCAGGTCAATGCCGACAATGGCATTTGCCACACCGCATCTGCCAAGACTGTCCAGATCCGAATAATCCTCATAGGAAGTCGTCTGTATATCCGCATCCGTGAAATCAGGTACGTTATTGTTGATTATCACATACGGCTGGCCGGAATATGCCGGAATACTGTCCAGAGATATGCTTTCGCCACTCTGTAATGCGGTACTGCTGTCCGCAACCGCCTGACCGGAATCCTGTGCCTGCGTCGTCCGCGGCTCCGGTGCCGGAGACAGGGAACATGCCGAAGTAAAAACGGCCGCTGCAACGATCAGCGGAATCAATACCGCACGCATCGTTTTTGTCACGTTATGTAACAGCTTCTTTTTCTTTTCTGATGGAGCATCTGTTTCTGTCTTTTTGGCTTCTTTCCCATTTCCGGTATTTGAAGAATCCGCAACAATCTCATCGTCCACGATTCCTGCATTTTCCTGCAAAAATGCACGCAGGCTCTCATAATCCTCCGTAAAAACCATCGCCTGCATACCGGCTTCTCGGGCACCTTCCACATTATCTTCCCGGTCATCGAAAAACAGACATTCTTCCGGATTCAGGTGATATTTTTCCAGCAGACACTCATAGATCCGTGCATCCGGTTTGATCATATGCACCTCAGAAGATACCATGACACCGTCAAATGCCTCCAACGGTGAAAATTTCGGAAAATACCGGTAAAATTCATCCGCTGCCGCATTGGAAAGCACATAGGTCCGGTAGCCCCATTTTCGTGCATCCTCGCATAGCTTTACGGATTCCACCAGTGGTTCCATACAGATATCCCATCCGTACACACATTTCTTTAACTCCTCATGGTATTGCTCCGGAATTCTTTTTGCCACGCGCTCATACATATCCTCGATGGAAATCGTTCCTCTGTCCCGTTCCACCCATTCCGGTCCCTGAAACAATTCTTTCCGGATCAGATCTCTCGCTTCCTCTGAAGTCACATATTCCCGCAGTGGAACTTCCGGATTATAACGCATGAGTACGTTTCCCATGTCAAATATTAAATGCTTGATTTTTGCCATAATTTACCTGCCTTTTTTAACCCAAAGAATGTCACCCTGCATACTCACCTATACAATCGCATATGGAATACCCAGAGTGACATTCTATTTTCTATAGATATTTTTTTCCTATCGGATACCGGTTACCTCATAACCTTCATCCTCTACTGCTTTTTTCAGTGCAGCATCTTCTACGGAACCGGATAACTGAACAACAGCAGTTCCCTTCTCATGGCTTGCCTCTGCGGATGCAACACCCTCTAATGCCTCTAATGCTTTCTTTACATGTGCCTCGCAGTGTCCGCACATCATACCTTTGATCTCAATTACTTTCTCCATGTCATTCTCCTCCTGTTTTTCAGCCATTACATCTGTATTTACTACAATCTGTACATCCTGCTGATTCTGATTTTTCTTATGATTTCTCTTTTTATCTCTCTTTGTACTGTAAACCTTTACAAAATTCAGGCGCAGCGCATTCGTTACCACGCAGAAGCTGGACAGACTCATGGCTGCTGCTCCGAACATCGGGTTTAATTTCAGTCCAAACCAATGATACCACACTCCGGCGGCAATCGGAATACCTATTACGTTATAAATAAATGCCCAGAACAGATTTTCGTGGATATTGCGCAATACCGCACGGCTCAGACGGATGGCAGCCGGGACATCGGAAAGGCTGCTTTTTACCAGAACGACGTCTGCCGCATCTAATGCCACATCCGCACCTGCTCCAATGGCAATTCCCATATCTGCACGGGTCAATGCCGGGGCATCGTTGATTCCGTCGCCAACCATGGCAACTTTTCCACGCTGCTGCAGTTCACGGATCACACGCTCCTTGCCATCCGGCAGGACACCTGCGATGACCTGATCTACGCCTGCCTGCGCACCGATGGCCTCAGCAGTGCGCTCATTATCACCGGTCAGCATAACAACCTCAATTCCCATATTCTGAAGCTGTGAGATTGCCTGCGGGCTGTCCTCTTTGATGACGTCAGCTACCGCAATGATACCAAAAAGTTTCTCTTCTGTCGCAAAAAACAGCGGTGTTTTTCCCTGCTTTGCAAGTTCTTCCGCCTGGCGCTGCATCTTCTCAGAAACCGTCGTCTTTCCGGAAATAAAGTTCAGATTTCCGCCAAACACGCGTGCACCGGCAACAAGTCCTGACAGACCGTTTCCAGGCATTGCCTGAAAATCATCTGCGGCAGAAACCGTAATCTGCTGTTCCTCGCCGTAAGCCACAATGGCTTTTGCCAGCGGATGCTCACTCTTTAACTCCAGTGCTAATGCCGTCTGCATTAACGTATCTTTCGTGATACCCTCACCCGGTATCATATCTGTTACTTTCGGCTCACCCTGTGTGATGGTACCGGTCTTATCCAGTGCCACAATATCCACTTTTCCGGTCTCTTCCAGCGATACCGCTGTCTTGAATAACACACCGTTTTTCGCACCAACACCGTTTCCGACCATGATGGCAACCGGTGTGGCAAGACCTAAGGCACATGGGCAGCTGATCACCAGTACGGAAATTCCTCTTGCCAGTGCAAAGCCGAAATCCTGACCAACCAAAAGCCATACGATGATCGTCACTATGGCGATGGAAATAACCGCCGGAACAAATACACCGGACACTTTATCTGCAACTTTTGCGATCGGTGCTTTTGTGGCAGCCGCATCGCTGACCATCTGAATGATCTGGGACAAGGTCGTGTCATTTCCGACTCTGGTTGCCCGGCATTTTAAGAATCCAGACTGGTTTAACGTAGCCGCAGATACACTGTCACCCTCCGCCTTGTCCACCGGAATACTCTCCCCGGTCAGGGCAGATTCGTTCAATGCACTGTTTCCCTCAATGATCACACCGTCCACCGGAACGCTCTCCCCCGGACGTACCACAAAGATATCTCCGATCTGCACCTGCTCCACCGGAACGGAAACTTCTTCGCCATCCCGCAGGATTGTTGCCTTTTTCGGGGCAAGCTGCATCAGACTCTTCAATGCATTGGTCGTCTTTCCTTTGGAGTAGGCTTCCAGCATTTTTCCAATGGTGATCAGTGTCAGGATCATGGCTGCAGACTCAAAATAAAACTCATCCATGTACTGCATCACAGCATCCATATCCATCCGCATCTGCGCGCCGGTCATGGCAAACAGTGCATAGGTGCTGTACGCAAAGGATGCACCAGAACCAAGTGCTACCAGGGTATCCATATTCGGGGATTTATGCAGCAGGCTTGTAAATCCGCTGATAAAAAACTTCTGATTGATGACCATGACCAGAATGGTCAGAAGCATCTGATACAGTCCCATGGCTACATGATTTCCCGCCATAAAGGACGGCAGCGGCCAGTTCCACATCATATGTCCCATGGAAACATACATCAGCGGGATTAGGATCACAACGGAGGCGATCAGACGTTTCCGCAGTTTTGGTGTCTCATGATCCTTTAATGCCTCCTCATCAAATGCCGGTGCGGATGTGTTCTGCTCTCCGCCCTGCAAAGAAGCACCATACCCCGCCTGGGTAACCGCCTGAATAATATCGGACGGTGCTGCCGTACCTTCCACACTCATGGAATTGGTCAGCAGACTTACAGTAACGGAAGTTACGCCGGGTACCTTCGCCACCGCTTTTTCCACATGAGCACTGCAGGCCGCACAGCTCATGCCTGTTACCGAAAATTTATCCATAAAACTCTTCACCTCATTTATTCTCTCTGTCTGCGCAGATTTTATCTGTTTGCTTTCATCCTTTATTTCATCAGTTTCTGCATAGTTGTAACCAGCTCGTCGATGACACTGTCATCTCCGTTCCGAACATTTTCCACCACACAGGTTTTGATATGATTTGCCAGTAGCACTTTATTAAAACTGTTCAACGCTGCATTGATGGCTGCCACCTGGGTCAGAATATCCACACAGTAGGCATCCCGCTCCAGCATTCCTTTCACACCGCGCACCTGACCTTCGATGCGGCTGAGCCGGTTCATCAGATCCTTATATTCTTTTTCGTCACGCTCTTTTTTCTTATGACAGCAGCAACAGGATTCTTCCTGTACCGGAGTAGTTTTCTCTTTTTCCATCTGATCTATCCACTTCCTTTTCAAAAATAATATAATCATTTCGATCAATACGGGCTTATTATATACCCCCTTAGGGTATATTTCAAGTAAAAAATATCCGGAAAACACATCAATGATAAAAAATATCAAAAATGTATTTTCCGGATCAAGCAATTTCCTATTCTCTCTTTTTCAAATTCTCTTTTTTCCACATACAGATTGACCATCTGCACAGCTTTCAAAACTATAATCTCTCAAGAATCGTATCCAGAATACATCCTGCAGCTTCCTTTTTGCTCATCAGCGGCAGTTCTTTTTCCATATCATTTGCGATCAGTGTGATGACATTGGTATCGGTACCGAATCCGGCACCTGCCACTTTCAGATTGTTGGCTACGATCATATCCAGATTTTTCTTTGCAATCTTTGCTCTGGAATTCTCCAGCATATTCTGTGTCTCCATGGAAAAACCGCATAAGAACTGATGTGTCTTGGATGCACCCAGCGTTGCCAGAATATCTTTGGTCCGCACCAGCGGAATGGACATATCGCCATCCTGTTTCTTGACTTTCTCCGTGCTGACCTGTGCCGGACGGTAATCCGCCACTGCCGCAGTCATGATCACAATGTCTGTCTGCTCATATTCCTCTGTCACAGCCTCATACATATCCTGTGCGGAGATCACCGGTTTTACCTTGACAAACATCGGCGGCTCCATTGCACACGGACCTGTCACCAGTGTCACATCCGCACCACGCAGCATAGCATTTTCCGCAATGGCATACCCCATTTTTCCGGTGGAATGATTGGTGATATAACGCACCGGATCAATGGCTTCCTGCGTCGGTCCCGCAGTCACCAGTACCTTTTTGCCTGCCAGATCTTTTTCAAAGGCAATTACCCGCAGGATATGCTGGAATAATACTTCCGGCTCCGGCATCTTTCCTTTTCCTACATCTCTGCAGGCAAGCATACCGCTGGCTGGTTCGATGATTTCCTTTCCATAGGAAGCCAGCACCTTTAAATTGTCCTGCAGAATCGGATTTTCATACATATTTGTATTCATCGTCGGCACGATCAGCATCGGTGCCTTACATGCCATCGCGGTGGTCGTCAACATATCATCTGCGATCCCATGTGCCAGCTTTCCGATCACGTTTGCAGAAGCTGGTGCGATCATCATCACATCCGCCTGCTGTGCCAGACTTACATGCTGTACATCAAACTGAAAATTCCGGTCAAAGGTATCCACCAGGCATTTATGTCTTGTCAATGTCTCAAATGCAGTCGGATGGATAAAATTTGTCGCATTCTGCGTCATAATCACATGCACATCTGCATGCTGTTTGATCAGCATACTTGCCAGTGATGCGATTTTATAAGCTGCAATACTTCCTGTCACACCCAGTACAACGGTTTTTCCTTTTAACATGATATCTCTCTACTCCTCATCCAGTCTTGCTTTATCAAATAACTGGCCATGTTTTTCATAGTTGGTCACACGGTCAATTCGATTGATCTCGTCCACAAAGACAACAGAAGGTCTGTGGGTCTTTGCTTCCTCCGGCGTCATATCCGCATAAGACATAATGATGACTTTATCTTTGACGGAGGCACAGCGGGCCGCTGCACCGTTTAAGCAGATCATTCCGCTTCCACGCTCTCCGGCAATGGTGTATGTCTCAAAACGTGCGCCGTTATTGACATCTACGATCTGAACTTTCTCATATTCAAGAATTCCGGCAGCATCTAAAAGATCCTCGTCAATGGTGATACTTCCCACATAATCAAGTGCAGCCTGAACCACAGTTGCACGATGAATTTTTCCTTTTAACATCTGAAGGGTCATAAAAACTTTTTCCTCTCTACCTTTAATTTTTTTGCACTGCTCATTAACATACAAAGTTGTCGATTAATCTTGTTTTTCCAATATACACTGCCATTGCTACCAGTGCCGGACTCTTCAGTTCTGTTATCTGCTGCATTGTCAGACCGTCTACCGCTTTGACATAATCAATTTTTGCCAGCGGTTCTGTCTCAATGTTCTTTTTCATTGCTTCTACTAATTTTACCGCATCTGTCTCACCTTCTTCAACCATTTTCTGACCCATAAAGATGGTTTTGCTCAGAATCAGGGCTGCTTTTCTTTCCTCTGAGGACAGATAGGTATTTCTGGAGCTCTTTGCCAGTCCGTCTTCCTCACGGATGATCGGGCAGCCAATAACCTCCACGTTCATATTCAGGTCATCTACCATATGTTTGATGACTGCCAGCTGCTGTGCATCTTTCTGACCAAAGTATGCACGGTCCGGCTGAACGATATTGAATAATTTGCTGACTACGGTACAAACACCACGGAAATGAACCGGGCGGCTCAGTCCACAGAGTTCCTCAGTCAGAACCGTCATATCTACAAAGGAACTGAATCCTTCATGATACATCTCTTCCGGTTCCGGATGGAAGATCAGATCTGCGCCAAGGCTCTCACAGAATTTGCTGTCTTTTTCCAGATCTCTCGGATAGCTCTCCAGATCCTCTGTCGGTCCGAACTGCATCGGATTGACAAAAATGCTGACAACTGCTTTGTCATTCTGCTCTACGGCTTTGCTGATCAGACTGCCGTGTCCCTCATGAAGATAACCCATGGTCGGTACAAATCCGACGGTCTTTCCTTCTTTTCTCCATCCTGCTACAATATCTCTTACTTCTTTTACTGTTGATACAACCTGCATTTTTATTCTCCTCTATCGCTTGCTTTTTTCGATTTACATTTTTTGTTTTTTCTTCTATCCATCTGTATAAGATGAAAAAAACATTTCTTATATTAACTTTCAAAATCAACTAACACCGTTAGTCAACTTTATTTCTTAATATAACTTATCAATCACTTCGTCTGAAATCGCATAAGTATGTTCCTGTGCCGGAAACGTACCGGCTTTCACTTCTGCGGAATAATCTGCAAAAGCCTGCTTCATGATCTCACCCACATTTGCAAAATGCTTTACAAATTTTGGTGTGAAATCATCAAACATGCCAAGCATATCCTGGTTTACCAGTACCTGTCCGTCACAGCCTGCACCGGCTCCGATTCCGATGGTCGGAATGGATACGGTCTTTGTGATGATTTCTGCAAGCTTGGCCGGAACACATTCCATTACAAGCATAGAGGCACCTGCTGCCTCAACTTTTTTCGCATCCTCTACCAGCTGACGGGCTGCTTCTTCGCTCTTGCCCTGTACCTTGAATCCACCAAAGGCATTGATGGACTGAGGCGTCAGTCCGATATGTGCGCATACCGGGATATCTGCTGCCACGATCGCCTCGATCTGCGGGCACACTCTGGCACCGCCCTCCAGTTTTACTCCATGTGCATGTCCCTCTTTCATCAGACGTCCTGCATTTAATACTGCGTCATAGACAGATGTCTGATAAGACATAAACGGCATATCCGCCAGCACAAAGGCATTTTTTGCACCTCTGCTGACTGCCGCTGTGTGGGCGATCATATCTTCCATGGTAACCGGTAACGTATTTTCATACCCCAGCATGGTATTTCCAAGAGAATCACCGATCAGCAATATCTCGATCCCTGCCGCATCCATGAGTTTTGCCATGGAATAATCGTAACAGGTGAGCATCGTGATCTTATCTCCGTTCTCTTTCTGCTTTTTCAACGTAGAAACTGTCGTTTTCATGATCTGATAATCCTTTCCATCTCAGAATAATCCCGCTCCGGATGTTTCTCTTTCGCAACTTTCAGCACTTCCACGGAAAGGTCCTGATAGATTTTCCGTGTCTGTCCGGATAAGCTGTCCAGATGATCCATAACCGTCGACAGGTCATTTCGCTCGATTGGTCCTGTCAGGGCACCAACCGGCCTGTACTGAACAATATTTTCCGTGTTCCCCATCATCAGCGGTGATAATGCGCGATGTGCATTTGCGGCGGAAAAGCCACAGTCCCGCAGCATTTCCTCACACATATTTGCCAGTCCCACATACAGATTGCTGACCATGGCGGCCGCCGCATGATAGCGTACTTTATCTTCCTTTGAAATAACTTCCACCGGATTTCCAAAACTCTCAAAGAGCCGCAGAAACCAGTTCAGGTATTTCGGATCACCCTCAATGGTAAAAAAAGCCTGGGAGATCACTTTGTAAGATTCATACTTATCATTAATGGCGAAAAGCGGATGGATAGAGTATCCATAAGCGTGATAACGCTCAATATCCGAAAAGACAGCGGAACTTAAAGAGCCGCTGAAATGACTTATAATTTTATTCTGAATCGGAAGCATTTTTAACCGTTCCCACATTGGAGCAATCGCCGAATCCGGGATTGCCACAAAAAGGACATCACTGTCCTCTACCAGATTGCGTAAATTCATATACTGTCTGGTATTTGTAAAATCTGCTGCTTCTCTGGATGACTGCGGATTACGGCTGTAATATCCGGTCACCCTGACGTTGCGCTCGGTTAGATATTTTCCCAGTGAAAAACCTACTTTTCCTGCGCCAATAAATCCAATATTCATAAGCATCCCTCCATTCTTCATGGCGGGACAGTGAGTCTCGTTTGCATCCTGCAATACAAGCTCCGTTTCAAAATAAGAAATACAAGGTATCGTTTCCTTTCGGAATACCATCCGCACGACATTATACCACCGCGAATGGTATTCGTAAAGGAATTTTTACAATCAGGAAATCATCTGCTCATATTCCTTCAGCCAGCGGCGGCGGATCTCTTCTTCCCGCCCTTTCCAGTTAAAGGCATGGGAAGCTTCCGCGACTTTTTTCCGCTCGGCATAGTATTCTTCCTGATCCGATACATCGGAAAAATGGGAATATGCCTCTTTCATGGTCTTAAACTGAAGTTCCGGCAGCCCGGTGTCCGCAGGATCGTCCTCGGAAATGTAATTCATGGCATACAGATAGCACAGCCTGGATGCCTCCGTATGGGATTTCTGATACGCCATGGAAAACATCCGGGCAGCCTCCGGGAAAAGAAACAGTCTGGCATAGACCACCCCCAGATTGTGCATGATATGTCCCTGCAGTTCCTCCGTCATCTGCCGCAGGAATTCCGGCTGAAGCAGTTCCAGATAGCCGCAGGCAGCATAACGGTACCGCTTCTTTGCCAGATAATAGTCTGCCTTCATCTTTCTGCGCTCCATGGAATTTTTTCCGCGCATTTTTTCAATGATCCGCTCCACTTCCTTCTGCTCCTGTCTGGAGTAATAACCGGAGGACGCAAAAAGAAGCGCCGCACATTCATACACATCCCGGTGTCTCTGATACAGCCGCCTCAGCTGTCCTGCCAGTTCCGCATCCCCAAGGCCTTCTGCGATCCACTGGAAAAATTCTGTCCCCATCCAGCTCTCATCCAGAAGGAACAGATTGGATTCCATGGCATAACACAACTCTTCCATCGTGTATACATGCAAAGACAGCATCTCCAGATATAGCGGATAGTCCGCTTTCTTATATGTACATAACTTTAATGCACCCATGATTTATCCTTCCTGTCTCAAAAAGCTTTTTTATATTTTCTGTCATATACGGAGGATCGTTCCTCCGGTTCAAAGGTGACCGGAAACTCCCAGACTTTTCCGGAGCTTTCAAAAAGTTCCCCAAATCCGTCATCCTCCAGCCGGAGCACGACGTTCCGTCCGTTTTTGGCCAGTGCCCGGATCCGAAACCGCAAGGTTTTCTCCGGACGGTCCGGCAGATCCGTCAATGGGAAGACACGGGTCTGTGTATTGATCCGTCCGATCTCGCCGACGATCACGGACAACTCCGGTGTCCCGTCATACAACAATGTATATTCCGGTACAGGTGCAAACCAGTTCTGTCCGGCTTCCACCAGGCGGATGGCTGCATTTTCATCACCGCGCTGTACCTGCAGCCGGATCTCTCCCTGCATTTTGTACTCGCAGTTATAGAAAAATCCCCAGAAAGAAGCATCCGTATATCGGTATCCTGCATAACAGGCTCCCTTTGTAAAAAGATTTTTGCCTAAAAATACACGCTTGTTTCCACCAAGCACCCGCAGGGATTCCTTCAGCCATGCCCCGTCAAATCCGTCTCCCACGAAATATACCGCAGAGATCATATGGCTGGCAAATGCCTCACGGATAAGATTGGAAAAGAATTCATCTTTTACCCTGGCATCCTGATGCACATATGACGGAACCTCCCACACTTTCTTCTCCGCAGTCACTATCTGGACTTTCGCTCCATGCCGCCGGTGCAGCAGATAAAAGGTAACCTGCTCCGAAGCAAAATCAAACAATGCCACGTCATGCTGCCACAACAATGCCTCCTGATGATAGGTATGTGCAAAAAAACTCTCTCCATGATCCATCAGGAAAAACTGTTCTTCCGAAAACTCCAGTTCCTCCCGGATCCGGTGAAACACCGTAACCACCTGTTTTGTGATCTCCGGAACCGTAATGCTCACGCACAGTTCCTGCGCATCAAAACGATACCGGTCCTTCAGCCGGATCAGCCGCTGGATAAACTGTCGGAGCAGCCCCTGATAAAACTGCTGCTCTCCATTCGCCTCCTCCAGTGCGCGCTGATACAGATGATCAAAAAAATCCCCCTGGGGATTTTCCTTTCTCTTCAGTGCTTCCTCCCCGTAAAATGTATGACCGGAATCTGCCAGATACATGGCTGCCGGAATCCCGTACCGCTCCTTTGCAGCTCCGGTCATGATGGTCTCCGGCTCTTCCATTCCCCTGCCGAACAGGCTTACCATGGCCTGTGTATCGGTAAGGTCGATTCCCATATATAATATTTTCTTCTGTTCCACCCGTTATTTACTCCTCTATCGCCTGAAACAGTACATCTGTCAGGTCTGTCAGTTCTGCATATTGATAAGCGTCCTGCGTATTGCCGGCTGCCGACAGGCGGAGCAGTTTTCCATACCGGGTATCGCCCCAGTTTTCTGTCTCCGATGCCGGAAGCGTTCCTTCCGCAATACAGTCCCCTTCTCTATTCCGGATCACATAATGCTCCGGACAGGAGCGGATCTCCCGACAGGTATAACTGTAAATACCCGGAAGGACTTCTTTCATATCTCCGGTTTTATCCTGCCATCCCGGTGCAGTTCTGCAAATACGCAGATACTCTCCCGGCGTGTCCACACAGGTCACGGCATCGCTTCCAAACAGCAGATATTTCCGCTGCAGTTTTTCCGGAAGCTTTGCATAGAAATCAAACGCTTTCTGTTCCAGCACAAATCCTTTCAGGATCCGTTCCGCAATTTGCCAGTCTTCCTGTTCCGGCTTTTCGCTGTCACACGCACAATTTTTCAAAAATGCCGCCCGGCAGAATTTCTGCCGGACCGGTTCTTTATCAAGCACCTGACGCAGATGCGCTCTGACTGCCTGCGGAAACGGCTCTTTTCCCCTCATATACTGCCAGGAAAACCATGTCTCATACGCCCGCAGAAGCACTTCTTCCGTCTCACATTCTGTCAGTTTCTGATACACCGCTTCATGCTCCGGCAGGAACGTTCCGGTAAACAGCATATGCAGCATCAGTTTTTCTTCGTAAGGCTGTACGTCCATGCCCTGCGCCTCTGCCGCCCGGATCCGTTCTTCCATCACTGCCAGCGGTCCTGCAAACTGATCCAGCTGCTCCTTCAGGGAACGGCTGTCTGCTGCCGGATCAGATTTCTGCTCCTGCGCTGCTCCTTCTTCTTCCTGATAAATGTGTGTGCCCGACAGCATTTTCTTTAAATGAAACTGATCCCTTGCGGTATACAGTCTGCCACCGGTGCTCTCATACAGCACGACAAAGGGCTTTTTCTCCAGGTAGATATACGTTCCCCGGTCAAACACCGGCACCTGCTGGATCTCTTCTTTTTCCGCCTGTAAAATATGAAGGTTTGGCATCGCATCATTCATGACACGAATCCGGTAGCAGCATTCCGCCTGTTTCTTCCAGCTGTCCCATTCCGCCTTCGTACACTGGCGCCGCACTTCTTCGTAGATCACCGCCAGATCTTCATTCATCTCTCCCGCCAGCAGTTCCTGTTTTGCGAAATTGCGGATCAGCACCAGATAAGCATCCCAGCTTTTTCCAAGACGTTTTCTGTTTTTCACCATGTGGGCATACAGCATGGCTTTCCGCTTCGCCGGAAGGGAACTGTTTCTGGAAAAATAATGCAGCACTTCATTCGGAAGCATGCCGTTTGCCTTGTTCCAGGAAAGAATATATGCCTCATACAGCCCCGCAATTTTCAGATGCTGTACGATTCCTTTCTGAAACCATGGAAAATACACATCCCCATATTGATTGCATTTGATTAGATATCCGCAGATTGTCCGCAGGGCACGCTCCTCCGGATTCATCCGGTATCCCCGGCATAAAAGCTGGAAAAACAACGGTTCAAACTGCTTCTGGCTCTGCGCCATGGCAAAGATACGCTGTACAAGCCCACTGGTGAGACGTCCCTGTTTCATCATCCATACAAGGACACGGCGCTCAAACAGATCAAACTGTCGCAGTAGTTCCGGATGGTTACACAGAAGTTTTGCTGTCTCTTCATAAAACACCGGGCTGCAACTTCCGGAAAGCATATATTTGCGCAGCCATTGATATTTGCGCTCCGGATTGCGCACCAGCGCTTCATCGGTGCGCAGCAGGATCCACACCAGGACCGGATGGTTCGGATATTTCAGATAGATCTCCCTGATCCGCTTCGTCACATCCCGGATATAGGAAGGGGTCTCCCCGATCGTCGTCAGATACAGATAAAACGCACTCAGCGGTGTCCGCTGGCTGGTGATGGTCCGTGCCATGTTATGGGAAAGCCGGTCTGCTTCTGCCTTTTCCCCGCACATCAGAAGTGCATAGATCCGGTACAGCAGTGTCCACTCATTATCCGGATGGATGCGTTCAGCCTCCGTAAGCAATGGTTCCATCTCTTCTTTCCACTGTGCCGCCGTCAGTTCCTCCCGGCAGAACTCCAGATACTTCTGTTCCATCCGGGCACGCAGCTTTGTGCTCTTCCATGCATCGGATTTTTCCGGGTGCTGCGGCGGCATAGTCACCTCAATCTGCACCGCCTCCGTCTGAAATGCGGTTTTCAGCAGAATCCGTCCATAATTTTTTCCTGCATGAAGTCCGCCCGGTACGATCTGATAGGCAAGTTCCGCATGTTTTCCGATGAAATCATACATCCCGATCTGATGCTTCTCCAGCCGGATAAATGCCGCATCACTGAAAGCCTCAATATGGATATCTCCCCATTCCTGCTTCTCAATATCCAGAAAATCTGTCTGGATCTTAGTGCCTGCCTTATAGGTCCGCTCCGGCCGTGCAATGCAAAAACCGTTCCGTTTCTTTTTGCCGCATCCCACCAGAAACTCTTCCATCTCATGGGTTCCCCTGCCATGCTGGGTCAGTCCGCGGTACAGCAGCTTCAGATAACCGTTGTCATGCTGCAATACATTCACAAAATAGGGCGATTTGAACACCCGCAGTGCTTCCTCCCAGTTCAGCTTGCACAGATTGGTAAAATCATTTAACGTCTTGATCTTCCCAATGGAAGATGTCAGATAATGTCTGGTAATATCCGCCCGAAACGGCAGCAGATATTCCCCCACATTACTTGTGATCACAAAGGTTCCCTGATCGGACATCCCCTCAGCCATCGCATCCGCCCGATATTGAAACCGTACCTGGATCTTAGTCCCGTGAAATTCCGTCGTCTCACACGTCACATGCGGATTTTCGCAGGTTATCATTCCTCGCACTTCCTGTGCACTGCTGCTGTGAAACAGAAACGTTCCCTCAAATACTTCGTTTTCAACCGCTGAAAATCTCAGATTCATATCCGGCAGCAGCAGACACGTTTCCTCGTAATCAAATTTTTCCTGTAAGATCTCCTGCAATTTTCTCTTCATCGTATAACCTGCTTCCCGGGATTTTGGTTTTTTATTTGCTTTTTTCCCCGTTTTCTCTATAATATTAAAGTATAAATCATTTTGAATTTTCTTGCAATGTCAGGGAAATAAGAAAGTACGCTTTCTGACTTCACAAAACGCTGTTTTACTGTTTTCAAAGTACAGAAATAACTCTGCGTGATTGTTGAGATACACGGAGCGTACATTATTTTACACCGGGAGAAAAAGTTATGTTTGAATCATATAAGAATGTAATAAAAAGAGGCGGTTCCCATCTGGTGACATCGCTGCGGGCGATCGTCTTTGCTGTTCTGACAGGAACGGTACTTGGATTTGTAGGCACTGCCTTTTATTACTGCATGCAGACCGTCACCACCATGCGGCTGGATCATCCGTGGCTGATCTTTCTTCTGCCGCTGGCCGGTGTGCTGATCGTCTGGCTGTACCACCTGCTGCATGATGAGAAAGATACCGGAACCAATCTGGTTTTATCCGCCATCCATTCCAACGAAAACATTCCGCTGCGCATGGCGCCACTAATCTTTATCGCCACCCTGCTAACTCACCTCTTCGGCGGTTCGGCCGGACGCGAGGGCGCTGCCCTGCAGCTTGGCGGCAGCATCGGCAATTCCCTTGGAAAATTGTTTCATTTTGACGAAAAAGACCAGCACATCATGATCATGTGCGGTATGAGTGCCGCATTCTCCGCATTGTTCGGCACACCCCTGGCAGCGGCGATTTTTTCCATGGAAGTTGTCAGTGTCGGCATCATGCATTATTCCGCACTGGTTCCATGCGTGATCGCTTCCCTAACCGCCCACGGTATCGCATCCTCCTGTGGCATTGCACCGGAAATCTTTCCAATTGCATCCATCCCGGCTTTTACGCCGAAAACCGCCCTGATCATCGGCGTGTTTGCTGTATTGTGTGCTTTGGTCAGCATTCTGTTTTGCACCATCCTTCACAATGCAGAACGGCTGTACAAACGCTTTTTCAAAAATCCGTATGTGCGCGCGCTGGTGGGCGGTCTCATCGTCATTGGTCTGACCATGCTGGTGGGAAATCAGACCTATAACGGAACCGGCATGAGCATCATTGCCGGATGTATGGAAGGAAATACCGTCTTTCCACTGGCGTTCCTGTTAAAAATGATTTTCACCGCCGCAACCCTGGGTGCCGGATACAAAGGCGGCGAGATCGTGCCGACCCTCTTCATCGGAGCCACATTTGGTACATTTTTCGCCTCTGTCTTCGGATGCTCCGTTCCGCTGTGCGCTGCCGTCGGCATGGGAGCTGTATTCTGCGGCGTCACCAACAGTCCGATCACATCTCTGCTGATCTGCTTTGAGCTGTTTGGTTTTGAGGGAATGCCATATTTTCTCATTGCTATTGCATTAAGCTATATGCTGTCCGGATATTACGGACTGTACAGCAGCCAGAAAATTATTTATTCCAAGTATAAAACGGAATATATTAACCGGAAAACACATTAATGATCTAAAAGTCAAAAACAAAAATGCTCACATCCAGTCAAATACCGGAGTGAGCATTTTTATTCTCTTTTCTTATATTTTTTACAGATTCAGTAATGAGAACTGATCTCCTGCATACTGCCGCAGACGGACCAGTAAGCGCTTATGTTCTTCCTTCTCCAGATGCGGGTCATCTTTCATCAGAACGGATACTTCATAAGATGCCTTGCTCAGCACATCCGCATCCTGAAAGACATCTGCCAGCTGGAACTGATAATCTCCGCTCTGACGGATCCCGAAGAAATCACCGGGGCCGCGCAGTTTCAGATCTTCTCCTGCAATAAAAAATCCGTCATTGGATTTGTTTAAAATCTCCAGCCGCTTGTTCTTCGTCTGTTCTTCTTTTCCCTGCATCAGAATACAGTAAGACTGGGCATCGCCACGTCCCACCCGGCCACGAAGCTGATGGAGCTGTGCCAGCCCGAAACGCTCGGCATTTTCAATCATCATAATCGTTGCATTCGGCACATCCACACCGACTTCCACTACCGTCGTTGATACCAGAATCTGGATCTGATTTTCCTGAAATGCCAGCATCACGGTATTTTTCTCGTCTGACTTCATTTTTCCATGCAGCATGCCGATCTTGATATCCGATGGAAAGATCTGCTGAAGCTGTGCCGCATAATCCAGCACATTTTCTCCTTCTGCCAGTTCACTTTTCTCCACCAGCGGACAGATGATATACACCTGATGACCGGCACGGATCTCATTTTCCATAAACTTGTATGCGGTCTTGCGATAGAACGTATTCACCACGCAGTTTTTGATAGGCAGACGCTTCGCCGGTACTTCATCAATGACAGAAATATCCAGATCCCCGTACAAAATGATGGCCAAGGTACGCGGAATCGGCGTTGCACTCATAACGAGGATATGCGGATGAGAACCTTTTAAAGAAAAAGTTTCCCGCTGCTTTACACCAAAACGGTGCTGCTCATCGGTAATGACCAGGGCCAGATTCCGGTACTGCACTTTTTCCTGAATCAATGCATGAGTTCCCACGACTAATGCAGGCTGATCGGATTCCAGTACCGCATAGGCCGCCCGACGGGCTTTCACGCCCATGGAACCGATCAGCAGAACTACCGGGATCTTGATCCCGTTTGCTTCCAGAAATTGTGTCAGTTTTTCATAATGCTGCTGTGCCAGCACCTCCGTAGGTGCCATGATCGCCGCCTGATAGCCGTTGTGCGCCACTTCCAGCATCGCCAGAAATGCCACAATGGTCTTGCCGGAACCGACATCTCCCTGCACTAACCGCTGCATAATGCATGGTTCCCGCAGGTCAGAACGGATCTGCGCCACCGCACGTTTCTGCGCACCGGTCAGCTCATAGGGCAGACCATTCATCAGATCTTCCACAAAGGAATCCTCCGCAAAGGTAAATTCATTCTTCAGCTTCTGCGTATTCTCTTTTGACAGCTGCATGCTGAGCAGAAAGAAGAAAAACTCATCAAACACAAAGCGGTTTCTGGCAATGATACAATTTTCTTCGTTTTCCGGAAAATGCATGTTTTTCAGGGCAAAATTATATTCGCTCAGGTGATTTCGGACACGGATGTCCTCGGGCAGATACTCCATCTCCAGCGGAATCTCTTCCATGGCCGCATGCACCGTCTTTACGATTAGGTTATTGGTGACACCCTTTGTCAGACTGTAATGGGGCTGCAGCGTCTTTTGCAATGCCTCATACTGTCCAAGGCTGAAGATCTGGGGTTGTTCCATCACAAGCCGGTCGTCTTTCTGGTTTACTTTTCCGTAAAATACATACCATCCGCCGGGGCGGATCAGGGAACGGATATACGGACTGCGAAACCAGAGCAGACGCAGTGCTTTGTTTTCACCTTTTAAATCCAGCAGAGCCACCTGCTGCCGGGAATGGGTATTTATGGTGGGTGTCTTCTTCACACAGACATACAGGGCATTTTTCCTGCCCTCCACCACCTGGTCTACCTCACACAGATCGGGATATTTTTCATAATCACGGGGAAAATATAGGAGTATATCACCAACGGTGTATACTCCTAACTGTTGAAATAACTGTTCTGTTTTTGCCCCGATCCCTTTGATTTCACGAATAGGGGAATTCAGGTTCATAACGACTCCTTACTCTACGGAAATGACATAGTAGTAAATCGGCTGACCACCGAACTGTACTTCTACTTCACACTCCGGATAAGTATTCTCAAAATATTTCTGTAATGCGTTGACAGCCTCCGGGAGCACTTCTTCTCCGTAATAAATACAGATAAAGGAAGATTCCTCGTCGATCATCTGTGCTACCATGTCTTTGGTAACATCTTCACGGTCTGCACCAACGGAAAGGATGGAAGAATCACCGATTCCCATGTAATCGCCCTCTTTGATCTCCTTGTCGTCGATGACAGTATCACGCACTGCGTAGGTAACCTGTCCGGTTTTTACTGCTGCGATTGCTTCCAGCATATTCTCTCTGTTCTCCTCCGGAGACTGCTCCGGAATGAAGTTGATCATGGCCGAGATACCCTGCGGGATCGTCTTGGTCGGGATGACGATGATATCTTTGTCTTCCACCAGCATAGCAGCCTGATTTGCTGCCAGAATAATATTTTTATTATTTGGGAAAATGAAGATATGCTCGGCATTGACATGCTCGATGGCATTTAACATATCCTCGGTACTCGGGTTCATGGTCTGTCCGCCTTCAATCAGATAGTCCACACCAAGTCCGTTGAAGACCTCGTTGACACCTTCACCGATGGAAACTGCAATAAATCCCATATCTTTCTTCGGTCCTGCGGCTGCTTTTGCTTTCTCTTCTGCCTCTTTTTCCTGCTCTTTTGCAAGCTTCTCTGCGTCTTTGATCAGTTTTTCCTGATGCTCTTCACGCATGTTGTCGATCTTGATACGGCTTAAAGAACCAAAGGTCAGTGCTTTCTGTAATACCAGTCCCGGATCATTGGTATGTACGTGTGTCTTAACGATCTCCTCGTCAGCCACCAGTACAATGGAATCACCCATGGACTGCAGGAATGCACGGTACTCATCCTCCTCAGCCTCTGTCAGCGGTTTATTTAATACAATGATAAACTCGGTACAGTAACCGAATTTGATCTCAGCCTCTGTCTGTGCGGAAATCTTCACTACACCGGAAGATGCCGGAGCAGCTTCGATGGTATAATCGATCTCTTTTCCAAGGAATGCATCCTGCGCACCTTTCAGGACTTCTACCAGTCCCTGTCCACCGGAATCCACAACGCCTGCCTGTTTTAATACCGGAAGCATCTCCGGTGTCAGTGCCAGCACACGCTCTGCCTCAGCGATGATAGCCGCAATGTACTGTTCCATGTTGTAGCTGTCGTCACAGGAAAGCTCCAGTGCTTTCTCAGCCGCACCTTTGGCAACGGTAAGGATGGTTCCTTCCTTCGGTTTCATAACTGCCTTGTATGCAGTCTCACATGCTTTCTGGAAAGATTCACAAAGAACGATCTTGTCGATCTCATCGTAATGCTTGATGGTTTTTGTAAATCCACGGAACAGCTGGGACAGGATAACACCTGAGTTTCCTCTTGCTCCGCGCAGAGAACCGGAAGAAATCGCTTTTGCCAGATCCTTCATCACCGGTTTCTCCACAGCTGCTACTTCCTTTGCTGCGGAAATGATCGTCATGCTCATATTTGTACCGGTATCACCATCCGGGACCGGGAACACGTTCAGCTCGTTGATCCACTCTTTCTTTGCTTCCAGATTCTTCGCTCCCGCTAAAAACATTTTTGACAGAAGCGCTGCATCTATTGTCTGTATATCCACACTCAATTCCTCCTTAATCAATGACTCTGACACCTTCTACAAAGATATTGATCTTCTCAATCTTCATACCGGTGAATTCTTCCACTTTATATTTTACGGTGGAAATCAGATTATCTGATACGGTGGAAATACTTACACCGTATGATACGATCACATGGAAATCTAATGTGATCCGGTTATTCTCTTCAATCTTTACAGAGATACCATGATGAAGATAATCCTTTTTTAATAATTTTACAAGACCATCTTTCATATTGACAGCTGCCATTCCTACGATACCAAAACATTCTACGGCCACAGAACCGGCATAAGTTGCTACTACTTCCGAATCTATACTAACCGTTCCAAGAGAATTTTCAAACTGACCTCTCATACTTGTTCCTCCACGTTTTTTATTTTCAGGCAGATTACCATGCTGTATGACAGGATCATATTCCTTCTGTCATGCAGGCATTCCTGCCCATGTTTTCATATATGCCCTATTATACCCATTTTTTCACAAAAAAGGAATAGTGAAATCAAAAATATATCAAGTTTTCGGAATTTATTTCATTTTTTTCAAAATAATTGTTGCATTATTGTGATTCATCTGATAGAATACATTTGTTGTGAGTTCGCAGAACATACGAGCTTAGTAAACGCAAGGAGGTGCAATCATGGCAAAGTGCAGTGTTTGTGGAAAAGGCGCTCATTTCGGAAACAATGTGAGTCATTCTCATAGAAGATCTAATAGAATGTGGAAATCAAACATCAAGAAAGTTAAATGTAATGTTAATGGTACTCCAAAATCATTATACGTTTGTGCTTCTTGTCTGAGATCCAACAAAGTTGAAAGAGCATAAGAAAAACATTGAGATGGCTGGCAGATATCTGCCAGCCGTTTTTACGTTTTACAATATAACGTATACCCCAGCAGCATGAATCCGCTGGCGATCAGTATCCCCACAAAATTATTTGGCATAAACAGCATTACGATCATCCCGATGCCAAGCCAGAACAGGATAAATCCTGCCAGTTGTTTCGTCGTTCTGTTGCACATAAAAAATCCCCTGCACTATCCTATGATACTGCAGGGGATTTTATGATTCGCGATCCATCTTTTTTCTCTTAAATTGATTCTGTCAGATTTTTGGCAGATCAGAGATTCCGTCCGGATCTGATTCTGACCGACTTACTCCCGATCTAATCCTCATCCATATTCAGCATATCTTTCATTTCTTCTGCTGCTTCCTTTTTTGCCTCTTTTCTGGATGCAGCTTCTTCCGGATTCTTTTTCTCGTCCATTTTTTTCATAAACTTATCCACGAAATCCGGGATCATATCCAGAAGTTTGGAAATGCCATCCTGATTTTTCACACTGACCAGACGGGTGCTTCCATTCTGGATCACCAGCACGGAACTTGGGGACATCTTGCCACCGATACCACCACCGCTGTTTTTCTTTTTCTCTCCGCAGAACGCACCGGCACCCATTCCGAAAGATACATCCACCAGTGGAAGAATGATGGTCTCTCCTACCTGGATCGGCTCACCGACGACTGTCTTGGAAGACACAAATCCGTCCATTCCTTTCATCAGAGATTCTACGGTTGTCTGAAATGTATTTTTATTCTCTGCCATTTTCCAATACCTCCTGTTATTCGTTCTCTCTTATCATGTGGATCACACCACGGATCTTCTTATCCAGCAACAGTCTGACGATCAATATCACCAGATGGATGCAGCACATATGCCCCCGGGTGTATACCTGTCCTTTTATATAGTTCTCATCTGTTTCAAAATCCGGCTCGATCTGCAGCTCTGTCTGATACAGAAATGGGATCATTGCAATCCCCCCCAGCACCTGTCCGGTATTCGCAGGATCCGTTAATCCAAATTGCAGATGCCCCCGCAATATCCTTGGACGGATATGCAAAAGAAATGTTTTCAATTTCACCCAGACAGCCGGGATCAGCTCCTGTTCTTTCAAAAAACGGATAACAGCAATGCCGTTTTTAACTTTCTCTTTCACGGAACCGGCTTTTTCACGGGCGGATTTCAGTTTTTCCCGAACAGATATTTTTTCCTCAGTACCATTCTCCTGTGCCGGTTCTTTTTCCAACACATCCGATGCTTCTTCTGATACCGATTGCTGATCCGTTTCCGATGCGTGTTTTCCAACACTTGCTTCTACACCGGTCATCTTATGTTCTACTGGCTCATCTATGTCAATTCTTTCGGCTTCTGTCACTGATTCTGACACAACATTTTCTGTCACAGTTTTTTCTTTTACCTGCATTTTTTCTAGTTCATTCGATTCATCGGAAAGTGACTCAGCTTCCTGTTGTTTTCGAAATTCCGCCCGCCGCTGTGCCCGCGCTTCCCGGTCTGATGCCTGCTGCTGCGCTTCTTTCTGATTCTGACGCGCCTGTTTTTCGTTTTTGCGTGCTTCCTTCTTCTGTAGCTTTTGCTGTTTCTTCCGGGCTTTTGCTTCCTTTTTCGCTTTTCTGGCTGCCACTGCCTCGGGATCCGTAAAATCAATCACAAACCACAGGATCTTCAGCACGGCATGCGTCTTTTCTTTCCAGCGGAATTCAAACCGTATCAGCCGTCCAAGCCATCGGACACGGCCTTTATAATCCATCGCATCAATACCCGCATCCACTTCATAGCAGATGGGAACGAACAGGATCACCGCCAGAATCCCAAGTATGACACAGAGCACAATTCCGATTATCTTTAATATCAATAAAAAAATCATCATGGCTGCGTCACCCCGCTCTCCGGCATCGCATCCCGGTCAATCTGCAGGTACGAGGTAAGATCAAAATCCCCCTGTTTTCGATAGACCTCATCAATGATCTTCCGGGTCAGTTCCAGTGCGGCGCCTCTGCTGCTTCCCATTCCAACGATACACAATGTCTCCCGGGGATAACGGCTCTGCTGCAGCAGAATACTCGGGATCACTTCCAGCAGGGCCCCCTTGCGCTGCGGCAGATGAATGAGATACACACCTTTATGCGGCATCCCTTTTTCAATCTTGTACTTCAGCCGATTGATATGATGCACTTTTTTATCTGCATACAAATATTTATACCAATACATCCAAATAATTCCTCAATGTTATTTTAGACTGATATTTCTGCATATATGCAAACAGAACTAGCAAAACATCTGAAAAAGACCGTTTTGCTAATTCTGTTTCTCCCGGATTCTAAAAATACTTTTTGGTTCCCCACAGATTGCTCCGTTTCAAATCAAGATACTCATTATAAGCTTTTTCCAGAATCTGTTTTTCATTTGCAAATTTCAGCAGATGATAAGCCTCGTGATATTTATAGTATCCGGAATCCACAAAATATTCTTCGCGCTGCGGTTTACTATAATAACTGTCCGCCATCATCAGATACCAATGTACCTGTTTCTCCACAGTATCCTCTGGAACTGTAAATGTATACTGGCTCTTTCCCACATATTTGATAATGGAGGCATCTACGCCAGTCTCCTCTCTGACTTCTCTTGCAGCAGTATCCTTATACTCCTCACCGGCTTCTACCGTTCCCTTCGGCAAAACCCATCCTTCATATTTGTTACGATAATTCTTATACAATAACAGAATCTTTCCACGGAATATAACTACACCGCCACAACTGGTTGCTTCTATCATTGCAAGCCCTCCCGATGCAGTCTCAAATCTGTTTTTAAGTATACGCTATTTGAAGTTAACTTGCAATACCTTCCATGGGCTTTATTTGTTGAAATATACGTCAAAAATCTGTTTTGTCACCGGCACGGCGGACTGGCTTCCAGAACCGCCGTCTTCCACTACCACCGCAATGGCAATGTCATTGTAGCCTTCCTTGCTTCCATATCCGACAAACCATCCATGACTGTCCCCGGCGCTGTTATACTCGGCAGAACCTGTCTTGCCGTAAGCAGTATAACTCTGACCGTTTAACGCCTTTCCGGTTCCGTTTTCCACCACACCACGCATATAATCCTGCAGCAGTGCCGCATCGGAAGCGGACAGAAGTTCTCCGTATTCTTTCTCTTTGTAATTCTTAACATGTACACCGCCGTCATTTTCCACGTGATCTACCACATACGGTTCCATGGCAACTCCGTTATTGGCGATGGCTCCTGCCACAAACACCATATGGAGCGGAGACACCAGCGTATCTCCCTGACCGATGGCGGTCTGCATGATCTTACCTTTGTCCGCATCTGCCGTTAGCGCAAAACTGCTCTTGCTGCCTGCTAGGCTTCCCGGCAGCTTCTTGTTAAACAGCATATCCTCACACAGATTGCGGAAACTGGAAATATCCAGCGACAGACCGATATTCGAGTAAGACGTATTACAGGAATTGGCAAAGGAATCCTTCAGCGTTTCCTGTCCATGCACCGCCTTGTGATAGCAGTGGATCTCATTGCCATCTACATTCAGTTCCCCTTCACAGTCAAAACTGTAATCCTGATAGTTTGGATTTTCATGCACATATTCCAGCGTCGTAAATATTTTAAAGGTTGATCCCGGAGGATACAGGCCGGATGTCACACGGTTCAGCAGCACACTGCTGTTTTCATCCGATACGATATCGTCCCAGTGGTCTGCCAGTGTATTCGGATCAAAGTCCGGTTTTGACACCAGTGCCAGGATTTTTCCGGTCTTCACTTCCATGACGACTACGGCTCCGTCCCGGTCTCCCAATGCCTTGTATGCCGTCTCCTGCACATCATAATCCAGCGTCGTGACAAGGGTATCCCCGGTATTTTTCTGATCTTTCAGGTCATTGATGATCTGGGTCAGAAAAAAAGAATGGGAACGCAGCAGGTTAAAGTTGTACTGGGATTCCAGCCCGCCTTTTCCGTTGTTCGTATATCCCACCACATGGGCAAACATCCTGCCATACGGATACTCTCGGCTTTCACTGCCGTCATCGCCGACCGTGGTCTTTGCAAGTACCGTTCCGTCTGCCGTGGTAATATCTCCACGGACTACATGCTCTGCATACAGATCCAGGCGGGAATTATAAGAACTGTTGATCACGCTCTCGCTTTTTACCATCTGAAAATAGATAAAATAGCCGATCATTCCGACAAAAATCGCCAGAAACAGGTAGGTAATGATCAGAAATTCCAGATTTCTACCAGATTTCTTCGACTTCCTTCTCATCGAACCGTGAGGACGATCCGTGTCTGCCTGATCCAGATTCATGACCTCGATACCCTGTCTGACCTGATTTGTTCTTCGGCTTCCGGCCGCCGTTTTCCTTCGACCGGTCGTTCTTCTTCTGTTTTCGTCCTCGATTCTTCTGCTCATTCGATTCTCCTTCTTCGTCCTGCCTCATAATATACAGTCCCTGAATAATGGCAAACATGATAATAGTACACAAAATGGAGCTTCCACCGTAGCTGACCAACGGAAGGGTCAGTCCCGTAGATGGGATGAACTTGATGACACCGCCCACATTCAGAAATACCTGCACACCATATACACAGCCAAGTCCCAGTGCGATCAGCTTATAAAACTGATCTTTGATCTGCATGGCAATATTCAGAAACATCAGAAAACAGCTGAAACATACCAGCACGATACACACCGCAAAGGCTCCCCCCATCTCCTCTGAAATAGAGGCGAACACAAAATCGGAGGCACCAAGCGGAATCTTATCCGGCATGCCCTGATATAAGCCCAGACCGAACCATCCGCCGGTTCCGATAGCAAACAGTGCCTGTGCCACCTGCCAGCCACCACCGTGGATCGATGCAAAGGGGTCTTTCCATGCCTCAATACGGACCCTTACATGGGAAAACAGTTTGGAGCCCGCCAGTGCTGCAACACAGCCCACGCCAAGTCCTCCGAAAAAGTACAGCGGCTTTTGCGTTGCCACATACAGCATTACCACATAGGTCAGGAAAAAGATCAGTGCCGCACCCAGATCCGTGGACAATACCAGAATTCCCACATGAAGTGCCGCCGCGATGGTGGTGATGCATACCTGCCGGAAATCCGTTGCCTCATACAGCATACATGCCACAAAGAATACAAAAATAATTTTTACAAATTCCGAAGGCTGCAGCGTCACACCTGCCACGGTAAAGGACAGATGCGCACCGCCACTCATTTTTCCCATCACAAGTACAATACCAAGTGCCACAATACCGATGGCACAGTAAAACCAGGTGAATTTACGCAGAAATTTCAGTTTCCGTACCAGCATCGGAACAAACGCCGACACTACGGCTGCCACAACGGCAATCTCAAACTGCCGCACCGCATTGTCAAAATTCAGCCTCGTCAGGATAATAAATCCGATCAGCATCAGCATACACATATGATTTATGACAAGCTGTGCCGCTTTTTTATAAATAATCCGGTAGATCAGGAACAAAAACAGCACAAACAGTACCTGCGCCCCGTAAAAGATCAGCACTTTTGGTTCCTTCGTCACCGCAAACAATACCATAAAAGCATCCAGATGGATCAGAAACATGCAGGTGGTCTGCGTCTTGTACATCCGTCTCTGCCGTTCCTCATTCCTGACTGCCAGCACCACATAACTGTACCAGGTATAGATTGCAAAAAGAATGATCATCACATATTTGGATAACTCTGTGATCAAATGTATCATGTCTTCTCCTTATTTCTTCTAATCAACGCCCCGTCGGAAATGTCCGTTTGTAAAAGTGCCTTCCTCTGGCGGGAGAACGTCTTTTCCATTTATAAAAGCATCTGTATACTGCTGCAAAATATGCTGCATCTGACGCTCATTTTCATTTCGAAAAACAATCCGGTAAGAGCCAAAGGAAAGTCCGCGGATTTCCCGTGCCTGATGAAGCAGGCTGGTAGGCTGACTGTTATAAATCACATTATAGCAATGTCTGCAGTCTCTTGACACTTCAAACTGCTTCTGATAACGGTCGTTCAGATACAAATGCTCCGGCTGGTCTTTGCCGCCGTTTTTCTTTTCCTTTATGCAGGATGCATAATTTTTGTATACGCACTGTGCGGAGATCATCAGCGGTGCATAACCATACAGCATCAGCTCCGCCGGAGTGTTCTCCATATGCGCCAGTTCCTTGCGGTTCAGCTCCATGGAAGCAGTATATCCGGCAAATCCGTCTGTCAGGAAATCAGCTGCCGCCTCATTGGAAAATACATACAGTCCTGCATCCAGTGCCAGTTTCTCCACCGGAATGCCAAGGGTTTCTTTTGCAAATCCGATTCCGTCATAACTGCGCACCCAGATCCGGTCAAAGATCTCCCAGTCCACGCCGTTCTCCAGAAGGTGTTCGGAACATTCCCGCAGCACATAAGGAAACGCATAGGCTGCCTGCTTTCCTGCCTGATGGATCTGCTCCGCCAGTTTTGTGGCATTTCCACATCCATCTAATGTGATCATTGCCACATCCGGATGCTTCAGCAGCATTGACAGCTGTTTTTCCGTTGAAATCCATACATTCAAAAATGGCTGACTGTTCTTTTTGGAAACAGACACCCATTCATCCTGATACGGATTCTTTTGCTGTTCGCCCACATGTGTTCTGCGGCTTACGCACAGCATCTGCTCCTGTAGCACTTCCAGTGCACTCCGGCGCAGTTCGTTTAACTGTCCCACCGGAACAAACAGCCCGTCTTCCAGATCAATGTCCAGTTCTGCCACCGCAAATGGCGTATCTCCTGTTTTGCGCAGTCTTTTTTCCAGTTCTGCCCCGGATAACGGGCGGTTCTGCGCCTGTCCCGGACAGGCACCGGTCACTGTAATGTGAACTGGCTCTTTCTGTCCACAGACAGCCACAGACAAACTCATCGGTTCCTCTGCATGTACAACCGCATGCATGGTGATCGGAAGTTTCCGTTCCACTGCCGGTTCATAAGCTGCTTTTGCATCATTGCTGCTGTGGGAAGAATCTGTCAGCGTCATCATGGAACGGCCGTTTCGCATCTCATAATAACCTTTCGTAAATCCGTTCCGGTTGCCCAGACAGAGCAGACGCTCCATATCTGCCGCATCTACTTTATAATGCTGCGGTGATTCCTCATACAGATCCAGATATTTCCGGTAAATCGAGGTCACGCCGGCCGCATATTCCAGCTTTTTCATTCTTCCTTCAATCTTGAAAGAATAAATACCGGATTCACACAGTTCCGGCAGCAGTTCGATGGTACACAGATCCTTCGGGCTCAGCGGATATTTTTCCTTTTTGTGCAGTACATTTCCCCGGTCATCCGAAACCTGATAAGCCAGACGACAGGGCTGCGCACAGCGTCCGCGATTGCCACTGCGTCCTCCCAGCATGCTGCTCATCAGACACTGTCCGGAATAACAGTAGCACAGCGCCCCGTGGATAAAACTTTCAATCTCCACACCGGTCTCATCATAGATACGGCGGATCTCCGCACTGGACAGTTCTCTGGCTGTAACAATCCTCTCTGCACCATGTTCCATCAGAAATTTTGCTCCGGACACGTTGGAGACAGACATCTGAGTACTTGCATGCAACGCCAGTCCCGGAAAATTTCTCCGGATAAACTGAAATACACCATAATCCTGCACGATCACGGCATCCAGGCCATATTCATACAATGGCTTCAGATAAGAAAACAGTTCTTTCTCTATCTCCTTATTCTTCAACAACGTATTTACGGTAAGGAAGATCTTTTTTCCACGCAGATGTGCAAAGTCCAGTGCCTCCTGAATATCACTCTGTGTAAAATTCTTTGCAAATGCCCGGGCGCCGAACTTGTCGCCTCCGAGATACACTGCATCTGCCCCTGCATTCATGACCGCTTTGCAGATATCCAGGGAGCCCGCCGGTGATAACAATTCATGTTTCATCGCTTCTTATGTCCTTCCAGTTTTTCAAGTCTTACTTCTGTCTCTGCCAGTTCCTGCTTCAGTTCTGCCAGTTCTTTTTCCTTTTCCTGCAGATCCTGTTCCAGCTGGTCGATGAGTTCCTGTGCTGTCACCAGTTCATCTGCAATATTGATATGTATAAAGATCGGTTTCAGATCAGCCGGAAGACAGCGATATTCATCCGCATCCTCCATCTGCTGCATTACGCGGTTCACGCAGGATGCAATTCGCTGAATATGGGTTTCATCGTCATATCCTCCCATGGTCAGCACTTTCCCGCCGATCACAACCTGTACCATTGATTTCTTTGTCATTTCTGTTTCCTTCTTTTTTATTGTTTAAAGTGCTCGATGGCAAGGGCAGTAGCCACACGCCCCTTTGGTGTCCGGTTTAAAAATCCGTTTTTTACCAGATACGGTTCGTACACATCTTCAATGGTCCCGGAATCTTCGCCCACTGCTGCTGCCAGCGTCTCCAGTCCCACGGGACCGCCACCAAATTTCTGGATGATCGTCAACAGAATGAGCCGGTCATTTTTATCCAGTCCACAGCGATCCACTTCCAGAAGATCCAGTGCAAAGGAAGCCACTTCCTTTGTGATCACACCGTCATATTTTACCTGTGCAAAATCCCGGACACGCTTCAGCAGACGGTTCGCCAGACGCGGCGTACCACGGGATCGTTTTGCCAGTTCTGCGGCACCTTCCGGTTCGATCTCCACATCAAGCTTTTTCGCTGACTGCACGATGATGGTCTGCAATTCCTCCGGGGTATAAAACTCCAGATGCTGGATCACGCCAAACCGGTCACGCAGCGGTGCGGACAAAAGCCCCGCCCTGGTAGTTGCCCCCACCAGTGTAAATTTCGGCAGATCCAGCCGGATAGAACGGGCAGAAGCCCCCTTTCCGATCATGATATCGATGGCATAATCCTCCATCGCCGGATACAGCACCTCTTCCACCTGACGGTTCAGGCGGTGGATCTCATCCACAAATAAAATATCGTTTTCCTGCAGATTACTCAGAATAGAAGCCATCTCTCCGGGCTTTGCAATCGCCGGTCCGGATGTAATCTTCATATGTACCCCCATCTCATTGGCAATGATACCGGAAAGGGTTGTTTTTCCAAGCCCCGGCGGGCCGTAAAACAGCACATGATCCAGCGGTTCCTGCCGCTGGCGTGCCGCTTCGATATATACACGCAATGTGCTTTTTATTTTTTCCTGTCCGACATATTCCTCCAGAGACATCGGGCGCAGACTGAACTCTGTCTGCATATCCTCTTCCTGAACCTGCGTCGAAATCACTCGTTTTTCCATGAACTTCCTCGCTTCAACTATCCATTTGTTTCCAATTATGTCACGGTCTTATACCGTTCAGAAATGTCATTAACATTTCTATAATAAGGCCATATTTTTCAGTGCTGCCTTCAGCACGCCCTCCACATCACTGTCCTCTGTAATCTCAATACCGGAAAGCACTTTTGATGCTTCTGTGGCACTGTATCCCAATGCAACCAGTGCATCGGATGCTTCTTTTCGGATCCGGTTGTTGCTTCCGGCAGAAGCACTGACAGCTTCAGCTTCCTCAAATCCGCTTTCAATCGCAGCCTCCAGATCAATCTTATCCTTCAGCTCGATGATCAGCCGTTTCGCCGTCTTGCTTCCGACACCCGGTGCTTTGGATATCGTCTTGACATCCTCTGCCACAATGGCAAACCGAAGATCATTGGCAGAAAGTACAGATAATACGGCAAGACCACCCTTGGGACCAATGCCGCTGACATTGATCAGCAGTTTGAACATCTCAAGTTCATCTCTGCCGGGAAAGCCAAACAGGGAAAATGCATCTTCTTTTACATACAGATATGTATAGATTTTGACCTGTTCCCCTCTGGCCGGAAGTGCATCCAGCATTCTGGCAGAAATCCGGATATTATATCCGATTCCATTGTTTTCCACAACGATCAGATCTTCACTGACCTCTTCCAAAGTTCCTTTTATATATGAATACATCAAAAACTCCATTTTAGAGACATTTCGTTTTCAGATCTGCTTCTCTCTTCTATATTCCTTATTCCATAAGTTCCACCACAAATCTGCTTTCTGAACGGTCTCTCTTTTCTTTTTCTTCGTTCTGTTATTTCGTCTGGGTGTCAAACTGGGCTTCTTCCCCGTCTTCCACTTCCACAACGACTTTATTTGGCAGACACACGATGGTCTCTCCGTTTGAAGAGATCGCATGCTGATTTACACAGAGTTTATCCGGACAGTCTGCAGAGATCATATCCGCTTTTCCGTCCTCGATCACAAGGGTATTTGTCACGGTACCATCCTGACCCCTGATCTCAATCTTCTGTGCTTTTCCGCCTGTCGGATTCAGATCATAGGTGCCATACACCGCTCCATCCACCGTCACTTTTACCTGTCCGCCGGGTGTACTCTGCAGCTTCTGAAACACAAAGTATCCGATCACTGCTGCCACAAAAATAATGACCAGTAATAAAATCTCTTTTTTACCGATTTTTTTGTCCATGCTTATACCCTGCTTCCAATATAATAGAACCCTTTACATTCATCCAGGCGGACCGGGATGATCTGTCCGATCAGTTCCTTTCCTCCCGGGAAATGTACGACGCTGTTGTTACCGAGGCGTCCGGTCAACAGACTGTCATCCTGATGGTTGACGCTCTCCACCAGCACATCCTGTACCTGACCGGTCAGCACCGCAGACTTCTCTGCCGCGATCTCCTGTACTTCTTTTAAGAGACGGTCAAACCGTGCTTTTACCACATCCTCCGGTACCTGGTCTTCCATCTTCGCCGCCGGAGTACCGGTACGTTTGGAATAAATAAAAGTAAATGCACTGTCGTAACGTACTTTTCTCACTACATCCATCGTCTCTTCAAAATCTTCTTCCGTCTCTCCCGGGAAACCGACAATGATATCTGTCGTCAGTGCAATATCCGGGATCGCTGCACGGATCTTGTCCACCAGTGTCAGATACTGCTCCTTGTCATAATGGCGGTTCATGATCTTTAACAGACGGCTGCTGCCGGACTGCAGCGGTAAGTGCAGGTGTCGGCAGATTTTCTTTGATTTTGCCATGACAGCGATCAGTTCGTCGGACAGATCCTTCGGATGGGAGGTCATAAAACGGATCCGCTCCAGTCCCTCGATCTGCTCGATCTGCTCTAAAAGCTGTGCAAAAGTAATCGGCTGATCCAGATTCTTTCCATAGGAATTTACATTCTGTCCCAGCAGCATGACTTCCACCACGCCGTCTGCCACAAAGTTTTCGATCTCACGGATGATCTCACGCGGCTCTCTGCTCCGCTCCCGGCCTCTTACATACGGTACGATACAGTAGCTGCAGAAATTGTTGCAGCCAAACATAATGTTGACACCGCTCTTGAAACGAAATTTACGCTCATTTGGCAGCTGCTCCACGATCTGATCTGTGTTTTCCCAGACATCTACAACCATCTTCTTGTTTTCGATGGACTGCACCAGCAATTCCGCAAATTTGAAAATATTATGTGTACCAAAGATCAGATCCACAAAACGGTAGCTCTGTTTGATCTTCTCAACCACTTTTTCTTCCTGCATCATGCATCCGCAGAGTGCGATCATCATGTGCGGATTTTTCTTCTTATATCCGTGCAGGTAACCAAGACGTCCGTAGACTTTATTGTTCGCATTCTCACGGACCGTACAGGTATTGTAAATAACAAAATCCGCATCCTCGGACTCAGACTCCTGATATCCGATGGCATTTAAAATACCACATAATTTCTCGGAGTCGCGGGCGTTCATCTGACAGCCGAAGGTATTGACGCAGAACGTCATCTTTCTGCCTGCTTCCTTCTCCATCCGAGCCACCAGGGTACGTGCCTTTGCTATAAAGTAATACTGACGCAGTGGCTCCTCTGCCGGTGGATCCAGGGTCAGATCAATCTGATTAATAAAATGTTCTATCTGCATATGTTTATCCTTATCTATTCTTTTATTTTTTACCACTGAACATTTGTTCCGTGGTCATGAACTGAATAAGTATACCACACCTTGCTTTCTTTTTTCAATAGTAATACATATGTACCGTCCGATGCATGGCAGTCAGCACCGCCTGCAGCCGTTTGATCAGATTCTGTCTGACAGAAATTTCAAAGGGCAGTTCCTTTGTGGTGTAATCTTTATTGATGGCTTTTCCGATAAAGAGATTCACCGTGGTACAGTTTTCCATCAGATAACAGGCCAGCCTGGTGGCGCCGTTGTCCCGGCTTAATTCTTCGAAAAATTCTTCCGACACATCATCCTTCTGATACCGTTCCAGCAGATCGATGGCTTTGTTCAGCGTCAGGACGCCTTCCGTTACCAGGTCAATGCCCTCGATCTTAGCCGTAGGCGGAATCTCCGGATCCAGCACACCCACAGATGTGATGAGACGGGTGCCAAGCTCCCGTGCCACGATCTGGCTGGTAATGCCACCGGACACGATCTTGATGCCTTCCTGTTTCATAAAATCTCGTACCATACGGGCATCGTCCGCTTTGCTCTGCGGCGGTCCGGTCAGAATATTCACGATTTCTTCCTCCATGATCCGGGCTACCGCAATGGTGGTATCATCACTGCACATGCCGCCATACAGATCCGCGCAGGCACGGTTCATCATATCTGCCATCTGGGCTGCTGTCCGCGTTTTTTCCGCACAGGATTCTCCGCAGTTTGCCAGTGCATTCCAGTCCCAGCGGTAATTCATGATATCCCCGGTGCCGCAGTACAGACAGCCGTCACTCATGATTGCCAGTGCATCACCCGGTACCGTCTGAAACCGACATTCCCGGATTTTTTTACCCTCAATCTTCCGGTAGGAAAAAGGAAGTGCTTTCAATTTTCCCTGACGGATCAGAATACATTCCGGATTATCATACTCCGCCACATAAATCTCTCCGGTGTGGTAGACCTGGATAATGCTGAAGGTGGAATACGCCACTCCGTTTACCGAAGACAATGGCAGCGTCTTGGCGATCGTAGAGACAACCTCGTCAATGCTCATATCGTTGTACATCATGGTGGCAATAATCTTGGAGGTCAGTGTCGCCAGGATATTGGCACGAATCCCACTTCCCATGCCGTCTGCCAGGATCAGGATCCGGGAATCTTCTTTATCCACGATCTCTACTTTATCTCCACACAGTTCTTCTCCGTAGTGGTTCAGGCTTTTATATGCCATATCAATTGCGAACTGTTTCATATTTCCACGCCCCCTTTAGCTTTCCAGCAATGTGTCACGCAGCTTCGTCAGAATCGCTTTCGTCTCTGCCGTCGTCTCTCCCAGCAGACCTGCAATCTCCTGCGCCGTAGTCATCTGCTTCTCAATAACAGTCTGTGCCAGTTTTACGGTATTCAGCTTCTGCTCCAGCATACGCTCCGCCTGTTTTTCCTCCGCGGACACATCCTCAATGATGGCCAGCACCCGGTCAGAACTCGGAATGTATACAATGGTCTCCAGTACCGTCATATTGTACTGCTCCCATTTCCGTTTCACCCTCAGTTTGTTCTCATGGGTATGGTACACTTCCTCAAAATCTTTTGTATCGATCAGTTCAAACAGATACATCTTCAACGCTTCCTGGCGGGACGTATGAAACACTTCCTCCGCCCGGCGGTTAAATTCTTTGATCCGCAGCTCCTTGTCAAAGATAAAGATCAGATTCGGGGTGGTCTCCATAACGACATTTGCCTGGGAGCGGGCATTTTCATAAGAACGGATCAGACACATGGCTGCTTCCGCTTTTCCCTGATAGATCGCAATGGCTTTTTCCCGGCAGGTCATATAACCACAGGCTCCGCAGTTGAACTCCGTGGTGCTGTTGCTCTTTCCGATGGTTTTTAAAATCTCTTTGATCTCTGCCTCTGTCGGCATCTTGTCCACCACCTGCCGTGGCACATAAGCGCGCTCCAGTTCCGCCTTTGGCAGTGTGATATACGCAGGCGGTGCTGCCAACAAGGCATTATTCTCGATACTCATGGTTGCCTTAAACCGGAAACCACGGCGTTTGTCCACACCCGGTCCGTTGACACAGCCACCGGCGCACAGATTCAGTTCCACAAAACAGTGATCGATGTAGCCTCGCTTCATACTGTGCAGAAACTCGCGGCAGCTCTTGATACTGCTGACCATCAGCTTTTTATACGTTCCCGGTGCACCACAGACATCCACCGCCCGGATGATACCGTTGGTAATTGGATAAAGCTGGTTCACCATCGGGTCCTGATTAGCAAAAGGACGGGATTCGCAGTGTTTCAGATCAATGCCCTCTTCCTCCAACCATTTCTGCAATTCGTTAAACTCGATAACAGCGTCCACGCATCCACGGGTTCTGGTATCTGCTTCCGCCTCCATCTTTTTTGCCACGCAGGGACCGATAAAGACGACTTTCGTATGCTGCCCCATGCGATCCTTGATCCAGCGTCCATGAGCGATCATCGGGGAAACCACCGGTGCCAGATACGGGATCAGCATTGGATAATGTTTTTCCACCAGATATACGATGGCGGGACAGCTGGTGACGATGATATTATCCATCTCTCCCTCGTTCATCAGGCGCACATACTCCCGTGTGATAATGGCAGCCCCCTCTGCCGTCTCGCGCACCTGGGAAAAACCGAGTTTCAGCAGTGCATCCACGATCTGCCCGGAATCTTCGTAATCCAGAAGTCCCCGGTAGGACGGATCCAGTGAAACCACCACACGTTCCTTTTTGTACAGCAGGCTTTTTACATATGCCAGATCACTGTCGAAAGTCTTTGCCTCCTGCGGACAGATCTCCATGCAATGACCACAGTAAATGCACATATCCGTAACGATCTGCGCCTGCCCCTGCTTGATACGGATGGCCTTGACATCGCAGTTTCTTAAGCATTTATAACAATGCGCACAGTTCGCATCCTGAAAATTAATTACATTCATATTCTGATTCCCCCTCCATGGATTTATTTTACCATTAATCACCAGTGAAATGAAGTCTCAGAAAAGCTATTTTTTATAAGAAAAAAGGAACGTACCATCTTTGATCGCACATTCCTTTTTCACTATTTCCAGCCGTTTCGCAAAGTATTAATCCTGCAATTCCTGAATCATTTTCCAGAGTGCCTCAGCACTGTTGAAATTTTCCGGTTTTACATAAGCTGCCGGAATCACGATATCAAACTCATCACTGATATCACTGATAATTTGCAGAATATCAAATGAATCTAAAATGTGATCATCTACCAGTGCCTTCTCATTTTCAAAATCCACATCTTCTTTAATGTCATTTAACAGTTCCAATAATTCTTCCATGTTGCAAAATCTCCTTTTTCTACTTCATTTATTCTCAGAATCTTTTTAATACTTTATTTAGAAAGATTTCGGGAGTACATCCTAGATATTTATATCACTTGTTTCCATTGCATCTCTCACCAGCGTAAGGTACCCATTTTCATCTTTCAGATAAACCTTAGGCAATGCCCGGCTCAAAAACAGATATATTCCTTCTGTCACAGAATATGCACCGACATTTTCAAAAATTAGTGTATCACCGATTTCCAAATGATTCAATTCCACCTCTCTGCAGAGAATATCTGATGTCGTACACAGACTTCCGCAAAGACACCATGTTTTCTTTTCCGGCCTTTCATCCTGTTTTGATGTGTTCTTATGATGTTTTATGATTGGAGTCTTCATCCCTATCATCTGCCCTAAATAAGTCAGATGGTTCATTCCACCATCCAGAATGCAATAATGTGCATTTCCCACGGTTTTCAAATCGGCAACATTTGTATAATATGTTCCACATTCGGCTGTGAAAAACCGCCCCATCTCAATCGTCAGATCTACTTGTTGTGCCACCTGTTTTAAGGTATCTTTCAACTCTTTCACAGGATACAAAGTATCTTCAAAATCATCATCCTCAAAATACGGAACCGCAAAACCCGGTCCATATTCCAGTTTTTTTAATTTCAGACCATATTTATTTTGAATCTCTTCAAATAATTCCAGCAGCATCTGAAGTTCTTTTATCTTTCTTTTGGCCCGTTTTCGTTGTGTACCGACAAAATAATGTATTCCTGTAAAATTCAAACTTGTGTATTTGCTTTCTCTGCACTGCAGAATCGTAAGCAAATCCTCTTTGGACATTCCGAACTGGGAACCGGAATTCAGTCGAAGAATTACTTCTGCCTTCTCACCAACAGCTGCTGTTTCAACGACCTGTTGGATCAGATCTGCCTGACGGACAGATTCCGCTGTAAATGTACCCACTCCATATTCATAGGCTTCTTTGATATCCGGGATTTCTTTGTTGACACCGGAATAAATAATTCTGGATGCATCTACCCCAAGCTTTTTACAGATTGTAAGTTCTCCCGGGCTGCAGACCTCTAATTTATCCACACACGTTATCATGGCCGGTACAAAAAACGGATTTGCTTTCATCGAATAACAAAGTGATACTGTTTCCCCGACAATCTCTTTGATTTGTGCAACCCGCTTCTTCAGAGCTGCCGTATCAAACACAAATGCCGGCGTATTACTTTTTAAAATGTCTTGCATGTAAACTCTCCTCGTACAACTTCATTAATTTATTTCTGTCAATCTTTCCATTCTTGGTCATTGGCATTTCCGCAAGCCGCAAAGCCATATTGGGAATCATATAAGGCGGCAATGCACCACGTAATAGTTTTATGAGCTGCCGTTTTTCGCATTCTCCGGTATAAAAAAGCAACAAGCGCTCTTTTTCAGCTTCATAAATGCAGCAGGATCTGCTGATCCCATTTACTGCATTGGCCGCCACTTCAATTTCACCAAGTTCGATTCTGTGCCCCAGATGTTTGATTTGAAAATCTTTTCTGGAAATGTATACAAGATTTCCCTCTGCATCATATTTTGCCAGATCACCGGTTCTGTAAATCCGTTCATCATACAGGTGATTCAATGGGTTCTGTACAAATACCTGCGCCGTTTTATCCGGTGCATTATAATACCCCAAAGCCAGTTCTGAACTGCTGACACAGATTTCCCCGTTCATTCCTGCTTCCGTTACTTCCTGATCTGCCTCATCCAAAAGAAAGACCCGTTCATTCGGAAAAGATTTTCCAATAGGTATCACATCTGTAAGTTCATATTTATCTGCCGGATCCAGCACATAATACGTGCAGTTGCATGTAACTTCAGTTGGTCCGTACAGATTTACAAACATCGCCTGCGGCAAATACTTTTTCCATACTCTGTAATGTTTTACCGGAAGCACTTCTCCACTGAAAAGAACCTTTCGGACAGTGTCCGGTGTCCGATAATCAAATCCATTCATAACAGATACAAAACACATCGCGCTGACCGCCCAGGTAAGCACTGTCATCTTACTGTCAGCCATATAATCCATCAACGTAGTAGGATCACTGAAATATTCTCTCGGAATGATCTGTACTTTGGCACCGGTCAAAAGACCGGTATAAATATCCTTTACAGAAACATCAAAATCAAACGGTGCCTGATTTCCTATAATATCTTCCTTGGTAATATCAAACGTATCCGCATAAATCCGGATAAAATCAATCACCGCTCTGTGACTGACCGCGACTCCCTTTGGTAAACCTGTACTTCCACTTGTAAAATTAATATACAAAGGATTCCGATCCGTATGCTTTTTTCTTATCTGTTTCAAAAGTTTCTGATCAATTTCCATTTCGTTCAGACAATTTTCTGCTAACAAAATTGTTGTGTTCCGGACATCACCGCCCATTTCACCTACGCAGTTTCTGATTTTTTCCAGATTTTCTTCCTTTGTAACAATCACTTCCGGCCGCAGCACCTTCAGAATCTGACGCAGTCTCACATCCGGCTGACGCAGATCTAACAGACAATACGGACATCCTGCATATACAGCTCCAAGCATAATACTTAATGTGGCACAGCTTTTTTCCATATAAATTGCTACCGGAAATGTTCCTGTCATCCATTTTCGCAGATATGTTCCACTTTTTTGTGCATACGTTTTTAACTGCGTAAAGGAATATTTTTCTTTCGGATCTGCAACTGCAATTTTTTCTCCAGCCTGTCCTTCCATATGTTCCAGCCATTCTAATACATTCGTCATTTTGTTTCCTCTTTTTTCTATCTATTATCATATCCCGGAAGATAGGATGCTACAATATCTTTGACAGATTCCATATAAGCATCCTCACTGTAAAAATATTGAGACATATCCTCTCCCGCCTCACGGCTTAATACAAATTTTGAAAAAGCATTACAAAAAACCTCCGAACCGGTTTTATTTAAATGTTCAAAATTTGACAGATACTCCGGACAAATGGAAAACAGATCCGGTTTTACCAGATTAAAATCATAATAATCAGCACCGTACTTACTGCATATACCAGTAATTTTATGGTTGATCGCAAAATAATCGTCTGCACCATATGCAGCAATATCATACGGTGCTTTTGGCGTATTCACAACCATAAGATCTACTCCATTTTCCTGACAGAGTTTGCACATAGCCTCTAATTCCTTATAAGCCTTATCAGAAATTTTTCCTGAATAAGCCTTTTTCGTATTATTTTCAGCAGCAGTATTGTAATCTAAAACACCACTGGAATACGCATATCCCTTTCCGATATATTCCATATATCCAGCCACTTTTTTTGAACTGGCATTCGCATCTTTGCTTTCTTTCCTGATTTTCAGATTTTCTGCAATCTTTTTCGGTTCAAAATCAACTCCATTATAGACCCACGGGAAAAAATATGTCAATGACGCTTCTGTATTGAAATTTTCACTGTTTGTTACATAATTCCAATCCAGTCTCAGTTTTTCCAACAATGAGCACCCATAGTTTCTTGCTCTTGCGAAAGTAGCTCTTGCATTTGCATTCTGCGTCAGCTCCAGAGATGGGATTCCGAAGATCAGTACCGCTCTTTTTATATGTTTTTCCTGAATGGCTGCCGTTAATGCTTCTTTGGTCTGATCCAATGGCTGCCCCGGCGTTCCCATATTAAAAGAATTCCATCCGGTATTTTCATCTATAATATATGGATTAAATGTCATCTGTGAAAACGAAGAACCTAAATATACCGTATCTATTTTTTCTGTTTTACGGAAATCCTTCCACATAACTTCACTTGGGCCATTTGCTTTCACAAGAAAATAACTCAGCAACAAATTCATCAATATGAACAGAATGACAAATAATATCACTTTTATACCCTTAATAATTCGCATACATAAAACCTCCTGCGTCAACTGCAAAATTAAACGATTCTAAAATCATGAAAATCATTCCAAAATAAAGCAGCCAGCGCAATACCAACGGTCGATTATCCAATAGCGTGATGGCATCCTTTCCTCTTTCTTTTATAACACTGTCAGCAAAGACAATACACAATGCCACAGTCACGATGACATACGCTTTCGTTGGCATTATTTTCAGTATCGGTCCCAGAAATTCATCCAATTGGCTCATCTGAAAATTGAAAATTGTGTTTTTCATACACAGAAAACAGTCTCTGATGTCATAAATCCGGTCAAAGTACCATCCTATATTTACAATTATAAAAGTACGGATTATCCGGAACAGATAAAACGCCTTACTTTTTACATTAATGTGCAATCTTTCTGTTATTTTTGCAAACAACGGTGCACAGATATCCGAAACAGCAATTACAATACCATTATAAAGTCCCCAGAAAATAAAATGCCATTGGGAACCATGCCAGATACCAACAAGGAAAAATACCAAAATATTCGCAATAGATGCCGGAAGTACACGCCCAAAATGAACATTCAGATGCTTTTTCGCCCATTTTCCAAATTTTTGCATAGGTGCCGTAAGTGCAAACGGATAGAATACATAATCTCTCATCCATGCACCGAGAGAAATATGCCATCTCCGCCAGAAATCTCCCAATGAAACGGAAAAATACGGCTGCCTGAAGTTTGGCATCATTTTAATTCCAAACAATTCAGCAACACCCATAACGATATCGATGCCACCGGAAAAATCCGCATATTGCTGTGCAGAATACAATAAGATTGCAAATACGATTGCAGAACCCGGTGTTTTTTCCGTAGGTGCATCCAAAATATTTGCAATTTCATGAACCAGCAGATTTGCAATTGTATATTTTTTTAATAATCCAAACAGAATTAAGATCAACGCTCTTTTGCAACGATACCAATCCAGCGTGTGTCTGCCATACAACTGCTCTTTCATCTGGTCATACCGATTGATCGGTCCCTGAATCAGTTGCGGAAAAAATGAAACAAACAGCAAAAAACGAAAAGGATTCTTTTCCGCTTCATATTTTTCAAAATAAATGTCTACCAGATATCCTATGGAAATAAACATATAAAAAGAAATGCCCAACGGTATTAGAAAACCTTCAAAAAAAGGATGCAGATATTTCAATACTGCCAACATTCCAAAATTAATAACAATGATTGTCCAGAGAATCATTCTCCGTTTCTTATCAAATGCAGCTTTTATTTCCTTTCTTCTGGCTCTGTCAATGCTTTTGTCTTTTCGGATTTTATGATACTGGTCAGAAAATCGCATCAGCCATATGCCACCCACAAAAACACTCACTCCGGTAACTGCCATAAAAATCAAATTGGAAATACCCGAATAAGCATAAAATGCAATGCTGAACAGAAGCAGGCAGACCCACTGTTTCTTTCGAAATATAGTATAATACAGTACTAACAAAGCAATTATAAATATAATAAATGCAGCTGAAAATAAATTCATAAAAAACTCTCCTTCAATACTTCTCGAATCATTTTAGCACAAATATGACATTTTATCTTTTAATTTTTTCTTATAATTATTGTATCCTTTCTCAATGTACTTCTATCATTTCTTTTTTCATAGTAAAAAAAGAGCCGCTGCAAATGCAACGACTCCTTTTATAAACATTCGTATCCTCTCATAAAAGAGATATAAATCATTATTAAATCTATTTATTTACGGTACGTTTTACATAAGTGGTATGTAACAGCTCATGTGCTTTATGGCTGCCCGGTTCACCCAGATACGTATCATATAATTCAATGATTGCCGGATTCTCATGTGATTTACGGATTTTGTTCTTTTTATCCAGGTTATAAAGTACTTCTGCACGCTTTGCACGAATATCCACGGTATTGCGTACATATCCCGGCTGCTGCGGCTGACCGCCACCATTGACACATCCGCCAGGACAGCCCATAATTTCAATAAAATGATACTCTGCCTCACCGGATTTTACTTTCTTCAACAATTCTTTTGCATTTTTCAATCCGGAAACAACCGCAACTTTCACATCCATACCTGCTACATTGTAAACAGCCTCTTTGATTCCCTCGATACCACGTACATCCGTAAAATCAAGTTTTGCAAGTTCTTCGCCGGTCAGTTTTTCTACTGCAGTACGAAGAGCTGCTTCCATAACACCACCGGTTGCGCCAAAAATGACTGCTGCTCCGGTTCCAAGACCCAACGGCATATCGAATTCTTCGTCCGGAAGATCTGTAAAACGGATACTTGCACGTTCGATCATGCGGCCAAGCTCTCTTGTTGTGATAGCGATATCTACATCCGGAACACCTGCACCGTTCTCATCCTCTCTACCGATTTCAAATTTCTTTGCAGTACAAGGCATAACGCTGACAACCACCATTTTTTCTTTCGGGATTCTCATTTTCTCTGCATAATAGGATTTGGCAATGGCACCAAACATCTGCTGCGGAGATTTACAGGAAGATAAATTCTCTGTCATTTCCGGGAAATAGTGCTCGCAGTATTTAATCCAACCCGGAGAACAGGAAGTGATCAGCGGTAATACGCCACCATTCTGTACACGATCCAGGAATTCATGCGCTTCTTCCATAATGGTAAGATCGGCAGAGAATGTGGTATCAAATACTTTATCAAAGCCAAGTCTGCGCAGTGCTGCTGCCAGTTTACCTTCTACATCAGTACCGATCGGCATGCCAAATGCTTCCCCGAGTCCTGCACGGACTGCCGGTGCGCACTGAACTATCACATATTTCTCCGGATCAGCAATGGCTGCAAATACTTCTTCCGTATTATCTTTCTCATATAGTGCACCTGTCGGACATACTGCGATGCATTGTCCACAGGATACGCAGCTTGTATCACCCAGATCCATATCGAATGCAGTTCCGATATAAGTCTTGAATCCACGCTCATTTGCGCCGATGACACCCACACCCTGTACTTTTTCGCAAACTGCACTGCACCGTCTGCACAAAATACATTTGTTATTATCTCTCACCATATGGGCTGCACTGGTATCCAATTCATATTTATTACGCTCACCATCATAGTAAGCTTCATCATCTACTTTGTACTCACGGCATAATGTCTGAAGTTCACAGTTTCCGCTGCGGACGCAGGACAGACATTTGCGGTCGTGATTGGATAACAGAAGCTGCAATGTCTTTCTTCTGGACTCGATGACCTTCGGTGTGTTGGTCCATACTTCCATACCCTCATTAATCGGATATACGCAGGCTGTCACCAGGCTGCGGGCTCCTTTTACTTCAACGACACACATACGACAGGCACCGATCTCGTTGATCTCCTTGAGGTAACATAACGTCGGGATTTCAATCTGTGCAAGGCGAGCCGCCTCAAGAATCGTGGAACCCTGCGGTGCGGATACCTCTCTTCCGTTTATTTTAATTGTAATATTTTCCATGATTGATTCCTCCGTTACTCTTTATAAATAGCGCCAAAACGACACTTATCGATACAGGTTCCACATTTCACACATTTACTTGTGTCAATGCTGTGTGCCACTTTTACCTGACCTTCGATAGCATCTACCGGACAGTTACGTGCACATAATGTACAACCTTTACATTTCACAGGATCAATCTTATATGTAATGAGTTTCTTACATACGCCAGCCGGACATCTCTTGTTTACGACATGCTCAATATATTCGTCACGGAAGTAACGAAGGGTAGAGAGAACCGGATTCGGTGCAGTCTGTCCCAGACCACAGAGTGCATTGTCTTTGATGTAGTAGCACAGCTCTTCCATCTTATCGATGTCCTCTAAGGTTCCTCGTCCGTCTGTAATCTTCTCTAATAACTCCAGCAGACGTTTCGTTCCGACACGACATGGCGTACATTTACCACATGATTCATCTACGGTAAACTGCAGGAAGAATTTTGCAATATCTACCATACAGGTATCTTCATCCATAACGATCAGACCGCCGGATCCCATCATTGAACCAATGCTGATCAGGTTATCGTAGTCGATTGGAATATCAAAATGCTCTGCAGGGATACATCCGCCGGATGGTCCACCGGTCTGAGCTGCTTTAAATTTCTTGCCATTTGGAATACCACCGCCGATATCTTCAATAACGGTACGCAATGTCGTTCCCATCGGGATTTCTACCAGTCCGGTATTATTGATTTTTCCACCAAGTGCAAATACTTTTGTTCCTTTGGATTTTTCTGTACCCATGGAAGCAAACCACTTTGGTCCGTTGATGATAATCTGCGGGATATTAGCCCATGTCTCAACGTTATTTAAAATGGTCGGGCTCGCAAACAATCCCTTAACAGCCGGAAATGGCGGTCTCGGACGCGGCTCGCCACGGTTTCCTTCGATGGATGTCATCAGTGCGGTCTCCTCGCCACAGACAAACGCACCCGCACCGAGACGAAGTTCGATGTCAAAATCAAATCCACTCTCAAAAATATTTTTGCCAAGCAGTCCGTATTCTCTTGCCTGGTTAATGGCAATCTGCAGACGTTCTACCGCGATCGGATACTCTGCACGCACATAAATGTAACCCTGATCTGCACCGATAGCATAGCCCGCAATAGCCATAGCCTCAAGTACAACATGTGGATCACCTTCCAGAACAGAACGATCCATAAATGCACCCGGATCTCCCTCATCGGCATTACAACAGACATATTTCTGCACATTTCCACGGTTTCCGGAAGCAAATCTCCATTTCAGACCAGTCGGGAATCCTGCACCACCACGTCCTCTTAAACCACTGTCTAAAATGGTCTGGATAACCTCATCCGGAGTCATCTCCGTCAGAACTTTTCCAAGTGCTTCATAGCCGCCGGTTCCAATATATTCATCAATGCTTTCCGGATTGATGACACCACAGTTTCTCAATGCGATTCTGTGCTGTTTTTTATAGAAAGTTGTCTCATTTAAGGATTTGATTCCTTCCGGCGCCTGAGCCTCATGGTATACGAGACGTTCCACGATACGACCTTTTAATAAATGCTCGGAAACAATCTCCTCAACATCCTCCGGACGTACTTTGGAATAAAAGACTGCCTCCGGATAAACAATCATAACCGGTCCTTCTGCACACAGACCATGGCATCCTGTTTTAACAACCGCTACTTCATTTTGTAATCTATTTTTCTTTAATTCCTCTTTTAAAGTCTGAATAATCTGCTGACTTCCGGAAGAAGTACATCCGGTTCCTCCACAGACTAACACATGTGAACGATACATTCAGTTACACCCCCATTACATATTCTCGTCTACGTGAAGTAAATATTTATCCAGCACCTGGCCTCTTACAAGATGCTGCTCCAGG
>JALESO010000062.1 GCA_022781925.1 Lachnospiraceae bacterium
TGACACGACTGAGTTTTGCGAGTTTTGCGCGAGTGGGAACGACCTCTTTTTCAGGCGTGAGAGCGAGCGCGATAAAACCGAAGCAAAACGAGGGTAGTGAACGTCTAGCGTCCCGACAGGATTCTCCGTTTTCGTATTAAAAATTAAATTTTAGCCAACAACAAGATAAACAAGAATTTCATACCAGCAGTTCTTTTACTGTATTTTCGAACTCATAGAACAAATCGATATATGTCCCTATAATGGCAGCACAATGCTCTTCTACTATCTCGCCGTCATAATCATGTGCCAGTTCATTTCTTACTCTCAGCATTTTCATCCATGTTTCGTCCGAAATCAGATTTGCCTTAAAAGATTCTCTGAGCACTTCTCTCGGTGAGCCTGCCACAAATCCCGTAATTGCATAATACTGCACCAGTATATCTTTCATCACTTTCCATGCCAGATCGAATGTGATGCTGAATTTTGCACTGGTTCCACTCAGGACAAAGGAATCGGACAGATCTCTCTTCCTTGCTTCTGCCAGCGCATCTAATGAGTTGCAAAAAGATAAAAAACGTCTGCTAAATTTTTCGTCCATACTGTCTGATGTCCTCCAACAATAACTGATTTCTGCAAGTATCCATATTTAATAAATCTACACTGTAAAGGGTCGGAAGATCTTCCACTTTTTCAGCCAGAAGATCAAAATCCTCTGCTCCTGACACAGCGATATCGATGTCACTTCTTTCCCTGGCCGTTCCTTTTGCCCTTGAACCATACAAAATTACTTCTTTTGCATGAAAACTTCTACACATTTTTGCTGTTTCTTCTATGATTTCATCTACTTTCATTTTCTGATCACCATTTATTTCATTTCTTATTATATATAAACAGTATAACATAAAACAAGGATAACATGCCAACCAGATTAAATAAATAATTAGCAACGCAATGGTAAGCAGTGTGTATTTTACCACAGACTACAATAAAGGGGCTCTGGCTATTTTTTCTCAGCGATCAAACACACCATTACCAGGATTTCCATTATTTCATATTATGGTAGTTGCAGATCTGAATCGCTGCACCATTTTCCATAACGGAAAATCCATGTTTTACATAGAATAGCACATTATTTTTATCCTCCGGCATTCCTTCGATATACATGAAATCTTTGTATTTTTCCTTGATATATTCGATCATTTTGCCGGCGATGCCCAGACCCTGATACTCCGGGTGCACAAGCACATAATGGATCTGGGCCAGCATTGCCGTGTCATCCAGCACTCTTGCCAGACCGACAAGTCTTTCCTCATCCCAGACGGTCAGTACCGTTGAGGAATTCATAAGTGCCTTGTATAAACGTTCCGGATAATTTCCTGAAACCCAGTTTACAGACAAAAATAGCTGCTGCACCTGTTCCTTCGTAAACTTCTTTTCTTCTGTATATGTAAGCATGTTCTATTCTAATCTCCTTCTCTACGTCTCTGCATTTTTATTCTCTGTATTGTATTATCTGTGGTGGTCACATTTCTGACACTGCACCATTTCGTTTGCATTGTCTTCCTTATAAAATACATCTGACCACTGACAGATACTCTGCAGGATTGGAACAACGGATGTTCCTTTTTCCGTCAATGAATATTCCACACGCGGCGGAATCTCATCATAGGATTTCCGGTCAATAATCCCATCTTCCATCAGATCTTTTAATGTCGCTGCCAGCACCGCATCTGTAATATTGTACATTTCTTTTCGCAGTTCACTGTAACGCAGCCGTTCATTGGCAGACAGCACACAGATGATCCGTGACTTCCATTTGCCGCCAAAGATTGCCAGTCCATATTCTAAGGGACAGCGGATATCATCCTCTAATTTTTTCTTGTATTTTGCCATAAAAAATCACCTTCAAGCTATCGTTTTTTCATATCACAAACAAAAAAGTTCATGAGCAATATTCGTCAATCGTACAATTATATTGACTTGTTTGCACTTATTATAGCCTGAAGGTGTGTATTTTTGAAGTTACTATGAAATTTATTAGTAACTTTCCTTGTAAAATTATTCCTGCCATTTCAAATATTGGATATTTGTACTGTTGAATATCTGACCAGCAGTATTTTGACTTTCAAAAACAAAACTAAATTAAAGTTCTTTCTTATTGTCTGCCCCCGGTGTGGTAACGATCACTTTGGAAGGTGTGATGATCAGTGCTCCCTTTGCAGTAGCTGCACCCTTAAACATCTCTTCTACCATTGCTTTGAACGTATCTACAATGGCTCCTTCTGTCACGTATTCTGCGGTTCCTTTGATCTGATAGCCCTCCAGATTCTGTGCATCGTATACAGAGATCGCAATTTTTCCATCGTTCGCTTTGATATTCTGTAACGTTGTCTCAAGGAATACATCTCCCACAACCAGCTTGCCATCCTCGGTAACATCTTTGAATGCGACCGGTACTACATTCGGCTCACCGTCTGCGCAGGTTGCAAGATCCCACATACCACTTTTTAATAATTTGATCACTGATTCGTTTAACATTGTATATACCTCCTGATCTGTTTCTCACTCACTGCCTGCAACGACAGGAGTTATCTTTTTTGATATGCTTATGTTAGCGAATCTACTTATATTTCGGAAGATATTAGTAAATTAGTGAGTCACTATTTATTTTCTTAGCATACTACATACTCTTCTTTTTGAATGATAACAAGTGCCTTTATTGCATGTTTTTTATTCGGTCGCGACTGACTCGGTCGTAGCCGAATAAAATTTGACAACCTTGTATATACTTATTATACTTAATTATAGTATATTAATTTTTCACCAAGCTATTGGAGGTAACGCATGTTCTATGGAAGAGAAACAGAACGTAAAAAGCTGAATTCGATGTTTCATTCGCATGGTCAGATGATTTCCCTGATCTATGGGCGAAGACGTATCGGGAAAAGCGAACTGATCAAGCAGGTTCTAAAAGAAGCAGACATAAAAAGTATTTACTATGAGTGTAAGCAAACCACTGAACAGAATAATGTCGATAGTCTGGCAGAATTGATAGGTGAAGCATTTGATTTTCCCAAACCGGCATTTGAAGATATGGAACATCTATTGCGGTTTTTATTTAAAAAATCAGAACAGGAATCTCTGATATTTGTTTTAGATGAATATCCCTATCTGCGCGAAAACGCAAAAGGACTTGACAGTGTTCTTCAATCTGTCATCGATAGCTATAAAGATACTTCTAACATAAAATTTATTATTTGCGGCTCCTATGTCGATACCATGAAAGCGCTTCTGGCAAAACAAAATCCGCTGTATGGCAGAATCGATCTTACCATCAATCTGAAACCAATGGATTATTACGATTCCGCATTGTTTTACTCTGACTTTTCTGATGAAGATAAAATCAGACTTTTCAGTGTATTTGGCGGAATTCCGTACTATAACAGATTAATTGATTCTCATAAAAGTGTCAGGGAAAATATTATTGATCTCATCGCATCACCAGGAGCCAGACTGGAAAACGAAGTATCCATGTATCTGAATTCGGAAATATCTAAAATCACAAATGCTAATGAGGTGTTTGAAGCACTTGCAAAGGGATTTTCCAAATACAAAGACCTTCTTGATCAATCAAATGTTTCGAGCGGCCCTGCTTTGGTGGATATTCTTGACAAATTAATGCGAATGGATGTTGTAGCAAAAGAAGCTCCTATCAATGATGAAAACAACAGGAAAAAATCGGGATATTTTATTTCCGATAATCTGTCCTTATTTTATTACAAATATATTTTCAGAAATATATCCAGAATGAATATCATGGATTCGGACATTTTTTATGATAAATATATTGCAAATGATTTTGAGACAAAATATGTTCCAAAAATTTTTGAAAACGTCTGCAAACAATATCTGATCCGCCAAAATCGAAAAGGACTGATAGATGAAATTTTTGTAAAAATCGGAAAATACTATTATGACGATCCGATTGAACGAAAAAATGGAGAATTTGATATCGTCACATTAGACGATAACGGATATATTTTCTATGAAGCAAAATTCAGAAAAGAACCTGTATCTGAAAACATGGTCCAAAATGAAATCCGCCAAGTTACACAGACCGGTTTAGAATGTTATAAATATGGCTTTTTTTCCAGATCAGGATTTCTCTGTGAACAAACAGAAAACCGCATATTAATTAATTTGGAAGAATTATACAAATAACATCATCCCCCCTTTGATCTATGGACTTTACATTATCATAGTTCAAAGGGGGATACTATCTTTTTTATTCGGTCGCAGCTGACTCGGTTGTAACCGAATAAAACTTAGAATCCTATTTTTTTAAAAAATGAAAATCGCAGCAGTCTCCACCGTAACCTAATGTTTTTGTACGCGTAAAACCAATTTTTTTCAATCCTCCATAGGTCACGTCGTCAACATCACAAAACAGACGGCATAATTCCGGACAGCCATTTTCCACACAGGCCGTGTGCCAGAGACATTTTGTAATTGTAACATCATAGTAATTTTTTCCGCTGCTCTGTGTACTTTCCTGCAGATCTGTTGTACGCATAATTTTCAGAAATATCTTGCTGTAAATCGTATAAAATCCCGGCACAATTTCCATTTTTGCAGTGGATGCATGCTTTTTAGCAGCTACTTTTTCCAACATGTACTTTCGCACACACGCATAAACGTCTTCTTCCGAAAAATCATTTTTCAGCAAAGCTTTATACAATGCAATACGCGGAAGGATTGTCTGGGCCAGCGTTTTCATCTGATTTTCTGACTTGCCTTTTGTACCATCAATCAGGTCACGGAATACGTTCTCCTGCTCAACAAACACTCGGCTGCCTCGATTCTTTCCAAACTCTTCAACCAAAAATGCCTGTATTTGCTTTTGCTGCTTTATCTTCATTATTTACCACCTCGTCAGCCACCACATTTTTCCAGTATTCCAACAGCCGTTCCACACTGTAAGCCGCATTCGCCGGACTGGTGGAGGGTAGCTGCACGGCCTCGATGCCTAGCTGTTCTGCCAGATATTTATCATACAGCTGCTTTGATTTCACTCCGTTTGCATATATTCTTGTGATCCGGCTTCTTCCTATTATATAGCCGAGATCATTTGGAACCACATTGCGGATACTGCTGTCGCTGGATCCTGCGATATCACAGCTTGCAATCACATCCCACAGAGCGATATGATGCCGCAGAAGCATCTCTTTTTTCTCTGGGATCGTCTGCGGAACGTTTTCGTTCAAGATCTGTGCCATCACTTTCCAGAAACGGTTCTGGGGATGTCCGTAAAAGAACTGCATTTCCCTGGATTTTACCGACGGAAAACTCCCAAGGATCAGTATTTCGGAATTTTCATCGTACACCGGTGGAAATTCGTGATTTTGTCGCTTTAATTCCATACAAAATCCTTCTTTCTCTTAAATTCATTTACTGAACTGAATTTTGTCAGGGAAATATGATTCTATCATGCAGCCACATCATTTTCTGGGATATGCAATCTGGCAACATATGCTATGATTTTTCTATATACCTCAGTAATTTATCATATTTCCCTGTATGATGATCCATTATTGTTGCTATTTATCTGTATCTGTTTCATCCGTCTTTTCTTTTTTCGGCGGATCAATTCTCCAACGGTAGGACAGTCCTGTCATGTGTGCGATATAACCTGCCAGATCATGTGTCAGCTGCTCTTTGCGCACACGCCACTCCCAGTTGTGTCCAAGGGTGGACGGGAAGTTCATGCGGGCTTCTTTTCCAAGTCCCAGATAATCCTGGATCGGAATGATACAGTATTTTCCGACGCTGGACATTGCCATCCAGATCAGATTCTCACAGAGTTCGCCGTTTGATGCATGCGGACGGTTCATATACTCCCGGATATGATTGCGGACATGATCCTGGGTACACTCCAGATACTGCATCAGTGTCTCATTGTCATGGGTTCCCGTGTATACAACAGAATTCGGAGTATAATTGTGGGGCAGATATTCATTATCGCTGCCGCCGTCAAAGGCAAACTGCAATACTTTCATGCCCGGATAACCGGTTTCAGCCACCAGATCACGGACAGACTGTGTCATATAGCCCAGATCTTCCGCAATGATCTCGATATTTTTCACATGTTTTTTCACTTCATTGAATAATGCAATGCCCGGTCCTTTTTTCCACTCACCGATGCGGGCATTTGTCATTCCATACGGGATGGTATAATACTCATCGAAACCACGGAAATGATCGATACGGACCACATCGTACAGCACTTCACAGTGTCTGATCCGGCGGATCCACCATGCAAAATTCTGTTTTTTATGGTATTCCCAGTCGTAGATCGGATTGCCCCAGAGCTGACCGTCTGCGGTAAATCCATCCGGCGGGCATCCTGCCACCTCGATGGGGTTCATATCTTCGTCAAACTCAAATAATTCCGGATTCATCCATGCATCCGCACTGTCAAATGCCACATAGATCGGAATGTCACCGATGATCTTGATGCCGCGCTCATTGGCATATTTTTTCACTTTCAGCCACTGTTTCAAAAACCAGAACTGCAGATATTCGTAATAGCAGATCTCATCTGCAAGTTCTTCCCGGTATTTTGCCAGAACTTCCGGCTCCTTCTGGATCAGTTCTTTCTCCCAGGTATTCCATGCCTGCTTGTCATGAACATCCTTCAATGCCATAAATAACGCATAATCCGGCAGCCATTCTTTCTGTTCTTCTTCGAATTTCAGAAACTCGGCATCTTCCCGCTTTTTGCTGTTCTCATAAGCCTTATGTAATAACGGGTTCCGGTTCTCATACTGTTTCTCATAATCCACATAAGACGGATTCGTGCCAAGCTCGGCTGCCTCACATTCCTGTCGGGTCAGAAGCCCTTCCTCGATCAGTTCTTCCAGCGAAATGAAATACGGATTTCCCGCAAAGGTGGAAAATGACTGGTACGGAGAATCCCCGTAGCTGGTCGGTCCCAGCGGCAGGATCTGCCAGAAGGTCTGACCGCTTTCCTGTAAAAAATCAATCCATTCAAAGGCACTCTTTGAAAAACATCCGATTCCATATTTTGACGGTAAACTGCTTACCGGAAGTAAAATACCACTTGCTCTCATACTTAAAAACTCCTTCTCAAAATCTGCAAAATGATGGCTCAAAAAACACATTTTTGCAGCGGGATTTTTCCCCGAATTATGTGTTCTATTATACTCGTTTTTATATGTTTTCTCAACTAAAAATACACGCTTCCATATTGTTACAGTTCATGCGCGCCATTCTTAAAAAAATATGAATTCACATTTTTTCTATGGAAACGCAGAGAATAATATAGTATACTAAATTCATCAGAATCGTAGGATTCATCATTTAAGGAGGTAATTGATATGGCAGAAAATACAATTGGCGGATGTACAGGTAATTGCCACAGCTGTGGTTCTTCCTGTGACACACAGACAGGCGAAAGAAAGCCGAGCTTTTTCGATAGACTGGAATCCATTTCCGAACACTTTGAGAATGTAGGAGAAGACAACGTACTGCAGATGTTAAATGACATTGTGGCAGAACTGGAAAAAGAAGATTAACGAGCACAAAAAGGCACATGAGCAGGCGGATAAACGCCTGCTCTTTTTTCTGCCTGACATTTGTATCTGTCCGATATAGCAGATATATTTCTTTCGAAAGAATTAAGATTTTCTCCCATGTTTCTTCCTTGTATCTCCCCTGTATGCATGCTATATTAACTGTATCAACACGGTTAGTACACTGTATATACGCGGTTCGTGCGTTGTATATACCCAGGAACCTCTTTTTATCTAAGGATTCCCCACATATGTAACTAACCCATTTCATTTTTATTAATAAGGAGACTTCCTATGATACAGTTGAATTACCGCGATACGCGCCCCTTTTATCAGCAGATCAAGGATAATGTGCGGCATCTTGTAGTAAGCGGTGCTCTGAAAAAAGATGAAAAACTGCCTTCCGTCCGGGAACTGGCGGCTTCGCTGGCCATCAATCCGAATACTATCCAGCGTGCTTACCGGGAACTGGAAAATGAAGGCTATATCTATACGTTACCCGGAAAGGGCACCTTTGTGGCAGAAACAGACCACACGAATCAGATCCGCCAGCAGGAACTGCTGCCGCAGTTTGACAAGATCGTGTCTGAGCTTCTCTATCTGTCCATGCCGGTCAATGAGCTGACGAACCGCATCCTTTCCATATCAGGAAGGAGGATTCAGGCATGATTCAGGCAGAACATATTACAAAAACATTCCACGGCTTCAAAGCACTGGACGACATGAGCCTGCACGTTCCTAAGGGAACGATCTACGGTCTCGTCGGCCCAAACGGTGCCGGCAAATCCACACTGATCCGGCATCTGACCGGCATCTACCGCCCGGACAGCGGTTCCATCCTCATTGATGGCCTGCCGGTATATGATAATCCGGAAGCAAAGGCAAAATTTACCTATATTCCGGATGATCTGTTCTACTTTTTACAGGCAGATACCATGGAAATGAAACGTTTTTACGAGGGCATTTATAAAAGATTTGATTCTGCCCTGCTTGACCGGCTGCAGGAATTTTTTCCAAATATTGATACCGGACGCAATATCCGCAGACTCTCCAAAGGTATGCAAAAACAGGTGGCTTTCTGGCTTTCCATCTGTGCCATGCCGGAACTGATGATCCTCGACGAACCCATGGACGGACTGGATCCTGTCATGCGCCGTCAGATCTGGAGTATCATTTTGTCCAAGGCAAGTGAGAGCAAGACCACGATCCTGATCTCCTCCCACAATCTGCGTGAACTGGAGGACGTCTGTGACCATGTGGGAATCATGCACAAGGGCAAGATCATTGTGGAGCGTTCCCTCTCAGATCTGCAGGGCAATGTGTCCAAGATCCAGGTGGCTTTTCAGGAGGGCATGCCGACACTTCCAAAGGATTTTGAGATTTTACATATGTCAAACACCGGTCGTGTATACACGCTCATCGTCAAAGGTGATCCGGAACGCGCCAAAGCGATCCTGGAAGCGACACATCCGATGCTGATCGATATCCTTCCTCTTACATTGGAAGAGATCTTTATCTATGAAATGGGAGGAAAGAATTATGAAATCAAAGACATCCTGTTTTAATAAAACGATATTCCGGAAAAATATGATCCGCTTCTGGCCGGTCTGGGCGGTTTATCTGGCATATCTGTTCTTCAACATGACCGTGCGGCTGTTTCTGAACACCCGCAGTTATGCCACATACCAGACGACAGACACGACTTCTCCGGCCACTTACCGGTTAATGACCATGCTGGAGTGCATCAGCGGAAACCTGGAACCATATGTCATATTTTTTGCAGCGCTGGTGGCGGCGATTGCTGTATTTTCCTATCTGTTTTCCACCAGAAGCTGTCATATGATCCATGCACTTCCGGTGAAGCGGAGTGAACTGTTTGTGACAAATTATATCTGCGGTTTTCTGTTTCTGCTGATCCCGCAGCTGATCACGTTTCTGCTGAACCTGCTGGTATGTATTTTAAACAATATTTCCTCCGTGGAATATCAGCTGTACTGGCTGCTTTACACCACGGGCATGAGCTTTTTATTTTTCACCCTTGCGGTATTCTGCTGTATGCTCACCGGACATGCGGTTGCTGCTGCGGTCTACTATTTTGTAGGAAATTTTCTGTATATCGGTATAAAATCTATCGCCACACTGATCATTTCCTCCATGTGCTACGGCATGGGAATTCTTGGCGATCAGGTCAGTTTCACTCTGACGGAAACCAGGGACACGGTACTTTCCCCGTTTCTGTATCTGCTGGATCACGTATCCCTGACCTGGTCCATGAATGAAGATTTTACGGCGCTGGATCAGATCAATATGCGGGGCAGTCTGCTGATCGGGCTGTACTGCATGATCGCAGTGGTATTTTTGATCCTTGCCTATGTGTTTTACCAGAAACGCCAGCTGGAGTGTACCGGCGACGTAGTTGCCTTCGGATGGCTGCATCCGTGTTTTCGCTGGATGCTGGCTCTGGTGGGAGGCTTCGGACTCTCTTTCCTGCTCTCCAGCCTGCTCTTTGACAATACCGCACATATGACAACGTCACTGTTTGTATTTCTGATTCCATGCTCCTTTGTAAGCTTCTTTATTTCAGAAATGCTGTTAAAAAAACGGTTCCATATCTTTTCACGGAAACGCTGGATTGAATGGGCGGCCTGCATCGCACTCTGTCTGATCGGAACCGGTCTGCTGAAAGGGGATGCCTTCCATATCGAACGCAAGATCCCGGAAACAGATCAGATCGCCGCCATCCATATGTATGCAGATTATGAACATGTATACACAGATGCGTCTGATTTTGAAGTTCTGGAAAAGATCCACCAGAACCTTCTGGATTACAAGCAGGAATATCTGCCGTACTCCTATCAGCAGAACTATCTGGAATACAATCATCCGGAAGCTCGCAGCGCTGAATTCGCAGCTGCCACATCATCGGACACCACGGAAGCCAGTTCATCAACCTCCGTTGTTTACAGTGAAGGTGATTATGTATCCTCGATCCAGATCACTTATTATCTGAAAAACGGCCGCAAAGTGATGCGTCGCTATGAGATTCCGGTAACAAATGAAACGCTGAAAGATCAAACCACACCTGCTTACCAGATTTCCAGACTGGAGACCGGAAATGAAGATCTGCTTCGTTACCTGCTCTGCTATAACTATGAAAATGTCAGCTTCGTAAACGGCACCTTAAGCCATGTGGATGAAAACGGACATGACGGAAATATCACTCTGAACCAGCAGCAGACAGAGACTCTGTATGAGGCACTCAAAGCAGATATCCTTGCCGGAAACTATCCGGCCGGACTTGGGATTCATGATACGGAAGATAACCCGATCTACTATGACAGTTTTTACTTCTATGGCCAGGTACCCGGGGATGTGGAATACCTGACGGATATGCTGCCATCCAGAAATTCATCGAGTACCTCCCGGGATTACGAAGCCGCTTCGGTAAACACCGTAAATACTGTTGCTCAGAATAACAAACCGGCAAACTATTACTCCTCCATCGAAGTATCATTTTCCCTGTCCAGGTCCTGTACGAACACGATACAGGCTATGATCGACCTTGGACTTATTGAGAGTGCTTCTGATCTGATGACACAGGATGAGTATTACGACGTAATGAATGTAGATGGGAGAACCTATTAGTATGATCAACAAAAGGAAAATTATTACATACGATATGTCTGATAGCATAAAAAAGCGAACTATGTATTTATACTATTTGCAGATGAGATTCATGAGGTGAACACATAAAATGAACCATACGATTGAAATGAACGAAACATTAATTCAAAAAATGCTGGCCTACTATTCCGGCGATCCTGCCCGCATCCAGCATTTCACGAAAGTATATGCTTATGCATCCATGATCGGACACGCAGAAAAATTATCCGATGACTTACAGCACATTCTGGAAACCGCTGCCATCCTCCATGACATCGGTATCAAAATCGCAGAAGAAAAATATCACAGTTCCGCCGGACCGCTGCAGGAAAAAGAAGGTCCTGCGGCTGCCCGCCAGATGCTGACGGAATGTGGCACTTATTCCGATGCCGTCATTGACCGTGTCTGCTATCTCATTGGGCATCATCATACTTACAGCAATATCGATGGGATAGATTACCAGATTCTGGTAGAGGCAGATTTCCTTGTAAATCTTTATGAGGATCACGCCGACAGACAGGCAATCCAGACTGCCATTGCCCGGATATTCAAGACAACATCCGGTACCGAAATGGCACATGTGATGTTTGATATTTAAAGAAAAAGCACTGAAGACCTGCAAATCATTGGTTTTCAGTGCTTTTTTTACATCTGTTACAAATTTTTTATTACTTCCGGTAACTGCTCCAGGCTCTCCACCTGCGGCACTTCTGCATCCACTGTTCCGAAACCATATGCTGCAAACAAAAACGGAACCTCCGCCTTCTGACACGCATTATAATCCCCCTGGGTATCTCCAAGGTAATAATATTTCTCATAATGGTTCCGTTCAATGAGTGCTTTCAGATTCGCGTCTTTCTGCTGCTGGGTGTTGCCATAACACTCGGTATCTGCCACCAGATCTCCCAGATGATAATACTCCAGGAATACTTCGATATATCCTGACTGACAGTTGCTGACGATACCGATCTCATATCCCATGTCACGCAATGTCTCAAATACGTTCCGGATATCGCCGTAAAGCTTTGCGCCAACGTGGCTCAGATACTCATTTTCATCTGCTTCGCAGGCATGAATGATCTCCATGGCCTCATCCAGTTCATACTCCGGCAGCAATTCTTTTGCAAAACAGTCCATAGTTTTTCCCATAAGACCGATGAGCTGTTCTCTGCGGATATGCATCTTTGGACAGGTCTTGTTCCAGGATTCCACGATCTCATCCACGGAATCCCACAACGTACCGTCCATATCAAAAATAACTGCTTTTTTCATAATTTATGCCTCGTCGATGGCTTTTCCGATATCATGACGCATATATTTATTTGCGAAATCAATCCATTCTGTTGCCGCATACGCATTGGCACGGGCTTCTTTTAAGTCGGCACCTTTGGCTGTGACACCGAGGACACGACCGCCGTTTGTCACGATCTTGCCTTCTTCGTTTAACTTGCTTCCTGCATGGAAACAGTAATAACCGTCTTTGTCCTCAAAGTTTTCCAGACCTTTGATCTCGAATCCTTTTTCGTAGGAAACCGGATAACCGTCGCTGGCCAGAACCACGCAGACAGCCGCATTATCTTCAAACTGCAGGTCGATCTGGTCCAAAGTTCCGTCGATGCAGGCTTCCATCACGTCGATCACATCATTTTTCATACGCGGAAGGACAACCTGTGCCTCCGGATCACCAAATCTGGCATTGTACTCCAGCACTTTCGGACCGTCCTCTGTCAGCATCAGACCGAAGAAAATGATGCCTTTGAAAGTACGTCCCTCTGCTGCCATGGCATCTACCGTTGCCTGGAACACATATTTTTTGCAAAACTCATCTACTTCTTTTGTATAGAACGGACTTGGGGAGAAGGTTCCCATACCGCCGGTATTTAATCCCTGATCTCCGTCTTTTGCACGTTTGTGATCCTGTGCGGAAGACATGATCTTGATGGTTTTTCCGTCTACAAAGGACAGAACGGATACTTCACGGCCTGTCATAAACTCTTCGATGACCATATGATTGCCGGCAGAACCGAATTTCTTGTCCATCATGATCTCTTTGACGCCAGCTTCTGCCTCTTCTAAGGTATTGCAGATCAGCACGCCTTTGCCAAGTGCCAGTCCGTCTGCTTTCAGAACGATTGGCATTTTTGCTGTTTTCAGATATTCCAGTGCTTTTTCCGGATCATCAAATGTCTCATAAGCTGCTGTCGGAATATTGTATTTTTTCATTAAATCTTTGGAAAATGCTTTGGAGCCTTCCAGAATGGCTGCTGCTTTGTTCGGTCCGAATACACGCAGTCCCTCTGCCTCAAAAGCATCTACCACACCGCCTACCAGCGGATCATCCATACCGATGATGGTCAGGTCGATCTGGTTTTCCTTTGCAAATGCAACCAGTTTGTCAAATTCCATGGCACCGATTGGTACACACTCTGCGATCTGTCCGATTCCGGCATTGCCCGGTGCACAGTAAATCTTATCTACACGACTGCTTTTTGCCACACTTGCTGCGATGGCATGCTCTCTTCCGCCACTTCCTATGATCAGTACTTTCATGTCAGTTCTCCTTTTTACATTCTCTGTATTTTTCAAGATATCAAAAGTCCATATAAGCTGACGAACGCGATTACCTTTTTCAAGGGCTTCAGACATCCGTCAGCTTTTCTTCCTATGTATAATATTATTCTTCTACGATTGCTTTTCCATCAACCACTTTGACCTTGCCGTTTGCGATCAGATCAATGGCTTTCGGCATAATGATCCATTCTGCCTCTTCCATGACACGCTGCTGTAAAATCTTTGGTGTGTCGCCATTTTTTACCTCAACGGCTTTCTGTAAAATGATCGGGCCGGTATCGGTTCCTTCATCTACAAAATGACAGGTTGCTCCGGTCACTTTCACACCACGGTTCAGCACGCCCTCATGCACTTTCAGACCGTAATATCCGGTTCCGCAGAAAGACGGAATCAGAGACGGATGAATGTTGATGATGCGGTTTCTGTATTTTTGGATCATCATCTCCGGAATGACTACCAGAAATCCTGCCAGAACGATCAGATCTACCTGCGCCTCATCCAGTGCAGCCAGCAGTGCCTCATGAAACTGTGCTCTGTCCGCATAATCTTTCGGAGAGATGCAACAGTTTGAAATGCCTGCCTTTGCGGCACGCTCCAGGGCATAGGCGTTTTTGTTATTGCTGATGACCGTTGCAATCTCGGTATTTGTGATTTTTCCATCTGCGATGGCATCAATGATGGCCTGCAGATTGGTACCGCCGCCGGATACCAGCACTGCAATTCTTAGCATAAATCTACTCCTTTTTCACCATCGATGATCTTTCCTACCACATATGGTGTATCGCCTGCCTGTTTGATTGCTTCCATGGTCTTGTCAACGTCTGCCGGATCAACGGCAACGATCATGCCAAGTCCCATGTTGAAGGTGTTGTACATCATTTCTTCGGAAATGTCGCCTTCTTTTGCAAGCATTGCAAAGATCGGAGGTACCGGGTAGCTGTCTTTCTCTACTACCGCACGTTTGCCGTCGATGAGCATACGCGGAATATTCTCATAAAATCCGCCGCCTGTGATGTGGCTGCATGCTTTGACTGTCACACCAGCCTCACGGATGGATTTTAATGCATTTACATAAATTCTTGTCGGAGCCAGTAATGTCTCGCCAAGTGTTTTGCCAAGTTCTTCATGATATCGGTTCAGTGTTTCCTCATCCATCTGGAATACTTTACGAACCAGAGAAAATCCGTTGGAATGTACACCGGTGGAAGCCATACCGATCAGCACATCGCCGTCTTTTAACTCGCTGCTTGTGATCATATCCTTGCGGTCAACCACGCCAACTGCAAAACCGGCCAGATCGTACTCATCCTCCGGCATCAGGCCCGGATGCTCTGCTGTCTCACCGCCGATCAGTGCTGCGCCGGACTGTTTACATCCCTCTGCCACACCTTTTACGATCTCAGCGATCTTCTCCGGATAGTTCTTGCCGCAGGCAATATAATCCAGGAAAAACAGCGGCTCGCCGCCTGCGCAGGCAATATCGTTCACGCACATTGCAACTGCGTCAATTCCGATGGTATCATGTTTGTCCATTAAGAATGCAAGTTTTACCTTTGTACCGCATCCGTCTGTACCGGATAACAGTACCGGATCTTCCATCTCTTTGATCTTATTTAAAGAAAATGCTCCGGAAAATCCGCCAAGTCCGCCGAGAACTTCTGCACGCATGGTTTCCTTTACATGTTTTTTCATCAGTTCCACTGATTTGTAACCAGCTTCAATATCTACACCTGCTTTTTTGTAATCCATTCTGAATTCCTCCGTTATGTATCAGCACATATTTTCATGTTCTTTCATCAATGCGGATATTTGCAATCCACCTGCTCATAATGATTATCAGGAAAGTTATATCCCAAATCTAATTATTTCGCATAATTTTTATATCCGGTTTCCTGTAATTTCTCGTCTTTTTCCACTACCTGGGATTTCAGCTCCTCTGTGTAGGCTTTTAGTTTCTCTAAAAGCTCCGGATCAGAAGTAGCCAGAATCTTTGCTGCCAGAATACCAGCATTGGCGCCACCGTTGATTGCTACGGTTGCAACCGGGATTCCGCTCGGCATCTGTACGATGGAGTACAGAGAATCCACACCGCCCAGATCAGATGTCTTCATCGGGATTCCGATGACCGGCATCGGGAAGATTGCTGCGCACATACCCGGCAGATGAGCTGCTTTACCTGCTCCGGCAATAATTACTTTGAAGCCTTTCTCCTCTGCGGATTTTGCATAGTCAAAAAACACATCCGGCTCACGATGTGCGGAGATGATACGCATCTCATAATCAATACCGAATTTATCTAAAATTTCTGCTGCCTTTGCCATGACCGGCATATCTGAATCACTGCCCATTACAATTCCTACTTTAGCCATTTGTATGTGCTCCTTTCATCCCT
>JALESO010000018.1 GCA_022781925.1 Lachnospiraceae bacterium
CATACGGTCAACATTTTCGATGACGGACTTGCGTGGATGTAAGATATAAAGCATTTCTTCATAATGGTCTTTGAAAATATCCTGTAATACATTACTCATGAGACTATTATGAATGCTTATTAATAAAAAAGAAACCCCTTACCCCTCATGATTGAGGGGCAGGGGAGTTGAAGTGTCGAAGACACTTTTTTATTTGATAGGAAATTACAATGAATTCCCTATCAAATGCAAAAATTGCTGATATTTTCAAAGCAGGATATGGAATTGCTTAGAGGTTCAATTAGGAGGACAATATGGATATAAGAGAGTGCTATCAGAAGATGGGCGGGGACTTTGAAGATGTCATGCGGCGTCTTGGAAGTGAAAATTTTATCCGTCGTTTTGTGATCCGCTTTTTAGATGACACAAGCTTTCAGATGATAAAGGAAGGCATTGCATCAAAAGACGCAGAACTGGCTTTTCGTGGAGCACATACATTAAAAGGTGTATGCTCAAACCTGGGATTTTCGAAGTTGTGTGATCTAAGTTCACAACTGACGGAGATTTTACGTGGAAGAGAATTGAAAGGATATGAATCTGTATTGGCAGAAGTAGAGAAACAATATCAGATTACAGTAGATGCGATCAGAGAATTAGATCAGTAAGTAGATAATCAGGGGAATAACATGAACTCAGAGATAAAAATGACGATGGAACAGGCACAAAAACAGATAGAAATTTATCAGCAGCTGTTTCAGGAAGTGCGTTTGTTAAGTGCGTCGGATTTAGGAATGGAATATGCGGCTGAGAGCGGGCAGTATCTGGTGAAAAAGGACTGTCATTGTAAGTTATGCCTGGAAAAAAGTACCTGTGAAAAAGAATGCATTGCAAGAGATGTTTTGAAACATAAAGGTCAGAAGACAAAGTTTGAAAATACCGGTACGGAGCTGGATGAGATTATCGAAAGATATGTAGAAGTAGATGGTGCGCCTTGTGTTATGGAACTGGTTCGCCGTGTCGACGCTGATGCTGTGATCGGTGAGGTGATTCCGGAGAGTGAAAAAACAAACATGACGGAGTTCTACCATATGCTGTATACAGATGCGCTGTCACAGGCTTATAATCGCAGATATTTTGAAGACCGGATCCGCAAAAAAGTAGTGACTGCCGGCATTGCCATGATCGATCTGGATGATTTTAAAATAAGTAATGATACCTATGGACATGAGATCGGAGACAAACTGCTGCGGGCTGTTGTGGCTACGATCCGGGGAGTTATTCGGACGACAGATGCGCTGATCCGCTATGGTGGGGATGAATTTCTTCTGGTAATTCCGAATATTTCACAGAAAATGTTTGAACAGAAGCTGAATGAGATCTTATATCATATCCGTCTGGTGCAGATCCCGGAGAGCAAGAATCTGTATCTGTCCGTCAGCATTGGAGCGGTGATGGCCAGAGAACAGGTTGTTGAGGAAGTGATGCCGAAAGCAGATAAGCTGATGTATGAGGCAAAGCAGACGAAAAATACGATCGTGACGGAATGGGGACGGATTGGTGAGAAAGATGATCTGATGCAGTATTCCGGAAAGCATACACGGCAGTGTATCCTGATCGTGGATGATTCTGAGATGAACCGTGCAATCCTGTATGAAATGCTGCATATGGATTATGATATTCTGGAAGCGGATAGTGGAGAAATGTGTATCCGTATGCTGGAAGAATATGGCAGAGATATTTCTCTGATCCTTCTGGATATTGTGATGCCTGGGATGAATGGATTTGGCGTACTGGAGCAGATGAACCGCAGAAAATGGATCGAGACGATCCCTGTTATTATGATATCCAGTGAACATTCCGATTTCTATATACGAAATGCATATGATATGGGAGTTTCTGATTATATCAGTCGCCCATTTGATATAAAAGTTGTACAGAGACGTGTGAATAATACGATCAAACTGTATGCAAAGCAGCGGCGTTTAACGACAATTCTGACGGAACAGGTCAAATCCAAAGAAGAGAGCAGAAAGATCATGGTGGCAATTTTAAGCCAGATCGTTGAGTTTCGTAACGGTGAAAGCGGGCTTCATGTTACCCATGTAAATGCCCTGGTCAAAATGCTTCTGGAGCGGCTGCGTCAGGTGACAGATCAGTACAATATTTCCTGGGTAAGACAGGATCTGATCGTTATGGCATCTTCGCTGCATGATATTGGTAAGATTGGAATCGATGATAAGATTTTAAATAAAAAAGGAAAATTAACAAAAGAAGAGTTTGAGATCATGAAGACGCATACGTTGATCGGTGCATCTATTCTGGAAAATCTGGAAGAATATCAGCAGGAGCCGCTGGTTCAGACGGCTTACGAAATCTGCAGATGGCACCATGAGCGATATGATGGAAATGGTTATCCGGACGGACTGAAAGGGGAAGATATCCCTATTTCAGCACAGGTAGTTTCACTGGCGGATGTATACGATGCATTGGTCAGCAAACGTGTATACAAAGAAGGATATACTTATGACACGGCTATGCACATGATCTTAAATGGAGAATGCGGAGTATTCAATCCTATTTTAATACAGTGCCTGAGGGATATTTATGAGAAAATCCCGGCTGAAATTTATAGGGGGGGGGTAAAACTCTGCTGAGATCTATCTGAAGAATTCGAGGAAAAGCCTGCATAAGCAGGCTTTATTCGGCCAATCGTTATTTGGGGGTATGAGGATAAGAAAATGGTAAATGGAATCGTTGATTTTTGCACAACACTGGGGGCACATATATGGCTGATCGTCATTGCCTGTATCGAAGTGGTTGTGGGAATATTTCTTCTGGGCACAGCATTGAACCGGAAAAGAAGAAAAAGGCAGTTGTTTGGAAAAAATGAGTTGCATGGTATAGAACGAATTTTTCTGGAGACCTGTAATGCCTGGGACAAAGAGGGATATCTGATGATCCGCAGGGCAGATCTGATGCCGGTCTATATGACAGATGGATGTGCACAGCTTTTGGAGATTTCTCTGGAAAAATTACAGGAGAATATCCGCAACCTGGGAGTGAATATCGCGGACAGGGAACAGGAAAAGGCTATCTGGGAAAAATATTGGAAATGGGATGGCTCCGGAGAACTGAATCTGGAAGCACAGCTGAAAAACGGAAACTGGGTGTTGATGGTATGTCACCAAAGTCCGGACCGTATGTACGATGTGATCTCTGTACATAACAGAACGGGAGTGCATGAAAAAATGCAGGCGTATGAAGACCGGCTGGATGCGGCAGAGGATGCCAGCCAGTCCAAGACTACGTTCCTGTATCGTATGTCCCATGAGATCCGAACACCGATGAATGGAATCATGGGTATGCTGACTCTGGCAAAAGGAAAACTGCATCCGGATCACGCGGCAATGCAGTATCTGGAAAAAACAGAGGAAATATCGGAACATCTGCTGGCTCTGATCAATGACATTCTGGATATGTCACGAATTGAAGCCGGAAAAGTTGAATTGGAAGAAAAAGTCTTCAGTATCCATGCAATGGGTCAGGGGCTTTATGATATGTTTGCAAAGACACTGGAAGCAAGAGGTATTCATTATGCAGTGAATTATGAGGATATGACGGTGGACTATGTGCTGGGAGACCAGCTGCGGCTGAACCAGGTGATCATCAACTTCCTCTCAAATGCCGTAAAGTTTACTTCGGAGGGCGAAATTACGGTTACGTTCCGTCAGATGATGATCCGGGAGGACATAGTCGATCTGATGATCTGTGTGCATGATACCGGTATTGGTATGGATCCTGCTTTTGTACAGCGGATTTTCCGCCCGTTTGAGCAGGAATCTGTGGAAACCAGTCAGAAATATGGCGGTACCGGACTGGGAATGGCGATTACGGATCAGATTGTAAAACTGATGGGTGGAGATATCGTTGTGCAGACACTGACCGGAAGAGGGTCCGATTTCTCTGTATTCCTGCATCTGCCGATCGCAAACGAAGAAATGATGCAAAAAGAGAAAACGGTAGAAGTGCTTCCGCAGCAGGAAGAATGTGATCTGTCCGGACGTCGGATTTTATTGGCAGAGGATAATGAGATCAATGCGATGATCGCGGAAGAAATTCTGCGGGAAATGGGCGCTGAACTGGAGATCGCAGCGGATGGACAAAAAGCGTTCGAGGCATTCTGCGCACATCCGGAACATTATTATGATGTGATCCTGATGGATATCCAGATGCCGGTGATGGATGGCCGGGAAGCTACCAGACGGATCCGTGCCCTGGAACGGTCGGATGCCGCTGACGTGGTGATTTTTGGATTATCTGCGGATGCCTTTGTGGAGGATGAGCGTCAGTCTCTGGAATGCGGAATGGATGCCCATTATGCAAAACCGATTGATTTTGAAGTATTAAAGCGCAATATAAATATGTTTTTACATGAGAAAAAGCGAGTGTAGAGAATGAAAAGTAAAAAGCAGAAAGCAGCGATAGCCGCTGTTGCGATACCTGTGATCACAGCAGGAACGGTGGCGATCGGAGCTGCTTATCAGAACGGAAACCGTTTTGAACCATCTGATACGGACCAGCAGATGCAGAAAAATCAGATCGTGTTTTCTGATGACCAGAATCTGGGTGGTGAAGATGAGAAAAAAAATAAAGATAACAGTGAGCTTGTCGAGAAAGACCAGAATTCGCAGGATCAGACCGGAAAGAACCAGCAGGACGCAGCGGATTATCTGTTTCAGCAGGGGCTGCAGAATGGACAGAATAATGCAGGCAGAGTGATGATTGCAAACGGTACTGCGGGAAGTCCGGCTGCGGATGGAAGCAGTGGTGCGGCGGCAGCCGGGGACAATATTTATAATATTACCGGAGATGGAAGCGGATCTGATTTTGTCATCGGCGGGTATGTGCCGTCGGATGTGATAAGTGGAGGACAGACTGGAACTGCTGAAAATGGGAACCAGAATAATTCCGGTAATTCCGCATCGGACAGCAATAAAAATACAGAAAATGACAATCAGGGTTCCGATACAAAACCGGAGCCGGATAATGGAAACAGCACAACGCCACGTCCTTCTGCATCGGCAAAAGATCCGGATTCGGAAAAGATATTGCCAAGCACGGATGACGGTATTATTAATAAACGATTTGAGGAAGATGACAGTCTGACAGATACAGAGGGGCGCGTGATCATTTTACCGGGATATGAATACCGGACCGGATATTCTCTGTATAAAGGTCAGTCTTCCGTAGACAGGAAGATGATCTATAATTCTCTGTACACGTTTGTATGGGGAGATGACGGCGTCCGGTATGTGTGGGATTCAGATGCCCTTGGAAAATATATCAGGATCGATCGGGTTTCCTTTGATGGAGGTCAGACCTGGATCACAGATTTTCCGCTCACAATACCGAATGATACGATGACATCGGATATGCTTATCGAGGTATCTTATCGTCTGCTGATGTCTTCCAGCTGGACGACAAGGGAGGTTTCTTATCCTTTGAAGGAGAGCCGTGTATTTGTATTGTCCAAAGAAATTGAAGAAGCAGATTCTGTGATCGATAAAGATACAATTTTGAACTATGACCAGTATCCGGATCCGGGTAAAATGGTCAATCTGTTTTACTATCAGTATGCCTATCTGGGAGAAGACAGGATAACGGAATTGTTCCCAGGATGGGAAGAGAATGGCGAACTGGTACCCTGGTATTATAACGCGACGGTAGGGCGTCACATTCTGGAGCCGGCGAAGAATGTGCCACTCAGTGATGATTATATTGTAAAAGTGAAAAGTCAGTGGATGTCAGACGATTACCAGGTAGGCTTTGCGTATTCCAATCTGAGTTATCTGCAGACGCTGACTGATTTCAGATCAACGGCAATCCACAATTTTCAGGGCAATGGATTTTGGGACTGGCTGCTTTATAATGAGCTTGAGGTGCCGAAATATGTACAGGCAGTGGTGCTGGATGACAGTGAAGAAACCCGGTCGGTGGATTATCTGAAACTGCCGGACACCGTGTTGTACGTGGAGGATACCGGAAGCAGTCTACATGTCAATTACGGCTACATTGTAGATGAAAATAACCGTAATTATACTGCTTCTGCAGACGGCCTGTTGTGGAATAAGGCCAAAACGGAGATTGCAGCAGTGCCATATCGGAGGACATCCCTGACGGTGCCGGATTCCGTGGAGAAAGTACAGATCTCTACGGACAACCAGCTGGAGGAAATTACGCTGGAAGCAGATACTCTGGATAAGATGCCGGATCTTACTTATAAGAATCTGAAGAACTGCAAGATCATTGTGAAGGATGATCTGCTGGAATCCTTTCTGATTGAAAATTATGCAAAGGTGGCACTGGGTGAGGGCAATTGTGTGGCAGAAAGTTCTGATCCGGATGTTACTTATACGATCACAAACAGAATGATTATAAATAATGAGGGTGAGGTATGCAAGGTACTGTCAAATGGCAGTAAGACACTGGCATTGCCGGATACGGCAGGTCAGATCAACAAAGATGCCTTGAAAGATGTCCCGGAGATTGACACATTGATCCTGCCGAAAAATGGACGGGTAGTGACTCTGGAGCAGGGATGTCTGGAGGGCAGCAGTATCAGCAGTATCCAGTGCTATTCCAAAAAGCAGTACGATGCGGTGGAGCGTGAACTGGAAATGTCCGGAACAGAGTATGAGATAGCCGTAGAACTGGTTGGTACTTCCAAGGAGGGATACAGTTACAGCGTAACGGAAGAGGATGGCATACAGACAGTGACGCTGCTGGATGTACCGACGGATCTGGTATCCTTTGACGGTACGCTGACGGCAGATGATGGGACACTGCTTGATATCACAGAGATCGCAGACCGTGCGTTTGTGGACAGTAAAAAGCTGCAGTGGGTGGATCTGCCGTATAGTGTGACGCAGATCGGTTATCAGGCATTCCAGAACTGTACCAGTCTGGAGGGCGTGCTGATCCGCACGGAGTTCTTGGTTACCATTGGGGACGAAGCTTTTGACGGCTGCGAGAGCCTGCGTTTTGTGGCATCCAATGCATTTTACGGTATCATGGAAAATGACTATGATCCGATCGTGACAGACGAACGGGGACCGGCAATCTCCTATTACTATTTCTTTGTGCCGACGGGCGCTTACGGTTATACGGAGCATTGTATCAGCTTTTCCGAGGAGTCCGGTGTGTATGGTTATGATATGGTGGATATTGGTGGCGAGGGTAAAATGCTGTACGGTACGAATGCAATGGGACAGCCGTGGCTGGGATTGCGTTCCGGCAGCAAAGTGGCAGATGAGGTGACACTGCCTGCCACGACGGGAGAACTGTTTTACTATGCAATGGCAGATACCACATCTCCATCCGAAAGTTATACGGTGAACTGGGCGGATCTGCCGGATACGCAGTATCTGGATACCGGATGTTTTCAGAATTCAGATCTGGGCGGAACGGTTACCTTTGGAGAGGACTGTACACTGGGTGATTATGCGCTGGCAGACTGCAGCAAGATCACGGATGTGGTGATGCTGGGTGAGGATGTGGCAGTAAGTGATGCTGCGTTCCGGAATTGTACATCTCTGAAATCGGTGGAATTTGGTGGATTTTCCATCTATTCCGGTCTGCCGCTAGATGTATTCGACGGGTGTGATGCATTGCGGGATCTGACGTTCCGGTCTGAGGCTGCACCGACGCTGCAGCTGTATGGCAACGTGGGATATCGGTTTAATTACAACTGGACAGAAGCGGAAGAGGCAGAGAATCTGCACATTCATATACCGGAAGGCACAGCCATCAATTATATCAAAAAGTGGCGTTATTCGATGTGCGGCTATATTTCTTATGACAGCGAAACGGCATACAACCAGATGCGAAACGATCTTCTGTGGGACAATATCAACTGGGATACTTGGGAATTCCCGACAGATGAGGAGATTGATCTGCTGGTAGAGGAAAAATTGCTGGCAGTGGAGAACCGGATCCGCACGATGCTCGGAGAAAAAGCGGTTTCTGAGCCGTCTGAACTGTATCAGTATCGGGAAAATTCCGGATTTACCACACTGGTGCGGGTTCCGACATATCTGAAAGAACTTCGGCTGGATTCGGATACACTGGATCTGCCGACGCACTGGTATCTGGATTATATCGGATCCAATGCATTTTCTAGGGCAAAGAATTTGCAGAAGGTGACGATACCGGGAAGTCTGGCAGGTATTTATACGAATGCGTTTGCCGACGTGGAGAGCGATACGGTGACGCTGGAATTTGAAGGAACATTGCCGACAAATCTGCTCACCGATAGTGAGGGAGAGGATTTCTCCTTTGGCGTGGATGACAGGCATGTAAAACTGATCATTCCGGAAGGTGCAGAAGCGGCTTACAGGAAGCTGTGGCAGTATCAGCTGGCAGGCTACCGAAATGAGGCAGCCATGCGTCAGGCAATCACCGAACAGCTGATAGACAGTGAGACAGGTATCGAACCGACAGAAGAAGCAGTAAATGCCGCCATGGAGCAGCGTTTACAAGAGACCGCAAAGCGGTTAGATCTCTTATTTGGAGATACAGGTACAGAGACAGAGGAGGAACAGCAGCCATGATCGTGGAGCAGTCAAAGCAGATCATAGAGGAAGTAGAGAAAGTATTTGTCGGTAAGACCGATATTATTGAAAAAGTATTAATGACCATTTACGCGGGAGGACATGTTCTGCTGGAAGATGCGCCGGGTGTAGGAAAGACGACCTTGGCACTGGCATTTTCCAAGGTACTTGGTCTGAGCAATAAACGTATCCAGTTTACGACGGATACACTCCCGTCTGATATTACCGGATTTACGGTATATAACCGGGAGACCAGTCAGTTTGAATACCGGGAAGGTGCGGCGAACTGTCAGCTGCTTCTGGCAGATGAGATCAACCGTACATCCCCGAAGACACAGTCAGCGCTGCTGGAGGTCATGGAGGAGCATACCATCAGTATCGATGGTGAGACCCATACACTGCCGCTACCGTTTATCTGTATCGGAACCCAGAACCCTCTGGGCTTTTCCGGTACGCAGCCACTGCCGGAGTCACAGTTGGATCGTTTTATGATCTGTCTGTCCATCGGTTATCCGAGCATGGAGAGTCAGATGCAGATCATTCAGATGCAGAGATATCACAATCCGCTGATGGATGTACATCCGGTGACAAACGCGCAGAATGTACTGGAGATCCAGAATTATCTGTCTTCGGTGGAACTGGGGGATGACGTACTCCGCTACGCGATCAGCCTGTGTGAGGCCACCAGAAACCATCCGATGGTAGAACTTGGTATCTCTCCGCGAGGTGTGTCTGCACTGGTGAAGATGGCACGCGCAAACGCACTGATCAGAGAGCGTAATTATGTCATTCCGGAAGACGTGCAGAATGTGTACTGTGATGTGTGTACACACAGGCTGGTATTGCGTCCGCGGGCTCAGGTAGAGGGAATCAGCGCATCAAAACTGTTGTCGGATATTTTGCGTGAGATCAGGCCGCAGATAACGGAGAGGTAGTTAAAATGTGGAAAAGCAGGATAAGCTATGGAATGTTGATTCTGGCATGTCTGATTCTGATGCTGGTGTACAGCAAACCATATTTACTCTATGTGACAGTTCTGCTTCTGGTGCTGGCGGTCTGCATGACTGTCTTACTGCGGCTGGATATTGGAAAATTAAATGTAGAGTTGAAAGCCGGATATTGGGGGCAGGAAGGCGATACCGCACATCTGAAGCTGAAACTGAATACAGAAAAGCATTTGCTCGTAACCGGCGGTATCTATCTGCGCCTTGCGATTATCAATGAGATGATCGGGGACACGGATTATAAGAGTGTGTTTCTGCCATTGGCCGGCCGCAGGCAGGAGTATGATATTCCGCTGATACTGAAATGCTGTGGCAGGATCCAGATCTGTTGCGAGGAAATGAAAGTGCAGGATGTACTGCAGCTTTTTTGTAAAAAAACGTCGTTTCAGTCCGAACTGAGTGGAATCGTATATCCAAGGATGGTGAATCTGCATGTGGAAATGGCGGATACTGCGATTGGATCACCGAGAGATGAAGGAATGATGCAGAACCGCAGGGGAAATGATCCGACGGAGACATTTGATATCAGAGAGTATGCACCGGGGGATGATATCCGTTCGATCCACTGGAAGCTTTCCTGCAAAACAGATCAGCTGATCCTCAGGGAAGCCAGTGAACCGTTTCATTACAGGGTAGTTATTTTACCGGATTTTGGCCTGGAACAGAATGGCGAGTCTGTTTCGACAGAAGAAATTAATGCGGCCATCGCAGTGGGTACAGCGATCGGAAACCAGCTTCTTCGCAACCACTGTGCGTTCTGCATGGCTATTCCAGGTGAATATGGAATCCGGATGCATGAAGTGCGCGACCGGCGTGAATTTGAAAAAATGCTGTCGGTATGGCTGGGAAGCCGGATCCAGAAAGAAAGCGGAAAAGGTCTGCAATATTTCTGTCTGGAGCATATGGAACAGTATTTTACACGGTTACTGGTGCTGTCTGCAGGAAGATATCAGCAGAATTTGCATGTTTTAGGCAAACGGATCGGAAGCACGGTGATCAATGTCACCGGGGAGACGGAAAAGTATTCTGTCAGCACAGCCGGAGACTATGATATTATTGAACTTCCGGCAGAATGGAAAGAGGAAACATACAGGATCAGCTGCTAGGATCCGCAGTTGCGAAAGATACTTATGGATCATAAGGATGATAAACAGTATGAAATATAGGAATAGAAAAACATATGGCGCAGTAGAGGAAATTTCCAACAGTGCGCCATCCGGTTTTTATAAAAATATAATATGGTCTCTGGTGTTGAACGCGTTGCTGGTGAGCGGTAGCCTGTATGTGGCAGTACAGGAATGCGGAAAGCCGGAGGCTGGCATGTTCCGACTGGTACTGATGGCAGTTGTTACGCTGGTGTGCTGTGGCATTTCGGAAAAAGATATGCAGGTAAAACGCTGGAAACTGATCTGGCGGATCCTGCCGTGGATTTTGATGCTTGTTCTGTCACAATGGCATGGCTACTGGTCCGGGGCAAAATACTGGATCAATATGATCATTTCCCGGTGGAATCTGATTCATGATGGTGGTGTTGCCCTGTTCCGGACAACGGCCGGGGAACAGGAAGAAGTGGCGTTTCTGCTTCTGGCAGTGACGGCTTTGATACAGCTTGGCTGGTGGATCGTGCGGAAGAGAAGATTATGTATCGCGACGGTCTATGGTCTGTGCTGGATGTTCCTTGCGCTGTTTACCGGTATTTTCCATCCACTGGCTGTATGCACATTATTCTGTGCATTCCTGGGACTGCGCTTGTCTGACCGGAATATGAACACAGTCCGCAGAAAGCTGTTCTGGTTTGTATGCCTGGGTGTGTTTGTTGCCGCAGGCGCGTTGACGCTGCCTGCACAGGATCTGCTGTCGGTTACGGAATTCAGGGAACAGGTAAAGACTGAGATACACACCTGGCGTTATGGTGAGGATTCGCTGCCGGAGGGAAATCTCCGTCAGGCAGAAATGCTTCATGACAGCAGCAATGAGATGCTGCGGGTGCAGAGTGAACAGATAAAAATGATGTATTTCCGCGGCTTTATCGGTGGAAGGTACAGCGATGGACAGTGGTCACAGATGCCGGATTCCGCATATGGCGGGGAAAATGCCGGTATTCTGAACTGGCTGTCGGAACATGGATTTGATCCGATGACGCAGGTAGCGGATTATTATGGACTGTGTACAGAGGATAATCTACCGGAGACGAATGATTTTCAGATCAGGGATGTGGGAGCTGCATCCTGCTATGTGTATGCGCCGGTGACGCTTCAGAAACTTTCCGGTTCCGGATTTGAGTCTGACCAGGACAGCCGTCTGACCGGAAAAGGATTCCATGGACAGAAAACGTATCAGGGAACAGAACGCTCCAGTTTCCGTCCGGCGGAACTGACGGTGGCAGAAGACTGGATCAATGACCCGCAGACGGATGCGCAGAAACAATATTGTGAGGCAGAGGCGGTATATCGTAAATTTGTATATCAGACGTATACACAGGTAGAGCCGGATCTGGCTGATACGCTGCAGGAACTGTTCTGGGATACTTATGATTCGGAAAACGATGGTATTTACAGTGCAGTTACGCAGGTGCGGAATGTGCTGAGAGATACCATGAACTATGCGGAATATCCGTCAGCAGCACCGGAGGATACGGATCCGGTGTTATGGTTTCTGACAGATTCGCAGACCGGAAATGCGGTACAGTTTGCATCTGCGGCCGTAGAAGCCCTGCGGCTGCATGGAATACCGGCCCGTTATGTGGAAGGATATTTCCCGTCATCGGAAGAAGCACAGGCCAATGCGCATACGGAGATTGCTTTGTCAGGTCAGGATGCACATGCCTGGGTGGAAGTATATTTTGACGGTATCGGATGGCTGCCGGTGGACGTGACTCCGGGATATTATTATGATACAATATCCTTACAGCAGATGATCAGTCTTCCGGAGCAGACCCAGAACAGTGTTTCCTTTGATCAGTCTGCGTATAAGGCAGCAGAGTTGGAGGAAACCGGTCAGAGACACAGAGATCCGCAGGCTGTGGAAACGCTCATAAAAAATACATTTCTGTTTATACTTGGAATAATCGCAGGATTGGTGATTCTACTGTCCGTTGTGCTGACTGCCTTTGAAATCCATCGGATCATCCGGATGCAGCGCATAAAAAAAGTGATGAAGCGTGCGACGCAGAAACAGTGGATTCTTTATAAACAGAAATTTTTATACCGGATATTGAAGATCTGGGGGATTGAAGCGAGTCTCGGATGGCATACAAAAGAGGTGGATCAGCGGATTGCAGAACAATTTTCCGATATAGAAAGCGGAGAATATACAAAAGTTTGTGGATTGATAGAAAAAGTGATTTATGGCGGACAGAAATTAGAAGTTTTTGAAGAACGGGTAATTGACTGCTTTTTAAGAAAAGTGCTGGATAATGATCTTTCCGCAGGATGGAAACGACGTATAAAACTGCGCTATCAGATCATGCGGGGAATCCCAGTGAGGATTTGATAAGCGGAAATGTCCGGCTGTCTGATCGCTGTCATAGTTCACACACAGGAGATAACGGATATGGATTTATTTGATATTGTGGGGCCTATCATGGTAGGCCCTTCCAGTTCCCATACAGCAGGCGCAGTCCGCATGGGATATGTGGCAGGAAAACTGCTGGGGGAGCCGATTCAGAAAGCAGAGATCCTGCTGTACGGTTCTTTTCTGGCGACCGGTGAGGGACATGGAACAAGAAAGGCCATTGTGGCAGGTCTGCTGGGGATGCAGACGGATGATTATCAGATCTCGGAGAGTTTTGAGATCGCCGCGCAGCAGGGCATGGAAGTGGTATTCGGGGAAGCCAGGCTGGAAGAGGCACATCCGAATACGGCAGTGATCTGTCTGAGCGGTGTCAGCGGCAAGCAGACGGAGGTTCAGATCTCTTCCATCGGAGGTTCCCGGATCAGCATTGATAAAATCGACGGCATCAACACCGGATTTTCCGGTGAATGTCCGACGCTGATCGTGCATAATATCGATCAGCCCGGATGCATTGTGGCGGTGACCTCCATGCTGGCAAAGAAAAATGTCAACATTGCGACCATGCAGGTGTACCGTTCCGCAAAGGGGCAGCAGGCGGTGATGGTGGCAGAGTGTGACCAGCCGATCCCGGAGGATGGCATTGCATGGCTTGCCCAGGTGGAAGGTGTACAGAAAGTGACTTATTTCCCGGGGCTTACAGCATAAAAATAACAAATCATCTAAAGAACATGTGTGAGCAATCTATGTTTTGATGAAAAATAAAACAGGATGCAGATGTAAATGGCAGATATAATCAAAACAGATGAACAGATGACAGGAAATGGAGTACAGGTATATGACAGCAGGATATCATACACTGAGAGAATTGCAGGAACGGGCAGTTTCACAGAACTGTGAAGTCTGGGAGATTGTCCGGGATGTGGATATGAGTGAGAGCGAGCGTAGTGCAGAGGCATCGTTTGAAAAAATGACCGCCATGTATCAGGCAATGAAACAGGCGGATCAGAGCTATAACGGCGCACTTCGTTCCGCCAGCGGCCGGGCAGGCGGTGATGGAGAGAAGCTGCAGCAGTACAATGAGCAGGGAAAAAATATCTGCGGGGATTTCATTGGAAAAGTCATGGAAAAAGCGATAAAAATGGGCGAGTCCAACGCCTGTATGCGGCGGATCGTGGCAGCTCCGACCGCAGGTTCCTGCGGGGTGCTTCCTGCGGTTTTGCTAAGCTATGAAGAGGACTTTTCAGCGTCGCAGGAAGAGCTGGTAAAAGCACTGTATGTGGCAGCAGGCATCGGAACCGTGATCGCTGAAAATGCGTCTCTGGCAGGCGCTTCCGGGGGCTGTCAGGCGGAGATCGGATCGGCAAGTGCCATGGCGGCAGGCGCGTTGGCAAGCCTTCAGGGAGGCGATGTGGAAACGATCATGCATGCGGCGGCACTGGCTTTGAAAAATATGCTGGGGCTGGTCTGCGATCCGGTGGCAGGTCTGGTGGAAGTACCATGTATCAAGCGTAATTCCTACGGAGCCGTCAATGCAGTGACTTCGGCACAGCTGGCACTGGCAGGCGTTCGAAGTGCCATCGCGCCGGATGATGTGATCGACAGTATGCGGCGCATCGGCAATCAGCTTCCGGCCTGTCTCAAAGAAACCAGTGAGGGCGGTCTGGCGGTGACGGAATCCGCGAGGGCATATCAGGAATAAGACGATTCCGGATGAGAGAAGGATAGAGAACGATGGAAAAACAGAAAGAATGTGTAGAAGCAGTTCAGAAAAAGAATTTTGCAGGTGCTTATGTGGCGCCCAGCGCAGATATCATAGGAGATGTTTCCCTGGCAAAAGACAGCAGCATCTGGTATCAGTCTGTGGTCCGGGGAGATCATGACCGTATCGTCATCGGTGAGGGCAGCAATATCCAGGATGGCTGTGTGCTGCATGCAGATGAGGGATTTCCGGCAATCATCGGAAACTATGTGACGGTTGGACATGCGGCCATCATCCACGGATGTGAGATCGGTGACGGTGCGCTCATCGGTATGGGTGCGATTGTGTTAAATGGTGCAAAAATCGGAAAAAATGCGATTATTGGAGCAGGCGCGCTGGTGACGCAGGGAACGGTGATCCCGGATGGAATGCTGGCACTGGGGTCCCCGGCAAAGGTAAAGCGGGCAGTGACAGAAGAAGAGATTGCCGAAAACCGGAAAAATACACTGGAATATATCACCTGTGCCAGAGAACAGTTCGGATGTGATTCCTGAGAAGTATAATGTAATGGAGATCCGCCGGGGAAGTGATTCCTGCAGGCGGAGTTGAAAAATCTGTATAATCAAAATAACTGGATAAATACAAATTAACAGATAATTTAAAATATTATAAAAAATATACAGAAAAAGTATTGACAAAAATACAAAAATGAAATACAATAAGGACAACAAAAGAAGAGAGACAACTTCAGAAAAAACTTTAATAAGAAAAGAAGTTGAATCCCATCTTTCGTTAAATAACAACAGGAGGTCAGTCCAATGGAGTAAGCAGATTGAATATAATCTCTTTTGACAGAGTTTATCATTATAAAAGAAAATCGGTTAAAGGAGGAACAATCCATTGAGAGGCAGAGATCCATAGTTGGGACAAAAAAGAGAATATAGAAAGGGAGGTTATATAGTGAAACTTCGATTTAACAGGTGAGAGAGCTATCTGATGACGAGAAAGTCGGATAGCTCTTTTTTTGACGGAAAAGTATGCTGAAATTCCATTAAAAAGAGCACTTCGTACAAGAAATATTTTATTTGATACGTTTAATTACGAGAGAGAATGATCGTACACTTCTGAATGCATCTGAATGCATCTAAATGTATATGATATAAGATATATAGAACATCTAAAAAAACGTCCTTTTATTCTAAAAAAACTGCCTTTTGTCAAAGCCCTCTTTTTGCAATAATATGCCTATCAGTTATTTACTACGCAGGAAGGTTTTATGGAAAAGAGAGGAGAGCGTATGAACAGAAATTCTAAATTGTTACGGAAGTCTTTGGCCGTAGCAGGGGCAGTAACTCTTTCATTGTCAATGTGCAGCCCGGTGCTCGCAGCGGATGCATTAGCGGCAGGCAGCAAACTGACGATTACAGATGTCAGCTATGGAGATGAGAGAGCGGTAACATCTACCGGAAAAGCATCTTCTGTCAACAGTGTTACTTACACACTGGACGGCAAGAGCTATACCAAGACAGCAGAGGACGGCAAAGTCCTGACTCTGGTTGTAGATGGTCAGCAGGAAGATCTCACGGTAGGAAACAGCTATGATGTAGACGGTGGCTACAATATCGCGGAAACCAAGGTTTATAAAACCGGTGGCCCGAGTGCTCCGCCATGGAATGGACCGGATGCAGTAAAATCTATCTACAACTTCCGTCAGGCATTACTTGTAAATGATGGAAAGATCGTAGAGGACGGATCTGTTCTGGATGCGATTTCCGGTGATTATTCAGATACAGAGGCAAACAATGTAACTGTAAAATCAAACGGTGCACACTTTAACGGTATTTATGTTACAGGAAATTCCAAATATGCGATCAACAAAGCAAATGTGACTGCAAATGGCGATGGCGGCGATGATTTCTCCGGATGGGGCGCAGCTGTCATGGCAGATCAGGACACAAATGTAACGATCAATGATTCTTATATCAACACAGCAGGAACCATTCGTACTGCAATCTGGGTTGGAGATAACTCCAAGACCACAGTAAATAACTCTGTCATCTATGCCCAGGAGACAAATGATGACTACAATACTTATACAGAACTGGTACCATCCATGATGAAACGTGTACCGTTCGCACTTGGTATGGAGGGAACCATCCGTGCAACAAACGTACTTGGTGCAGGCCAGGCGATCTACAACAACAGTATGATCATCTCCACAGGCTGGGGTGCTCTGTCCACAGACTCTGGAACATCTTACAACAACACCGGTACATATGCACTTCAGGTAAATAATTCTGTTTCCGGTATCGGAACAGTAGAAGTAGCACAGGCTGCAAAGAAATATACTGCAACACAGACTGTAAACGGTGTAACTTATGGATATACCATGGGTGGTTCCGGATATGTAACCTATGCGGATTCCGGTGTATGGAACAAATACAGCAATGTACGTTTCTACTCCCCGGACTATGTACAGATCCTTGCATCCGGCGAATCAAGTTCTATTTATGATGATTCCTATATGTATTCTGACCGTATCGCATTCATGACACAGCAGGCTGGCGGCGGTACTCTGACACTGAAAGACAGTGACGTAGATACCAAAGATGCCCTGATGCAGATCAAATCCGGTAAGGCAAACAAAGGATACAGCAACCTTGTAGTGGACAATACAAATGTAGATTTCTCCGGCGATTCCAAACGTACGGATGACGGTATTCTGGTAGAGCTGGTAGAGTCTGATGATGCAGGTAACCCGGGTGTAACAAGCTACACCATCAATGATGTAGGTGAAAATGCAGTTCCAACTGGTAAAGAGATTACTGATTCTACTGCAACATTCAAAAATGGTGAATATACCGGTGATATCTGGAACAGTATTTATAACAATAAACAGGCTCTGGATGTATCTCTGGAGAGTGCACAGCTGACAGGTACTGTATCCTCCTCCGTGGCAGTACATATTGATCCAGATACCGGTGATGTGGTAGAGAACGGTACTGTTCTGCATGCATACACAGGATCAGAAAGCGGAAACCATGCAAACTATCTGGCTGACGACGGCACAGGTACGACCGGCGATTATATGACAATTGGAAGCTTCTCTCATACAGCTCACAAGACAATTAATAACCCGGTCAACCTGGATGTTGACAAAGATTCCACATGGACCGTTACCGGTGAAAGTTACCTGAATACACTGGATCTGGCAGCAGAAGACTGTATCACAGCAGCAGATCCTGAGACTGTTTACACAACAGCCCTGACAGTTGGCGACGTAGCATATGAGTATGGTACATACACCATCAACAACGTAACCATCAAAGTAGAAGCAAGTGATATCGTAATTCCGGATACCGGTATTGCGGCAGAAGGACAGACCTTCACAAACATCCCATATGTATTCTATGTAGAGAATGAGGATGGTACCTACAATTCAGCAGCTGTAAAAGTAGCTACACTGAATACCCCATCAGGTACGGTACTGTTCAGCGTTGATGTACAGGATGGCTATGAGATCGTTTCTACCACACCGACAAATGGTAAGATCGATCCGAGTACCGATTATGCAGAGTATCCATACGTTCTGAGCTCCACCGGAAGCCCGATGGATCAGATGCAGGTTGTCATCAAAGTAAGAGCAAAAGGTGCAACCCCGGCACTGGATGGTCTTGCAATGGCAGAGGACGGCAACTGGTATCTGTATCAGAATGGTGCCGTAGCATCCGGTTACAACGGACTTGCAGCAAACCAGTACGGCTGGTTCAAAGTAACAAATGGAAAAGTAGACTTTGATTATACAGGACTTGCAGCAAACGAGTATGGCTGGTTCAAAGTAACCAACGGAAAAGTAGACTTTGATTACACAGGACTTGCAAGCAACGAGTATGGCTGGTTCAAAGTAACCAACGGAAAAGTAGACTTTGATTACACAGGACTTGCA
>JALESO010000064.1 GCA_022781925.1 Lachnospiraceae bacterium
TCTTTTATCTTTTATCTTTTATCTTTTGTCTTTTATTTTTCTATCATTCCGATGCCTGCCCTTTTATTTATGGATACTTATGGATGCACTTACCTATACACTTATCTGCGCATCCTTTCCTGCACCGCGTTGCAATAGTAATCCACAAACTGGATCACCCCCAGATCCACCCGGTCCTTGCGCCAGAACAGACCACCATAAAATACCGGTGCATTGACCAGAGGCACGGTCACCAGACCCTTCATCTGACCAATCGGCGCCAGATCGGACAGGATCGCGATTCCAAACCCGCTCTTTACCATCATCAGCACCATTCCCACATAGTCCGAACATTCCACAATATTCGGTTCAAAACCACAGCGCTGGCACCAATCCCATGTATGGCTGTACTCGGTGGAAGATTTGTCCTTCCCCAGAAATACAAATTTTTCTGCTGACAGTTCCGACATATTCAGTTCCCGCCTGCCCGCCAGCGGATGTTTCTCATCCATGACGACCACCAGATGGGATTCCTCCAGTGTCCGAAAATCCAGTTCCGGTATGACATCCTCCAGTGTAAAAAGCTTCAGCCCCACATCAATTTTTCCTGCCAGCAGGTCCGCGGTAAGTGTCGTCCGCTCAATATAGGAAACCGGGTCCAGATGCACATTGTTGTATTCCTTTGTAAACCCGGAAAAAATATCCTGCATGTAATAGATTTCCTTGCACACCATATACCCGAAACGCAGCTTCTTCTGTCTGTCGTTCTGAAACTGCCGCATCTGATGAAGCAGATGTTCTTCCTCCGAAAAAATCCTCACACACTCCCTGCGCAGAGTTTCCCCCGCCGGTGTCAGCATCAGATTTCGTTTGCTCCGTTCAAAAAGTGTCACTCCGAAAAATGCTTCCAGATCCTTGATGGATTTGCTCAGCGCAGGCTGACTGATCTGCAGCTTCTGCGCCGTCTGATTCATGCTTCCGTGTATCGTGATCAGATAAAAGTAATACAATTTATTATAGTTTATCACAACTCTCACCCCTGTCTTATAACCCCAATTTATCTACTACTTTTATCATATCCTACCAATTTCATTTGTCAAGGGGGATGAACCAGTTATTACTTATTTCATTTATAAAATCATTTTGCAAGCTTGTTGTTTGCTTTGGTCTGGAATTTCTCGTTCTGTACGATGAAACGCTCATGTGTGCCTTCACCGATCAGACCTGTTTCATCATAAGCGGCTACTTTGAATACAAGACGACGTCCGTCTACTTCGGTAAGCTCTGTCTCGCAGCGAACGGTCATTCCAATCGGAGTTGCAGCTACATGGCTGATGTTTACCTGTGTACCAACGCTGCCACAGCCTTCTTCCAGATATGGAGCAACGCTCTCACTTGCTGTTTTTTCCATTAATGCAAGCATGCATGGTGTTCCAAATACTTCCAGTACGCCGCTTCCTACTGCTGTTGCTGTATTCTCATATACAACTTCTACACTCTGTTCCCCTTTGATTCCTGCTTCTAACATTTTGTGTCCTCCTTATAATCATCTGAAGTTTTTTGATTTTGTTTTCAGATGTATTTTTCTGTTTTTATGTGTCTTGGGTAAGTATATCATAACTTTTTGTATGCGACCAGTTTTTTCTATAAAACCAAATATACCGATTGTTTTTTATCGCTTGTTTTTATAAAAACAGACATCCCGTTTCTTTCGAATCCAGAATGTCTGTTTCAACTTTTATCTTATGAACAATTACGATGCCTTAGGCCTCTAACAGTTTTTCCACACTTGCAAGTTTTGCACAAACGATAAATACCTCGCATGCCTCTTTCAGTTCTTCCATTGGTGGAAGTGTCGGAGCGATACGGATCACGGAATCCTTCGGATCTTTTTTGTATGGGTACGGTGCACCTGCGCCTGTCAGAACAACGCCTGCCTCTTTTGCTTTTGCAACGATGTTCTTTGCACAGCCTTCATTTGCCATGAATGTGATGAAGTATCCACCATTTGGACGGATCCAGCTTCCTGCACCAAGACCTGTCAGTTCTTCATCAAAACGATCCAGGATCATCTCGAATTTCGGACGGATGATTGCTGCATGTTTTGCCATATGCGCTTTTACGCCATCGATATCTTTTAAGAATTTTACATGACGCAGCTGGTTGATTTTATCAAATCCGATGGTCTGAATGGTCAGACGTTTCAGGATATCTGCTTTGTTCTCAAGGCTTGTGATCAGTCCGGATACACCTGCACCTGAGAATGTAATCTTGGATGTGGAGCAGAACTCAATCGGAAGGTTCGGGTTGCCGGCTTTCTCACACTCGCCAAGGATCTCAAGGATATGATCTGCTTTGTCCTCATACAGATCATGTACACAGTAAGCATTATCCCAGTAAATACGGAAGTCTTCTGCTGCCGGTTTTAAGCGGGCCAGTCTACGGACGGTCTCATCGGAGTAGGAAGTTCCCATCGGGTTGGAGTATTTCGGCACACACCAGATACCTTTGATGCTGTCATCTTCGCTGACTAATTTTTCTACCATATCCATATCCGGACCATCTTCGTAAAGCGGTACGTTGATCATCTCGATACCAAAGCACTCTGTGATGGCAAAATGACGGTCATATCCCGGAACCGGACAGAGCCATTTTACTTTATCAAGTTTGCACCATGGTGTGCTTCCGTTTACACCAAACAGCATGGAGCGTGCAATGCAGTCATACATGATATTCAGACTTGCATTTCCGTAAACAATGACATTGTCGTATGCTTCCGGGCCAAGTCCAACTAAGCTTGCGATGAATTCCTGTCCCTCTGTGATGCCATCGATCACACCGTAGTTACGGATATCTGTACCGGCTCTGCTGACTAACGGAGTCTGGCTGGTCAGAACGTCCATCATCGGCATGGACAGCTCAAGCTGCTCTTTGGATGGTTTACCTCTGGACATATCCAGTTTCAAGCCTTTTTTGCAGATTTCTTTGTACTGCTGTTCCAGGCTTTCTTTCTCTTTTAATAATTCCTCTCTGCTCATTTCCTGATAAGACTGCATTGATTTTTCCTCCTGCTGCGTATTGTTACATCATTTTTTTACAACTTCTTTTTGTTTTATATTCAAAAGGAGCTCTGTGGAAAATTTACCGACAAATGTTACTCCTGTTTGATTTTTTTGAAATATTCCCGGATTGTCTGCTCATAACCGTTTTCTGTCGGCTCATAAAACTTCATATCTTTGTATGCATCCGGCAGATATTGCTGCTCCACATAATGATTCGGATAATCGTGAGCGTATTTGTATCCGAGCCCACGACCAAGCTTTGCAGCTCCTTTGTAATGTGCATCGCACAGATACGTCGGAACCGGTGCGGTTCTCGACTCACGGACAACACCCAGTGCTTTGTCCACCGCCATGTAGGCCGCATTACTCTTTGGCGCACTTGCCACATAAGTAACTGCCTGTGCCAACACGATCCGTGCCTCCGGCATCCCAAGCCGTTCCACCGCCTGGGCTGCGCTGACCGCCACCGTCAGAGCATTTGGATCTGCATTTCCCACATCTTCGGATGCACAGATCATAATTCTCCGGGCGATAAATGTCACATCTTCCCCGGCGTACAGCATTTTTGCCAGATAGTAGACCGCCGCATCCGGATCGGAGCCCCGCATACTTTTGATAAATGCGGAAATGTTATCATAATGGCTATCACCATTTTTGTCATACTTGATCACACGCTTCTGGATACACTCGGAAGCCACATCCAGCGTGATATGAATGAGCCCGTCTGCGCTGCGCTCTGTGGTAAGGATTCCCAGTTCGATGGCATTCAATGCGCTGCGGGCATCCCCGTTTGACACATCTGCCAGAAATTCCAGTGCATCTTCCTCCGCCACCGCGCGGTAGGCTCCCATGCCTTTTTCCATGTCCTCCAGGGCACGGTGCAGCAGCGTCTTGATATCTTCTTTTTCCAACGGTTTCAGTTCAAAAATAATGGATCGGGAAATCAACGCTCCGTTTACCTCAAAATACGGATTCTCCGTAGTGGCACCGATCAGTGTCACGGTACCGTCCTCCACAAACGGAAGCAGATAATCCTGCTGACCTTTGTTGAATCGATGGATCTCATCGATAAACAGGATCGTGCGCTTTCCATACATGCCCTGCAGCTGCTTCGCTTTTTCGATGACCGCTTCCATATCCTTCTTTCCGGCGGAAGTTGCATTGATCTGCATAAATTCTGCACTGGTAGTCTGTGCGATCACCTTTGCCAACGTGGTCTTTCCGGTTCCCGGAGGTCCGTAAAAAATGACCGACTGCAGTTTGTCCGCTTTGATGGCACGGTACAGCAGTTTATCTTTGCCGATAATATGCTGCTGTCCCACCACTTCTTCCAGCTTCGTCGGACGCAGTCTGGATGCCAGCGGCGATTCCTTTTCCTTATTTTGTTCTCTCATGTAATCAAATAAATCCATTTCCTGATCTCCATTTCACGTTTCGTCCTGCAAAAATGAATCCTTTTCATGACATAAAATTCATTTTTAACTGTTTTCATCCTGTAAAATGCATGGAATTTAAATGTTTTTGCATGATACCGATGTGATATCTTTCATATCCATGCTATACAATACATTAAATTTACCGGTCTGACAAGTTATTTTTTTGACAAAGTTCCATTTTCTCCGATTTTCCCATAATTAGGAAGATTCCCAACTATGTTTTCTACATTGTGCCGAAAACAGTTCACTTATCACATGTATTCTGGATAACGATCATGCTTGCATGAGGAGTTATCCAAATACATTGTGATAAAGGGAGCGCCATATCATGAGCCAAAATAGTAGCATCACTACGGAGAAGCCCTGAAAGGGCGTTTGGCGAATGGCGCGAGTGAACTGTTCATAATTGCTCACTCTTCTGCCAGTTCTCTCACTGCCTCGATCGCTGTCTCTACTTCCTGTTCGGTATTATAATGGGAAAAGCTGAACCGCACAGTGCCCTGTTCCACTGTCCCAAGTGCCTCATGCATCAACGGTGCACAATGTCCCCCCGGTCTGGTGGAAATCTCCCATCCTTCATAAAGTTCATCGCTGACCTCTGCGGAATCATAATCCCCGATATTAAAGGATACAATGGGACACCGGTTTTTCTGTGAAAAATCACCATAAATCTTTACGCCTGAAATGTCTCGGATACCTTCATAAAACTGCCACATCAGCGTCTGTTCTTTTTCACGGATTTCGTCCATTCCTGTCTGCTTCAGGTAATCCAGGGCCGCATCCAGCCCTGCAATGCCATGTCCGTTTAACGTCCCTGCTTCCAGCGCCGTCGGCATCTGCTGCGGATGCTTTTTGCTGTACGTCTGCACGCCGCTGCCTCCGCTCTTTAACGGCCGAAGCTGCAGACCGGTTCTGACATAGAGCCCGCCGGTTCCCTGGGGGCCAAGCAGGCTTTTGTGCCCGGTAAAGCACAGAATATCAATATGCAT
>JALESO010000031.1 GCA_022781925.1 Lachnospiraceae bacterium
CATACGGTCAACATTTTCGATGACGGACTTGCGTGGATGTAAGATATAAAGCATTTCTTCATAATGGTCTTTGAAAATATCCTGTAATACATTACTCATGAGACTATTATGAATGCTTATTAATAAAAAAGAAACCCCTTATCCCTCATGATTGAGGGGCAGGGGAGTTGAAGTGTCGAAGACACTTTTTTATTTGATAGGAAATTACCTCGCACGAGAAGACACCCACTTTAAATGGTGAGTAGTAACAAGTACATTTCCGGGTGTCTAGGTTTCTTTCTCGGCCTTTTTGGCGCAGTTCAGTAAGAATTTATAACGCATCTGAGCAGATTGCAGCTGATAGATATAGCAGTCGATGAGATCCGGATCCAGTGCGTGTTCGAAATTGAGATAGGCACAGTCAAGTTCCCGTTTGGCCTGGTGGATTGCATCCGTGATCGTCGGTGTGGTGTCATTTTTCTTCTGTTGGAAAAATATATTTGCCAAAATTTAGTCACCTCCAGATGGACATACCGTGAAAAAATGGAATGTTTTTCTTGTTACAGTATAGGCGCGAGACAGGAAAACTATACGAAAAATAGCATAAAATTCCACAAAAATAATATATTACAACAAAGAAAAATGTGGATGTGACAGCATGGAACGTATGTATGGAATTGCGGCCATAACCGGTGTCTGTGTTCTGGTAATTTTGATCGGAGTGTTAAAGAAAAATGCCGAAGTTCTCTTGAATTTCGCGGCCCGGACGGTGGTGTGCTTTCTGTGTTCCCACTTCTTAAACAGCTTCTTCCTGTCGCGGGGACTGGATGTGGCGGTAGGCATCAATATCATCAGCTTTTTGACATACGGAACCCTTGGTATCAGCGGGATGGCGGCACTTTACGGCATTTTATTCCTGCAATTGTTGTGATATTGTACAAAGGGAAAAATGCCGAAAAAAAGAGGGGTAGACAGCCGGGGGAAAACATCCTATAATCGGTCTCACAAAGGAGGCGGAACGTATGTGAGACTTATTCAGATCAGTGTGACGTCGGTCTGGCTGCTGCGGGCAGTGGAAATGGATTTTGCCCGTGAAAAGATCAGAAACCGATGGTTGATAATGGGAATATTACTGGGAGTGCTGTTTTGGATTCCCGGAATGAATGAGGCAGGTTTTCTGGAATTACTGGGAGGACTGCTGTTGCCGGTACTTATCTGCTGGATCCCGTTTCGAATGCGGGGCCTTGGAGCCGGTGATATTAAATTGTTATGTGTCGTTGGCTGCCTGAATGGCAGTCGGAATATTATCTATTGTATCTGTATTTCTTTCCTGCTTGCAGCAGGATTCTCATTCGGCAGATTGCTGAATCGAAAGCAGTTTCGGACAAGTATGCGAAGCTGTGTTCATTATTTTCAACGAATTGTAGAACTGAGGAAAATCGTTCCTTATGAGGGGAGGAAAATACCCGGACATCAAATTCATTTTTCGGCGTTTATCCTTCTGGGATATGCGGCGGTTCTGGGGGTGAATCTGTGCAAACTTATACCATTGTGATCGGTGGACTGGAAAAATCTTTTATGCAAAAGCTGGTGTTGTATCTGAATGAACGTCTGGGACAAAGCGCCCGGGTGGAACTGCTGGAACACTGGGAACTGCCGGAGAAAACGCAGGAGCCGGGGGTAGAAAGACAGGCAGCGGATATCAAAACGGAAGATAAAAAGTGCTGGGATACCGGGATCGGGTCAGAGGCATTTGTCTCATACCTGACCAGGCAGCATCTGGTAAGTCAGACTCTGACGATGACAGAGCAGGAACGGTCGGAAGCAGCCACGGTATATCAATATCAGTCCCGGGATTGTCTGTATCGGGAAATTATTTCCAAATGTCCGATGAGTATCAACTGTTATCAAAATGCGGGACAGGCCAGTGGCCGACAGCGGTGGATAGTATTTACCGGAGAGGGACAGAGCGGGGATCTGATGGCATTTTCACTGTTGTATGCTTGGATGTTGTCAGAGACAAAGAAGGTGCTGTATGTCAATTTTACGGAATGCAGTGGGATGATGGAACTGTTTGAACTGGTGGGACAGCCGGATGATCTCAGTGATTTTTTGCTGGCGCTGCGCAGGCAGTCGCCAGAATCATTGGCATATTATACCGGGAGGATCGAAGAACTTGAATATCTGGTACCAGCGGATAATCCACAGGTTCTGCGTGAACTGACCGAGACAGATATGAATCGGCTGCTGGCGTGTATCACGCAGGCGGACCAGTATGAGATCGTTGTATTTGCTCTGGGAACGCTGTTGTGTGGCTGTGAACAGATTTTTTTGCAGGCAGAAAGGCGGATTCAGCTGTGTGGAAGCCGGCTGACCGGACAGTGCGCAGGTCGGGAAAAGGAACGGTTTGTCAGCCGATGTGCACCGGGTCGGGAGGATGCCATGACGCGGATCGTGATGCCGGAAATGAATGGTGAGCATACCGGGATTTCCCTGTTGTATGAATGGCGGGAGATGGAACCCGGGCGGCTGGCGACGGAACTTATGGATTGCTGACGGGGATAAGCGCTCCGCAAAGGTGCACATTATCCGGTTGGCAATGGGTTTGCACGAACCGACAGCAAGTGCAGTGGTGCAGTGATCTTGAACAGAGGAGGGGAAGGCTATTGCAGGAAAAGGGAGAATTCTGGCAGGAGATCCGGAATCGGGTCTTTCAGAACATGGATCTGTCCAGAGAAATATCAGATGAAGAACTGAAGCGGCTGATCACGGAGGAAGTACGGCAGTTTGGAAAAGGACATTTATTGTCATTGCAGGCAAGAGAAACTTGTGAGGAACAGATTTTTAATTCGTTTCGGAAACTGGATATCCTGCAGGAACTGCTGGATGATCCGGAGGTGACGGAGATCATGGTCAATGGTGCGGCGCATATTTTTTACGAAAAGCATGGCGTGCTACATCGGTGGAAAAAAGGCCAGCTGTCAGAAGAACGGCTGCGGGATATGATCCAGCAGATGGTGGGAGCCGCAAACCGTACCGTCAATGAGGCACAGCCGATCGTAGATACAAGACTGCCGGATGGCTCCCGTGTCAATATCGTTCTGCAGCCGGTATCGTTGGATGGTTCCTGTATTTCTATCCGGAAATTTTGTGGGATTCCCATGAATCTGGACTATCTGGTGCAGTCGAAATCGATATCGGAGGATGCCGCAGAGGTATTGAAACTGCTTGTAAAAGCCGGATACAACATTTTTATTTCCGGTGGAACCGGTTCCGGAAAGACGACATTTCTGAATGCACTTTCGGAATATATACCAGGAACGGAGCGTGTCATCACCATAGAAGATTCTGCGGAACTTCAGTTGAAAAACATAGAAAATCTGGTGCGGCTTGAGACACGTCTGGCAAATGGCCAGGGAGCACAGGAAATCAGCATCCGGGATCTGATCCGCACCGCGCTGCGTATGCGGCCGGATCGCATCATTGTGGGAGAAGTCCGCGGGGCGGAGGCACTGGATATGCTGCAGGCCATGAATACCGGACATGACGGAAGTCTGAGCACCGGTCATGCAAACAGCAGCAGGGACATGCTGCTGCGTCTGGAAACGATGGTATTGATGGGAAGCATGCAGCTTCCGATCCTTGCGATCCGGCGTCAGATCGCTTCGGCAATCGATATATTGGTGCATCTGGGAAGGGTACGGGATGGAACCCGGAAAGTGCTTCAGATCAGTGAAATCCTGGAAATGAATCAGGAGGAGATCGCGATGAAGCCGTTGTTTACATTTGTGGAAACGAATCAAAAAGGAGCGGGTGTACATGGTATCTGGAAAAAGGAAGGGCATCTTCAGTGCCGGAAAAAACTGGAAGAAAAAGGGCTTGTCTGTAAAATTATTTAAGATTGGACCGGGCAGGCGATATCGGATAAAACGGCTACATAGAACAGAAGAAAGGGACAGAAAGTTCACTTCTGGGGAATATGTGCAGACGCTGGCACTGGCGGCAGGAATCAGTATAGCCACCGCATTCCTTTTCTACCGTTCGGTATGGGGCCTGTGCACTTTTTGCATATTTGTTCCATTGTGCCTGAAGATACACCGGAAAAGGCAGGATGCCAGACGGGCAGAGCAGATACAAAAAGAGTTCCTGACGGCGATGGAATCGGTATCCGGGGCATTGATGGCAGGATATTCACTGGAGTCGGCATGGAAATATGCCCAGCGGGAGACCGGGCAGATGTATGGAACACAGAGTGTTTTCTGCCGGGAATTACAGAAGATGAATCAGAAACTTTCCATGCATGAGCCGATGGAACAGTTGATCTATGAACTGGCAGAACAGTGTGACAACGATGACATTTATCATTTTGCAGAGATTATGCTATACGCAAAACGAAGCGGAGGAAATATGACAGAGATCATTCACAGAACGGTGTGCCGGATGCAGGAGAAACATGAGGTATTGAGGGAAATTGCCGCAAATGTGGCTGCGAAGCGGGCAGAACAGAAAATGATGATGATTCTGCTTCCGTTGATGCTGTTGTTTCTGACGGTGAGTTCGCCGGAATACACCGGTGCTTTGTATGGAAATCCGGCTGGAGTCTTGGTGATGAGCGGATGTCTGGCGGGATACCTGGGAGCCATGTTATGGGCGGAGAAGATTATGGATATTCCGGTCTGAATGAATAGTGTAAGCAGATTGCGGATCTTTGTTTGGTCAACAGAAATCTAAGCCAGGTGTACAGAAAATCCGGGACATAAATCTGGTATCAGAATGTATTTGCAGAGATGCGTATGAGAAAGGAGGCATTGTGTGTCGTGTATTAAAGGAACATAAAAAAACTATTCTGGCAGCAGCTGTATTTGTACTGCTTGCATTGTTGATGTGGCTGCGACAGGCGGCAGACAGTCAGAACGATATACTGGTCCGGGAAGAGCCGGGAGGAAGTGTCAGACAGGAACAGATCACCTATCAGACCGGGGATGGCGTGACACAGGAACTGGAGCTGGAAGTACATCCGCAGGAATGTTCCGAAAAGGAAGCGGAAGAATATGTGAGGAAGGCAGCAGCACTCTGGGAACAGGAATATCTGGGAGAGAATGATTCAGAATCAGAAGTATATCAGGCACTGAAACTGCCGGATAAGATGATGGATGGAAGGGTGACTGTTTCGTATGAGAGCAGTGATTATGACATTTTGCAGGAAGATGGAAGCATTGTCTGGGAACAGGTTCCAGATGAGGGAACTCTGGTGGAATTGCAGGCGACATTTACCTGTCAGAAGTATACACAGACAGAAATCCGTTCCCTGCAGGTGGTGCTGCCGCCAAAGGAAAGCCGGGCATGGCTTCAGATACAGGTTGCCCGGGCGATGGAAAAAGCGGAACAGAGCAGCCGGAAGGAGACAAAGATACAATTACCGGAACAGGTAGATGGTATTTCTATTTCCTGGATGAAACCACAGTCAAAGGACTGGGCAGTGATGCTTCTGGTGGGAGCAGTCTTTGTCATTGCACTGGAGTGGAGAAAGAAAGAGAGAAAGCGGCAGGCAGAAAAACAACGCCAGAGAAAGCTGCGGCGGGAATATCCACAGCTGGTGGAGCAGCTGGCTCTGCTGATCGGATCCGGAATGACGATCCGCCGGGCATGGGAACGCATTTTGTGGATGGAACAGAGAATGCAGAAGGCACATGGAGATCAGGGACATTTGTTCCGGACGGAGATGCAGAGAACGCATCAGGAGATACAGAAAGGCTGCGGCGAGAAAGAAGCATATGAGCGGTTTGGACAGCGGATCGGAATGCCGGAATATCGCAGGCTGGCTTCTCTGCTGGCAAGAAATCTGGAAAAAGGAACAAGAGATCTGTGTGAACTGCTCTCGGCAGAATCGCAGGAAGCTTGGGAAAACAGAAAGTTTCAGGCGAAAAAACTGGGGGAAGAAGCAGGGATGAAGCTGTTGTTCCCGATGTTGCTGCTGTTTGTGCTGATTCTGATCATATTGTTATATCCGGCGGTAAATAAATTCGGATGATTTAACTTAGGCTGAGAAGGATATTAATAACATTCTTGCGTCAATGCAAGATAAAAGGAAAATGAAGAGGAGGATACAGATGAGAAAAGAATGGTTGCAGGAAATAAAACGATTTTGTGAGGAAGAATCCGGTGTCGGCGTAGTGGAGATTATTCTTGTGCTGGTGGTGATCGTGGGGCTTATTCTCATATTTAAGAAACAGCTGACCAGTCTGGTCAATAAGGCATTCAGCAATATCAATGACAAAGCAGGAACCTTATAAATGAAGAAGAGCGGAAGTGTTACTGTGTTTTTCGTATTGCTGTTGGTACTTCTGGCATCGGTACTGTTTGCGTTTCTGGAAGCAGCGCGGGTAAGTTGTCTGAAGACAGAGGCACATTTGTGTACCGGTCAGGCTGCGGATGCGGTCAGGGCATCTTATCAGCCGGAATTATGGAAGGATTATCACTTGCTGTTCTGGCAGCGAACAGGGACAGATGCGGAAAAATTTGCAGATTTATATCAACTGCAAAAAGATATCATAGAAAAAAATCAGGAGGCATCTGTCAGTCAGAAAAATTTTTTCCTGCTTCCGGTACACGGCAGTGCAATTACAGTGGAACAGTATCAGCTGGCCACGGATGACGGCGGGCTGGCATTTCGGGAGCAGGCGGCAGACTGGGTAAAAAAGACGATTGCCGGAGACAGTATCGATCTGATATGGAAGGTGGTTACAAATGCAGAAACAGAACAGTTGGAACAGAGTGGCAGCAGGCAGGAACAGGAAATGGAACATATCCTGGAACAATATGGCAGTGGAGAGGAACCCGGTGGAACTCTGCCGGGAGAGCAGAATCCGTCAGAGACAGAGATCACGTCCAAACCAGAACTGCCGGATATACAGGAAAATCCACTGACCTGGATGAAAAAGATACAAAAGAAAGGAATACTGGCTCTTGTGATGGAGGAAGATAAAATTTCTGCCAAAGAGACAGACTGGTCAGAGGCAGCGGGAAACAGACAACTACAGACCGGAAACTGGCCGGAACAGGCATCTTCCGGGGCTGTGGAACGAATGTTATTCCATTTGTACTGTCAGGGACATTTTTCTAATGTGACACAGAATGCGGATGGGAAAAATCTGAATTACGAGATGGAGTATCTGATCGGAGGGAAGGCATCTGATGCGGCAAATCTGAAAGTGGTGGTCCGGCGTTTGCTGCTGCTTAGGGAAGGCGCAAATCTGACCTATCTGGAAACGGATGCACAGAGAAGTCAGGAAGCACTGACCTTGGCGCTTTCCATCACATCAGCTCTTGGAAATCCGGAGCTGGCAGAACCGGTGAAACATGCCATTCTGGCAGCATGGGCATATGCGGAATCGGTCAGTGATGTGCGCATTTTGCTGGATGGCGGACATGTTTCCATGGTCAAGACGGCGGTACAGTGGCGTACCAGTCTGGAGCATATCGGTGATTGTCTGACCGTTTCTGCGGATGATACGTCCGGGGAAGGTCTGGGTTATGAAAGCTATCTGCAGATCCTGCTGTGGACGGTGTCAGAAGAAAAAATAACCATGCGGGCGATGGACATGATTGAAAAAAATGTAGGAATCCATATGGATGATATGGTCAGCAGGCTGTCCTGTTCTTATGAGTATGAGGCTGCACCATTATTCTGGGATTTTGTACAGATCGGGAATGGAAGACTGACCTCTTATCATTTCAGAGATCAGGCGCAGATCCTGTTTGGATTGTAAAAAATAAATGGGAGGAGGGTATATTGCAGTGCTTTTGCCAAAACAACAGAATAAAAAAATCTACAAATCTCTCTCTGGCATCTATCTAAAATCGCGGCATGAGTCTCCAGCAAATTCCAGCGATAAGTCCGAATCAATAAAATGCGCAAAAGCACTGCAATATGCCCGTCTCCCGGGAAGCCTGACAGTGGAAGCAGCCTTTGTGACTCCGTGGATCATTCTGGCGGCTATCGCATTATGCAGCCTGTTTCTGGTGCTTCAGACAGAACTTTATATGTCGGCGGCGTTACATAATGCGGCAAGGATCATGGCTGCTGCAGTAACCGAAAATGAGTATACAGAAAATTTGCCGGATGATGCGACTGTGGATACAAACAGTGCAGATATCACAGGCAGCGCGAAGCACGAAAAGACAGGAATAACTGATTCTGAAAGCAGCGCAGAAGAAACATATAGTGCAGGTGAAAATTCTGTTATGGGAACAGTGGTTTCACATGTTCGTCTGCGTTATCTGGTGCAGAAAGAGTTACGCGGAATGGGATGGGAAGACAGAAAAATTTCCGGAAACGTGTCTGGGATATCTTTTCTGGACAGTGATTTTTCCGGGGACGAAATTGTTGCATGTGTTTCTTACCGGATCCGGATGCCGGTCTCTTTTGGACGCTGGGGAAATCTACCGGTGAAGCAACAGGTGGTGTGTAAAAAGTGGACTGGGAGAAAAGAACATGGCAGCGGAACAGAAGATGCAGATTATGTCTATGTCACACCGTATGGAACAGCATATCATGTCAGTCTGGGCTGTCGTTATCTGGATCTGTCTGTGCGGAGTGTGCAGGCAGCAGGACTGAAATCGTTGCGGAATAAAGACGGCGGCATCTATTATCCATGCAGCTGTGTAAAAGAAAACAAAAGCAGCGTTTATATTACCGATTACGGAACATTTTATCATGAAAATCCGGGATGTTACAGGCTGAAACGCAGTGTATCAAAAATTCTCAGATCAGAAGCTGGTTCCCGGCATCCATGCAGCAAATGTGCAGACGTTTCAGAATAATAGAGTGTAACCAAAGAAAGGAAGTCCACTGCTTCCGGTGTGCAAAAGGAGCAGGAAGCAGCGTGAGCGGATGATAAAGATCTGTTTGATTAAAAATATAGAAACAGATCAAAAATATCCACTTGAGTAAAAAGGAGCATAAAATGACGAAATACTGTGTGAGCGAAATTCTGTGCCTGATATTTTTATATCTGTGCAGCCGGGAAGATTACAGATACAAGACATTGTCCGTGCATAAATTTTTGATATTTGGGTGTCTGGGACTGGTTTATGTGCTGACAGTGGATATCGTGTCTGTGCAGAGTATGGCGGCAGGGGCAGGAATCGGTGGCGTGATGCTCCTGTTTTCCAGATGTGGTCTGAACTGGCTGGGAGAAGGTGACGGATGGATGTTTGTGGTGACGGGGCTGCTTCTTGGAATCAGACAAAATCTGGCGATATTGTGTATTGCGCTATTTTTGAGTGGTATCTATTGTCTGGTTGGCATGCTGTTGAAAAAGTATCAGAAAACAGATTGTGTTGCACTTGCTCCCTTTGTACTGGCGGCAGAGGTTGTGCGACTGTACCTGATCTAGCTTCATCTCAGCCTGAGTTGAGACTCTCGCTTCTGTAAGTGGTAAGTAATAACAAATTTTTTCAGTGGGAGTTCAATCAAAATATAATCTTATGAGACAACGAATAATGAAAAAACAAAGAAATAAAATGAATAAGTCACAGACCCGAATGATTTGGAAGAACCGGACTTGCCGGGCATCTATTACGGTAGAAGCGGCGCTGCTATATCCGATACTGATCTTACTGCTACTGTTCTTGTTACAGAAAACGATTATGTATTATCAGCAGACAGATCAGACAGCACAGACGATCCGGTCTGTGGAAGAACCGGATACGTCGAAAGAGTTCGGGAAAGGCGTGCTGATGAAACGAGGGATGGAAAGCCTGAAAGAAAAGGCGGGATTACAGGAGGAAAATGTGTATGAAAACTGAGTATCTGCGGACAGCGAAAAACAGTTATATGATTGTAAAAGATGCAGATTTTGAATTTGAGCCTTATGAATTGCAGATGGTATTGCAGAATCAGCTGAAAAATCTGGTACCCATGCAGGTGATCGTGGCGGATGGAAAAGTAGAATACTGGTTTGATGTTACCGGCATGAAGACACTGGAGCAGGAACTGTCGGTGACCGATGCAGACCGTGATATGATAAAACTGCTGCTGGAAAGTATATGCAGTGTAAAAATGGAACTGGAAGAATATCTGCTGGATGACAAAGACATTTCATATACTCCGGCGATGATTTTTCGAAATCGTGCCGGGAATCGGATACAATTCTGTTATATCCCGGGATACCATTGTGGAGATTATCCGGGAATCCGTAAATTGTTTGAAAAACTGATGCAGCAGTTGAATCATGCAGATCCGGAGGCTGTGCGTATGACATATGGAATATATGAAATCTGTGCGTTGGCTGAGCCGGTTCTGGAAGATTATCGGGAAATTCTGTATGGAAGCGGCAGCCAGGCAGATTCTTTTTCATCCGGGATTTCGGACAGAGGTGAGGCTTCTGTCCCTTATGTAGATATGCAGACTGATCATCCCGATGAGCCAGATTACCGAACTCAAAATAGTATGGGCTGGGATATGGATTTTCGTACCTCAGAGCAGCTGGAGTTGGCTGATACAAGAAAAAACGATGTGGGAAAATATAAACAGAAAGAAGAAAAGAAGGAATTAAAACCAACGAAGGAAAAACGGGAATCCGGATTGCGATCATCTTTTTTGCGGAAAGGAAAGAGAAAGAAACAGATACGGCATACTGCTGGCTATTATGAATCGGAAAAAGAAGAGGCAGTATCTGTGGTGGCAGAACCCATGCCGGATTTTCATGCAGGAGAAACTGTTTGTTTTTCAGAATCTTCCTTTCAGAGAATCTGGGAACTTGTATATATCGGTGATGGGATAGAAAAAAATCTGCTGATGGAAAAGTTCCCATACATAATTGGGAAAAACAGCAGCATTGCGGATGGAATTCTCCTTGCAGAGACGGTAAGCCGTGTGCATGCACGAATTTTACGGGAAAATGATACTCTTTTTCTGGAAGATCATAATTCAACCAATGGAACCTATCTGAATGGACACCTGATTCCTATGAATACACGGATGGTTTTGCAGGAGGGGGATCATCTGATTTTTGCAACGGAGGAATATGTATTGAGAAGCCGAATGATACCAAATAGATAAACAAACTAAATCTTTAAGACTGCAATAGTGAAAATCCTGCCTTGCAACAAATGTGAAATTATATTAAAATACTATATTGTATATAGGAATTGCGGAAAAACAGGGAAAATGTTTTTCATGGTTCATAGATGTTACAAGGAGGAAACAATATGAAAGTATCAACAAAAGGAAGATATGCCTTACGTCTGATGGTTGATCTGGGCGTGAATGGCGGAGAAGATAAGTACATTTCACTGAAGGATATTTCTGCGAGACAGAATATTTCTATTAAATATCTGGAGCAGATTGTAACACCGCTGCATCGTGCGGGACTGGTACGCAGTGTGCGTGGTGCACAGGGTGGATATCGTCTCAGCAGAAAAGCAGACAAGTACACAGCAGGTGAGATTCTGCGTGCGATCGAAGGCAGCTTTGCGCCGATTGCCTGCCTGGAAACACCGGAAAATGAATGTGAGCGATACCATGACTGTGCTACGGTAGGATTCTGGGAAGGAATGTACAAGGTAATTTCTGACTATGTGGACAGCGTAACGTTAAAACAGCTGATCGATGAGCACATGGCAAGACATTGCCCGGGCTGTCAGGAAAAATAGGAGAAACGTTGATATGGCGAGAAGGATTATGCTATTGGCATGTGCGGGCATTCTGGCATTGTTGATGTCGGCATGTGGAAAATCGCAGGAAGCGGTAAAACATCAGGTATCGGGCAGTAGTATTGCAGCGTCGGAGAGCAGTGTATCAAAGTCACTTTCCGATGTACTTTCAGAAGCGGAGCCTGAGGTACCGCAGGATACAGGGGAAATCGCAGGAGCGGTGGAACAGGCACCGGAAGAAACTGACAGCCAGCAGCCGGAACAGTCAGTTGTGCAGCCCGAAGATACGCAGCAGCCAGAAACATCTCAGACTTCTGCGCGTGGAACGGTAAGCTATGCGGATTGTCAGGAAATATATCTGGACAGCAGCTGGCAGTATGCGGATCATTCGGCAATTCATTCCGGCTGTGCAGTTATGTACAAAGCCTCTGAAAACCGCAATGGTATCGTGGTTGGAGTGAATGCCGGTCATGGAACATCAGGCGGCAGCAGTGTCAAAACGTTGTGTCATCCGGATGGCTCTGCAAAGACGACCGGAGGCAGCACGGCAGCAGGAGCTACAAAAGCAACTGCCGTTTCCGGAGGAATGACATTTTCGGATGGAACATCGGAAAGTAGTGTGACTTTGCGTATGGCACAGATTTTGCGAGACAAATTGCTGGCAGCCGGTTATGATGTGCTGATGGTACGTGATGGCTCTGATGTGCAGCTGGATAATGTAGCAAGAACTGTCATTTGCAATAATGTGGCAGACTGTCATATTTCATTACACTGGGATGGGGATGGTCTGAACTATGACAAGGGTAGTTTTTATATTTCCGTACCGGACGGCATCAAAGGAATGGAACCGGTAGCGTCCCACTGGACACAGCATAATGCACTGGGCGCATCTCTGGTTGACGGCCTACGGGCACAGGGATGTAAGATCAATGGTGGCGGAAGTATGAGTATTGATCTGACACGGACCTCATATAGCACGATACCATCTGTTGATATGGAACTTGGCAATGCATGTTCCAACCATAGCGATGAAACGTTGAACACACAGGCAGAAGGTCTGTTGCGTGGCATCAACGCATATTATGGAAGATAAAAAGACCAGAAAGCAGGAAAAGTATAACAAGAAGAAAACGGTGGAAATTGATTTCGCAAGTGAATAAAAAGAAGAAAATTGAAAAAAGTTAAAAAAAGGTGTTGACAAACAACACCTTTTCCTGTAATATATGTCAAGTAGCGCGGCGGTGCTACAAAAGAAAAATAAAAAAACGATGCGTGGCTCAGTTTGGTAGAGCGCTGCGTTCGGGACGCAGAGGTCGCAGGTTCAAATCCTGTCGCATCGACTCTTGGCAGGGGCGCCGGAATGTTTGAAGAGATTCAGATATTCCGGTCTTTTTTGTTGGAAAGTAGAAAAACTGCGTTCGGGACGCAGAGGGTCCACGAGGTCCGGTGGACCTCGGATTTGGACCGACCGAAGCGGAAGCGGAGACCGCAGGTTCAAATCCTGTCGCATCGACTCTTGGCAGGGGCGCTGAGGTGTTTGAGAGATCGAACATCTCAGTTTTTTTGTGCAAAAAAATCTTGCATGGTACACTTTAGCAAAGTAAAATAATAGAAGTGAGACATTGGGATGGAGGATATAGCCATGCAAAAGAACAAACCGGTATTACTTATTATGGGCACAGAAGACGAAGTGAAACGTACCTTTGGTGTAAATCAGGAAGAACTGTTGCATGATATGATATTTGGCAATGATGCCGGATTAAAACAGTGTAAAGTCTGTATTGCCGGTAATCCAACAATGGTTGCTGAAGTGATAGAACGATATACGGTTCTTCTGACAGTTGCATTTGTCGAAGTAAACACATGGAAATCAATGTTTCTATATGAATTTCAGCGGGAATATCCTCAAATTGCAATTATGGGCATGTTTGATACGATAACAGAATCAGAAATGCAGTATGCAAAAGCCTTATTTATGGAATCAGTATCTGAGCAGAAAGCATTCAGCTTTTATACATTTTCATTTTCCGTTTGCCGGGAAATGAAAAAAAGGCTGGCACATGAAGATGCAATGAACATTTTCCAACATAAACTTGTTCTTGGAGAACCGACATTTTTACAGCATACATTCTGGCGAAATGTGATTTTGGATGAACGCTGGTTTGATGATCAGGAAATGTTTGCAAAGGGAAGGGAGCTTGGAATACAGCTGGATGTGGCGGATACCTATGTACTTGTTTTGTGCAGGAGAATCCGTTCACAGCAGATGATGGAACAGACAATTTTGGAAAGCTTCGAAGAAAGTAAACCGCTGTTTGAATATAAAGAGCCTTACGAAATTGTTGCAGTGGAAGCATCTGCAGTATGTTTGATCATTCCTGTTACAGAGAAAAACTACCGTCAGTTGTGCAATTCGGTGTCTGTTTTCGTGCGAGATGCGGCAGCACAGGGGACTGGCTGGTGTACCTATACAAGCACAGTGACACTACTTCCCATTTTACGACAGAAATATCTGGAATTGCGTGAAATGGAACGCAGAAATGTATCACCGAAGAGCAGAAATTTTCTTCTGGAAGAAATGCCGCTTTATAACCGTGTCAATGTAATAGAAGGAAGCGAATGGATTCAGCATTTTGCAGAAGGAAAGATCACATTGATACGGGAAGAACTTTCTGCATTTGTAAGTATGCTGGTCGAAAATGGAGAACTTAATATTGAGAGTATGTACGGAATCGTACATCGCCTGAGCATGGCATTTTATGCATCTATGGAGATGCGGAAACAGCCGGTAAATGAGATGCTTACAACCAGTGAATATCTGGAAAAATTTAATCAGGCAAGCCGTTCGGTAGAAAATCTGTATGTATTTCTGGATTATCTGGAAAATTATAATCAGTCTGTCATTAAAAATTTGCAGGAAGATCATTTTTTATCCATACAGATTCGTCAGTATATTAAGGATCATATAGAGGAAGACCTGACGAGAGAAGAAATTGCGAACAGCTTCTTTATGAGTAAAGACTATATTTCACATATTTTCAAGAAAGAGACAGGAGAATCTCTGATCAGTGCAATCAATGAGGAAAAGATCAGAAAAGCGAAAGAGATGTTGATTACGTCAGCGGCATCTGTCAGCGAGATCGCCACAAATCTTGGCATTACGAATTTTTCTTACTTTACCAGAATATTTAAAAAGGAGACAGGAGTGTCACCACAGGAATTTCGAAAGAATGCCTGGAATCGTACATAATCTGCAGGAGGCATGGCATCATGTCTCCTGTATTTTTTTAAAAGTACAAATTATAAACTGTAAAGTGCAAGTGCAATCGGGAAGAAAAAAATACAATGTATTTGTACATAAAAATCAAATCCGAAACAAGTATTTTCAGATGAGAATACGAAGGAGAAGGGAGAAGAACAATGTCAGGATTAGATGTAGTAGCATTGGTTGGTGTGCTGGTTTCTTTTGCAGTCATGTTCATTTTGGTATTTAAGGGCATGCATGTTGTGTGGGCAACAGTGATCTGCACGATCATCCTGGTCATTACAAACAGACTGAATCTGCTGGATTCGATCAATACGCTGTTTGTATCGTGGGGAGATTCAATTCCTCAGTTTGCACCGGTTATTTTATTTGGTGCAGTATTTTCAAAGGTAATGGATTATACAGGTGCGGCGAGATCCTTTGCCACGACGCTGTATAAGTACGCTGTACCAAAATCGGCAGAGGGCAATCGCAGGAGAGCCTGGACAATCGTAATTACCATTATTCTGGAAGTAGTGTTGGTATATGCAGGTATCGATCAGTTCGCAATTTTGTTTATTATGATGCCGATTCTTGCAACCGTATGTGAAGAGGTAAATATTCGGAGAAGATATCTGCCGGCATTAATTCTTGCGGCAGCAGGTATTGCCTGTGCGATGCCGGGATGCGCAAATGTATCCAATACCATTCCGATGGGACTGACAGGATCCACCAGCATGGGCGGTATGGTTCCAGGATTTATAGGAGCAGCAGTTGTTGCGGCAGGTGTCTGCTTATACCTGGTAAAATCTGTGAACAAAGCAGTAGCGACTGGTGAAAATTTTGAATGGGGCGAAGTATTAAAACCATCCGCTGTGGATGGAAATGTACCACCGTTCATTCTCAGTATCATTCCGATTCTGGTAGTTGTTATCGCGTTCAATGCGTTTGGACTGGCTGCACAGTATGCGCTTGCACTTGCAGCAATTGTCGGATGTATCATTTTATACAAATGGATTCCGATTCCGGAACAGCAGGAAAGCAATGTGAAAGGACATTTTCATGGTATTTACAAGATGATGCTGGATGGTCTGATGTCAATCGCACCGATCATTCTGATTTTCCTTTCCATGGGATTTGCATCTGTAATCAGTGAGACAAGAGGATATGAGATTTTGCTTGATCTGGTTATGAAAGTAAACTTAAATCCGACAATTACATTTGCAATTATTATGTGTCTGCTGGTTGGTATTATGATCAATCCGGTAGGTGCAATGATGGTAGCAATCCCGTTTGCCATGAGTGCGTTCCCGGATCTGTCACCGTTTGCATTACACAGAATCGCATCTTTCTCATACATCGTTCTGGATTCGATGCCGTTTGCAGCAGGAATTATCGTGGCAATGAATATGGCAGGATTGAAACAGAAAGAAGCGTACAAGCATCTGTTTTTTACGACGGTTGTATGGGCTGCAGTCGGATTTGCCGTAGTAGTATTACTGTTTACTTTAAATCCGGGCTGGCATTAAAAATGGTTAGAAAGAAAGTTTGTGAGTATCGTCCGGGAGTGACGGTAGAATGGAGTGTAAAATGAAACAATTATCGACAGAAGTAGCTGTGATCGGAGCAGGACCGGCAGGAATGGCGACAGCACTGACAGCAGCGCGATTGGGAAGAAAAGTTGTGATTTTTGAAAAAGGGGATCACTATGGCGGTGCCATCGGCGGCGGAAAGGGACCGCTTGGCATCAATACCTTACAGCAGAGACGTTTGCAGCGTGTTGTAACAGAGGATGAAGCATTCAAATATTTTATGGATTACAGCCACTGGAGAGCAAATCCGGCACTGGTTGCGGCATATGTAAATAAGTCTTCCGACACGATTCACTGGCTGGAAGATCTGGGCTGTGAATTTAACAGTCTGAATGCTTATGTGGAAGGCGGAAATCATACCTGGCATGTATACGATGACAGTGAATATTCCATTTGTGACCGTATCTGGGCAAAAGCAAAGGAGCTGGGCGTTAAGATCGTGTATGGAGCAGCCGGAAAAGATCTGATTCTGAGAGATGGACGTGTTGTTGGTGTTCAGATCGTTTTGAATAATGAAATGGAAGACGTGATGGCAGATGCAGTAGTGATCGCAACCGGAGGATTTGGAAATAATGCGGAAATGGTTGCAAAATATACGCCGTATGAACTTGGAAAAACGGTATGTGCGATGACCAGGAACTGCGATGGAGACGGAATCCGCATGGCATGGGATGCAGGCGCTTCCAAAGGATACATGTTTTATGATGCATTTGCGGGTCTTCCACATCCGCAGCTGGGAGGCCCGGGTGGATTCTGTTCTGAACTGCGTCCGTTCCGTCAGCCGAATCTGCTTTTTAACCAGCAGGGAAAACGTTTTACAGATGAGACGGCCATGTGTAATGGCGCATATGGTATCAATGCGATCCGTCAGCAGCCGGGAACGTATGCTTATATGATTCTGACGGATGAGATTCTGGATCATTACAGAGCAGATGGATTTGCAATCGCGCTTCCAAGTCAGGATCCGTTTACCGGACGATATGAGGACTGGCCGCGGGGATTTGAGAAAAAAATGGAAGAGGTTATCCGTGAAAAACAGAGTCCGGATCTGTACATGGGAGATTCCATTGAGGAGATCGCTGCGCAGATCCAGATAGATGCGGAAACGTTAAAAACAACAATTGAGGAGTATAATAAGTTCTGTGATCAGGGCCAGGATCAGATCTTCCATAAGAGAAGAAGTTTTCTGCTTCCGATCAGGGGGAAAAAATTCTATGTTGCCCGTTTGAGTGCAAACAGTTACGCAACACTGGGCGGTATCAATATTAATGAAAAAGCAGAGGTTATCCGTGAGGATGGAAGTGCGATCCAGGGGCTTTATGCAGCCGGAAATGATGCAAATACAATCTGTGTGGATTCCTACTGTTTTGAAATGCCGGGACACACTTCAGGCTTTGCCTATAATACCGGCCGTATTGCAGGGGAGAATTTAAATACATATATTGATTCGTGTAAATAATTATAGCTAATGTGAGAGGTCTCCCGTTTTTACAGGCGGTGAGCAATAAAAATATCGTAAGCCATATCAATGTGCCGTTTTCCATTTGGAGAACGGCACTTCTCCTTTTTGGAAGAAAAATTTTTTGTATTATGACAGGAATGTGTGTTGATAAATGCGGAAACGGAAAATGTCACTAAGTGCAAATTCAGAGCAGTTTAGTGCAAGCGGGAAGAACTGCTATTTTATACAATAAGTACATCAGAAAGAAAGGAGAGGTAATTATGGGAGAACGTCATGAAAAGCTATCCAGAATAGACCGGATCGTCAACCGATGTATGTGGGGCATTTCTATTGTATCCGGAATCTGTCTGGTTATTACAGCCGTGCTTTGTACCTGCGATGCACTGCTGTCAAAATTCTTTTCTGTCAGTATACCAAACGGAACCGAATGGGTGACTTATCTGAATATTCCGGTTGTATTTTTTGCAATGGCATATATCCAGGTTGACCGGGGACATACAACGGTAGATCTGCTTTGTGCGAAATTTCCGCAGAAGGTCCAGAAAGTGATCAAGGTTGTGGGAGATGTCCTGGGAATGGTGGTATGCCTGTTTTCTGGATATTGCGCAATGAGACTGACAGCAGATAAGTTCAGTACCATGACAAAAAGTTCCTCCGCATCCAATGCATTTGTGATCTGGCCATTTGTACTTGTGATCGCCATTGGATTTGTTGCGGTAGAAGTTGCATTTGCCTGGTGTATTGTCAGAGACATACTGAAAAATGGTGCGGAAAACACAGAAGAGAAAGAGGAGGTGATGCCATGAGTTCCATCGCTGTGATCGGAATTGCAATGTTTATTCTGATGATTGTAATGGCATTGATCGGAATCCCGATATTCGTAGATATGCTGGTATGTTCTTTCCTTGGATTTTATCTGATGGGCGGCATGAAAATGGTTGTGACACAGTTTATGCAGGCACCATTTGCGATAGGAGCAAGTTATACATATGCAGTATTACCACTATTTGTACTGGTAGGAACGCTGGCTGGCGTAACCGGTATCGCACAGGGCGCATTCAATGCCATGCAGAACTGGCTTGGTCGTTTTAAAGGCGGTCTGTTATATGCCCTGGTAGCATCTAATGCAGTATTTGGCGCATGTTCCGGTATTTCCATTGCCGGAAATGTAGTATTTGGCAAGATTGCAATGCCGGAGCTGGAAAGACATAAGTACGACCGTAAGCTGTCTCTGGGAGCAATCGTTGGCGCGGGATCTTTGTCATCCCTGATTCCACCAAGTGTACCGATTATCATGTGGTGTCTTCTGACGAATCTGTCAATCGGAACCACCCTGATGTATGGTCTTTCGGTTGGAATTATCATGATCATATTGCTATGCATTGCCATTCGTGTTTTTGTGGCAATTTTTCCAAAAAAAATTCCTTCTACAAGCGATATGGAAAAGATCCCGCTCAAAGAAAAGATTATTTCCCTGCAGTACCTGGTACCGATCATTCTTGTATTTGCCCTGATCGTTGGTGGTACGCTGGGTGGTTTCTTTTCATCGACAGTTGCAGGCGCAGTTGCAGCAGTTGCCCTGATCATTTTTGCACTGGTTAAGAAGGTGCCGGTCAAACAAATCGGATATTGTATCTGGGATGCAGCAGTAATGAATGCAGGTATTTTCCCGATCATCATTGCGGGAACAATTTTCAGCCGTTTTGTAACACTGACAAGACTGGCAGATACACTGGCTAATATGATTGCGGAAGCCAATATTCCAATGTTTGCGGTATTTTGCATGGTTGTTGTATTTTATCTGCTTTGCGGATGTGTTATGGATATTAACTCAACGATCATTATTACCGTTCCGATTGTGTTCCCGTTACTGACAGGTCTGGGATACAATCCGTATATCATTTGTGTATTACTGGTAATGCTTTGCGAGTGTGCCGGAATGACACCGCCGATCGGAATGAATGTTTTTGCGGTATCAAATGCATTACGGATCAAAGCGAGCGAAATATTTGCGGGTGTGTGGCCATTCTTCTTAATTAATATTGTGGCAATCTTTATTATGGCTCTGTTCCCACAGCTGGTAGAGTTCATTCCACATTTGCTGGGTGTGGCGTAAATAAAAAGGACAAGGAGAGAAAAAGGTATGAAGGCAAAAAAATTAACAGCTGTTTTAGTGGCAGCAGCAATGACAGCAACGGTACTGGCAGGATGTGGCGGAAATGACACAAAAAAAGATGCAGCTGCAGATAATAATGAGACATCCGCAGCAGGGGAAAGCGGCGGAAGCGGTTCAGCGGATCTGGATCAGGTAACTCTGACACTGACCACAACATTTTCTGAGACAGAATCAGCCGGACAGATGGTGGCACACTTTAAAGACTATGTGGAAGAGCAGTCGGATGGGGCTGTGACGGTGGATGTGTCTTATGGTGGAACGCTTGCCAGCGATACAGAGGAATTATCTTTTGTGTCATCCGGTGCAGTTGATATGACGGTTCTGAACCAGAATAACTATACCGATGTATTCCCACTGCTGAATTTCCCATCCCAGGTGTACAGCGATGAGGGATTCGAGGCATCCATTGCTATTTTTGATTACATGATGAGCGAAAATGAGGAGACCGCCGGGCTGATCGAGGCGCAGACAGAAGCGCAGAATATCCATATGCTTGGTGGAGTTCCGGCAGGAACAAACTGTTTTGTATCCAAAAAGCAGTGTACAACGCTGGATGAGCTGACCAAATTAAAACTCGGAGCCGGAATTAACTTATCCGCATTTAACGAGATGGGATTCAATGTAGTATCCGTTATGCCAAACGAATATTATGACAGTCTGAGCAGAGGAATCATTGACACCGGATATTTCCCGATTTCTGTTTTTGTATCCATGAGTCTGCAGGAAGTAACTCCGTATTTTATTCTTGATGGAAGCTATACAGCAGGAAACTTCTTCTCCATGAATCTGGACAAATGGAACTCTCTGAGCAAATCCACACAGAACTTCCTGGAAGAGGCCATGGATGAGACACAGCAGTATGCGATCAAACTTGCAAACGAGCAGACAAATGATGCAAAGACAACAATCGAAGAAGCCGGTGGAGCAGTGACAGAACTTTCTGATGCAGATAAGGAAACTGTTAAAAGTGCTTTATTTAACACAGCTGTTTCCGATGCAAGAAGTTATGCAAAAACATATGGATGTACAGAGGAAATGGAAACAGTATTGAAAGCTGTCAGTGAATATCAGGGTATTGAATTACCGGAAAATTAGACAGTTGTAGATAAATGAAATTGAGATAAGGTACATGTGAAGGATTCACATGAGAAGTCTTGAAAGACAGGAAGGGAAGAATCATGAAAAAATTTGATGTGTATTATGGAATGCCTGAAGTTGGAGGACCGGGGGAAATCCCGCATATTATTCCGGGACCTCCTGGATTTGGAACCATGCCGGATCCGAATGAGCCGGAACCGGAACATATTCCACACGGGGAATTAAAACCGCTGGTACATGTAGCAGATGGGGCACTGGTTAAGGGGGCGGATGTGACAGCAGAAGTTCTCACTGAGAAGCAGGCAGAAAAATTGAATATTTCCTGCAGCGAAGATCTGACCGGTGGAATCACTGTGACCGGAAAAAGCACTTATGATGTGACAGATTCCAGGATTACATTATCCGGAAACTGTGTCAATGATTTTGATGGAAACGGCGCAGGCATTCAGGTGCTGGGTGAATCCGTTGTGACGGTGAAAGATACAGAAATCGCAGTAGATGGTGTATTAAGATCCTGCTTAAACGCAAATGAGCATGCAACCATGTATGTGGAAAACTGTGTACTCACCTGCAAAGGCGGCGAAGTGCCGGAAGGCTGGCCGGGAGCAGAACTTGTCGGTGGACCGGGAATGGTGGAGGCACCGCCATCCATGGGAGTCAGCGGACACAGCCGACTGTCACTGACAGAGGGAAATGCCCACAGTTATTTCAAAAACTGTAAAGTTGTTTCTGACGGATGGGCCGGTCTCTCCACAGACGGTGCATGGGGCGACTGTTATCTGCAGGCACAGAACTGTGATATTGAGGTATTAAATCCGGGTTACGGAACATTTTCTGATGAAGGCTGTCTGGTAGTGTTTGATGACTGCCGCATGAAAACGGCGTCTCATACAATCATGCTTGACAGAAAGGGAAAAGCACGGATGTCCCGTATTCAGGCAGAGTCCGGACAGTATTTTGCATTTTTCTTTTCTGTACTTGGCAATTCCAGTCAGGTAAACGAGCTGATCGTCAGTGACTGTGATATCAAAACAGGGGAAGATGCATTCCTTGTATCCGGCTGCAATGCATATATTGACATTCGCAATACAAGAATCGAGGCAGCAAATGGTGTGGCAATCCGTTCCGAACTGAGCCAGGATCCGATGAATTCTCCGGTTGAACCGGGTGAGAAAACATATGGTGTAAAAGTTGTGTTATCTGATATGGAATTATGTGGCGATATTTTACATGAAGATACCAACCGCCAGATGGCAGTTACATTAAAGCATGCAACCGTAAAGGGTGCGATCAGAGATGCATTTGTGACAATGGATATTGCGAGCCGCTGGTATGCAACCGCAGACTCAAATGTAAAACTGGTTGGATCTGTCACGGCTGATCAGCTGGATGCGCCGGAAGGCGTCACAATTTATGCAGAGAGCGAAGCGGAACTGAACAGTGGCATGCTGGCATCCGGTGGAAAATTAGTTGTAAAGTAAAAAAGTTTGAAATTTTGTAGTAAGAGAGAGGCAAAGATTATGTTAGCAGTAAAATATCATGGACCGAAAAATCTGGAATATGTCGATATTCCAAAACCGGAAGTCCTTCCGGGAACAGCACTTGTAAAAATCAAATATTGCGGTATTTGCGGAACCGATGTACATGCTTATTCCATTCCGGGCATTTTTGACTGGGAACTGGTTTTAGGTCATGAGTCTGTAGGTATCGTAGAAGCAGTAGGCGCAGGTGTGGATAATGTAAAGGTGGGAGACCGCGTGGCAGTCGGACCTCCAGGGGACTGTGGAAAATGCTATGCATGCAATACCGGTCATCCGAATGTATGCGCAAACGCATTTCCGGAGACACTCGGAATCGGACCGAATACACAGGGCGCTTATGCTGAGTAAGTATTATCCAGACATCCGCAGAATGAACTGTTTGTGATTCCGGACAAAGTAGAATTTGAACAGGCCGTATTATTTGATGTAATCGGTGTCGGATTCCATGCGGTTCGCCGTTCAGAGTTAAAAGTAGGTGATAATGCGGTGGTAACCGGCTGCGGTTCTGTTGGTTTATCGGCAATCCAGGCAGCAAAACTTGCAGGAGCCAGAAATGTGATCGCATTTGACTTAAATGAGACAAGACGTGAGATGGCATTACAGGCAGGAGCTGATTATGCATTTGATTCCACTTCAGAAGAAGATGTGGCAAAAGCAAGAGAAATTTTAAGCCATGAGGGTGGCGCGCATGTATGCTTTGAAGCGGCAGGTCATCCGACATCGACCACTCTGTGTGAGCAGTTGTGCATGGCAGGTGGTCAGGTGCTTATTATCGGAAGTGATGCGAGACCATATGAACTGGTAAGTGCGGCATTGGGTCCGAGAGAACTTGATTTCAAATTAAGCTTTACTTATACAAAAGAAGAGATTTATATGCTGTTCCAGTTAATTGCTTCCGGAAAATGGAAAACCGATGTGTATACTATTGAAAAAGCACCATTGAAAGAGGCGATTGCAAAAATGGAGGAGTTATCCAGCGGAGAACTGGATGTGGCCCGTGTGCTTCTGATGCCGGAGGCGTAAAATACAGATAAAAATATAACGGCGCAGTTTTGCGTACGTTATGAAATTGGTTTGATTCAAAAGGGAAAAAGAAATGTATTCTGTTTGCAGCAGGGTACATTTCTTTTTTTCAACCTTTTTGCCCTCTGAAACCAGTTTCTTTTATTGTTTTCTACATTCTGAAATGCTAAAATGATAATAACTGAACGTGATGGTTACACTAAGAAACAAACGGTTACAGGAAACACTTGTAATGCATAAAAAAGGAGACGTTATTATTATGAGAGCGGAGCAGAATTTTAAATGGGAGAAACTTTCACTGGGTACCTGTTATTACCCGGAGCATTGGGATAAAAGTCTCTGGCGGGACGATCTTCGCCGGATGAAAGAAAACGGAATTTTTACCATTCGGATCGCAGAATTTGCATGGAACAAGATCGAGCCAAAAGAAGGGGAATTTACTTACGAATTTTTTGATGAATTTCTGGATGTGGCAGAAGAGGAACAGATGAAGGTGATATTTGGCACACCGACAGCGACACCGCCGGTCTGGCTGACAGAGAAATATCCGGAGGTATTAAACTGCCGTCTGGATGGCACACCATTTTATCATGGCATGCGTCGTCACTATAATTACAATTCTCCGATTTATCAGGAACTGTCAGCACGGATCGTAAAAAAAGTTGCAAAGCATTACGGCAAACGTCCGTGTATTGTGGGTTGGCAGATTGATAACGAGTTAAACTGTGAAGTGGATGAGTTTTATTCTGAGAGCGATACACTTGCATTTCGGGAATTCCTGAAGAAAAAATACAAAACACTGGATGCACTGAATGAGGCATGGGGAACCATTGTGTGGAACCAGACTTACACGAACTGGAAAGAAATCTATGTGCCGCGGACAACGGTGCATGATTCCACAAATCCGCATCAGGTACTGGATTACTATCGTTTTATTTCCGACAGTACGCTGCGTTTCTGTAAAATGCAGAGTGATATCATCCGCAAATATAAAAAGCCGGAGGACTTTATCACAACAAATGGTATTTTCGGTAATGTGGACAACCATAAAATGGAAGACGAGTGTCTGGATGTGCTGACATACGATTCTTATCCGAACTTTGCTTACTGTCTGATCGAAGATCCGAAACATTCCGATGATCTCAATGACAGAAAATGGAGCAAAAATCTGACGGAAGTGCGTTCTATCTGCCCGCATTTTGGCATTATGGAGCAGCAGTCCGGCGCAAACGGATGGAATACACGGATGGAAGCACCGGCTCCGAAACCGGGGCAGATGACATTATGGACGATGCAGAGTATTGCGCATGGTGCTGATTATGTCAGCTTCTTCCGCTGGCGTACTGCTACCGTGGGAACCGAGATCTACTGGCACGGTATTCTGGATTATGACAACCGTTATAACCGCAAGCTGGCAGAAGTAAACCGCATCTGGCACCGGGTACAGGCCATTGAAAATGTAACCGGCGCAGAGTATAAGGCTGCGTTTGCACTGGTGAAAGATTATGATAATGTGTGGGATGCACAGCTGGATGTATGGCATGAGCGTCTCATGAAAAAAAGTGAAAAAGAAATCTTTGTGGCAGCACAGCTCAGTCACACACCGATGGATGTATTCTATTTAAAAGACAGTACGGAAGTGGAAGAAATGAAAAAATATCCGGTGCTGATCTATCCGCATCCACTGATTCTGACAAAGAAACGTGCCAAAGTGCTGAAGGAGTATGTAAAAGCAGGCGGAAAGCTGATCATCGGAGCACGGACCGGTCAGAAAGACAAACATGGTCACTGTGTCATGGAGCCGATGCCGGGATTGCTGACCAACGTAAGTCATACCGATGTGAAAGAGTTTACTTTTGTGGGACCGGCAGATGATCCGGTATCCATGGAGTGGAATGGCAAAGAGATCGAGACCGGAATTTTCAATGATATTCTGGCGGCAGCAGGCGATAATGTGGAGGTGCTGGCAAAATATACGTCCAACTATTATGCAGGTCGTCCGGCACTGATCCGTACAAACACACATCAGGGATACACCTTGCATTTTGGCGGAACATTTACCCGTCAGAACGTAACAGAATTTCTGACTTATACCGGTGTCATTGAACCGTGGAAAGAACTGATCGAACTTCCGGCAGACTGTGAGATCGCTGTTCGTGAGAAAAACGATGCAAAATACATTTTTGTATTGAATTACAGCAGCAAAAAACAGGATATTACATTGAAAACCCGTATGACAGATCTGTATACAACATCGGACAGTGAAGGTCTGATCACGCTGGAGCCGTATGAGACAAAAGTATATCAGGTTTAATTTGATCAGGAAAAGGATTGCAGATATTGATTGACCGATATTGAGTGATCATGTAAAGCAACGGAAGTTTGCAAAGAATTCTGTTTATATCAGATGTGAGATGACTCCCATCTTTATATATGGTGGATAACAAAATTATATTAGTGGTGGGACTCAATCTCCCATCTGATATAGCTTTCCAATTATAAAAAATATAGCAACAGAGGAAAAAGGATAGCATGAACTTATATTTCGCACCGCTGGAGGGAATCGGCGGATATATTTACCGAAATGCACAGGCCGATTATTTTGAAAAAGCAGATAAATATTTTTCGCCGTTTCTGGCACCGAATCAGAACCGGAGCATCAGTCCGAAGGAGTATAAGGACATTGCACCGGAACACAATGAGAAAATCCATCTGGTTCCGCAGATCATGGCGAATAATGCAGAAGTATTTCTGAAAGCAGTGCAGGAGCTGGAACAGCTTGGATATCAGGAAGTGAACCTGAATCTGGGCTGTCCGTCCCGGACGGTGGTAACAAAATATCGTGGGGCAGGTTTTCTGGCAAAACCGGATGCCCTGGAACAGTTCCTGGAAGAAGTGTACAGTAAGATCAATATTCGTCTGTCCTTAAAAACGCGTCTTGGAATGGAAGACGCAGAAGAATTTGAACAGCTGCTGGAGATATACAACAAATTCCCGGTGACGGAGCTGATCATTCATCCGAGGGTGCAGACGGATTATTACAAAAACAAACCGCGGATGGAATGTTTTCTGGAAGCACTGGCAAAATCAAAAAATCCTGTTGTGTACAACGGAGATATTTTTACCGGAGACTTATATAAGAAACTGATGGCACAGATCTCCATGATAGATATTACTGATACTACTGCCATAGAAAACAGAAGGGAATCGGATCAGACATCTTTGTCAGAGTGTGACCGGGATACTGCGCAGAAATCCGGCACGGGAAAAACGTTATCCGCTGTCATGCTCGGGCGGGGTGTGCTGGCAGATCCGGCGCTGTTTGGCGAGATCCGGGGAACACAGACACTTACGAAAGAACGTTTGTGGGAGTTTCATGAACGGCTGCTGGCAGACTATACGGAGGAAATGTCCGGAGAGCGGAATGTATTGTTTAAAATGAAGGAACTGTGGTTTTATCTGGCCTGGTCCTTTACCAATTCCAAAAAATATGAGAAAAAGATCCGGAAAGCACAGCATCTGACAGATTACAGGTTAGTTGTAAAACAGCTGTTTTCAGAGCAGGAAATTGTTTTATGAACGGGAGCATAAACAGATGCAGTAGGGGTTGCGTTTGCCTGCATTTCTGGCTATAATGTGAGGAGCAACCCGTAGTAGTGAGAACTAATCATGTACATTGGATGTGAGGCAGATCCTGCTTATACAGGCGGTGAACAGCAAAACGGAATGCATATGAGCGGTTCGAAAATAACAAAATATATGGAGTGTATTACAATGAAAATTACAGAGGATATTATTTATGTAGGCGTAAATGATCATGACGTGGATCTGTTTGAGGGACAGTATATCGTTCCAAATGGAATGGCATACAATTCTTATGTGATCCGTGATGAAAAAATCGCCATTATGGATACCGTAGATGGTAATTTCGGAGAAGAATGGCTGGCAAATATTGAGAAAGCACTGGATGGTGCGACACCGGATTATCTGGTTGTTCAGCATATGGAGCCAGATCACGCAGCAAATATCCAGGTGTTTGCAGAAAAATATCCGGATGCACAGATCGTTGGAAATGCAAAGACATTTACCATGATGAAAAACTTTTTCCGCGGATTAAATCTGGATGGAAAAACAGTTGAAGTAAAAAATGGTGAGGCACTGACACTTGGAAAACATGTGCTGAATTTTGTATTTGCACCGATGGTTCACTGGCCGGAAGTTATGGTGACATACGACAGCACAGATAAAGTTCTGTTTTCCGCAGATGGATTTGGAAAATTCGGTGCTCTGGATGTGGAAGAAGACTGGGATTGCGAAGCACGCCGTTACTATATCGGAATTGTCGGAAAATACGGTGCGCAGGTACAGAACCTGCTGAAAGCAGCTGCAACACTGGACATTCAGATCATCTGCCCGTTACACGGACCGGTTCTGACAGAGAATCTGGGACATTATATTGAAAAATACAACATCTGGTCTTCCTATGGGGTGGAGTCTGAAGGTGTTATGATCGCATATGCATCTGTGTATGGCAATACAAAAAAAGCAGCAGAACTGCTGGCTGAAAAACTGCAGGCAAAAGGCTGCCCGAAGGTAGTGGTATGTGATCTTGCCCGTGAGGATATGGCAGAGGCAGTAGAGGATGCATTCCGTTATGGAAAACTGGTTCTTGCAAGTGTAACTTACAATGCAGATGTATTTCCGTTCATGAAGACTTTCATCGAGCATCTGACTGAGCGTAATTACCAGAAACGTACCATCGGTCTGATTGAGAATGGTTCCTGGGCTCCGACAGCTGCCCGTGTAATGACAGGCATGTTCGAGAAGAGCAAAGACATCACATGGCTTGCGCATTCTGTGAAGATCATGTCTTCTCTCAGTGAAGAAAATGAGAAAGAACTTGATGCCATGGCAGAGGAACTTTTATAAAATCTTTGTTTGGCTTGTTGGTGGCTAAAATTTAATTTTTAATACGAAAACGAAGCATCCTGTCAGGACGCTAGACGCTCACTACCCTCATTTCACGTCGTTTTCATCGCGCTCGTTCCCACGCCTGAAAAAGAGGTCGTTCCCACTCGCGCAAAAACTCGTGAAACTCGGTCGTTTGCTTAATCGCTTACCTTGACAGGATGCTTCGTTTTCTGTATTTACACAGTGAAATAGTTAGCCATTTACACGAAAAGCTCCAGCACGAATACCACGACGCAGGACAGCACGGCCACCTGAAACAGACTGCGTCCGCACCAGGCCAGTATGATTCCTACCACCAGAGCGGCAAGTCCGGCAACGGGACTGTTTGTTGCTTCCATGATAGCCGGAAATGTCATGACTGCCAGTGTGACGTAAGGCACATAGTACAGAAATGACCGGATGGTTTTATTTTTGATTTCTCTGCGGATCAGTGTCAGCGGCAGGACACGGATCAGGTAGGTCACGGCAAACATGACCAGAATGTAGATATAGATATTATGCTGCATGTTCGTCTTCCTCCTTTACCGGGAACAGGATCGCTGCGATGCCTGCGATCACCACCGTGAGAATGATGGTGCGGATGCCGGATGAAATATTTGAGATCACCGGCAGCCGGGAGAAGATATAGCTGGAAACCATGGAGATGGTCACCAGTGCCGCGATCACTTTGCTTTTGCGTGCAGGTGGAATGATGATGGCAAGAAACATGCCGTACAGACCGACACTCAACGCACTTACAATGTTTGTTGGCAGGATGTTTCCCATGATAACACCGAAAAATGTACCGAGACTCCATCCCGGAATGGCGACGGTCATCATGCCGTAATTGTAAAAAGGATTCAGTTTTCCGGGTTCCGATACGGCGACACCGAAGATCTCGTCGGTGACGTCATAGCCTACCAGCATGCGGTGCAGCAGACCGGTTTCAGAAGAAAACTTCTGACTCAGGGAGCAGGACATCAGCAGATAACGTGCGTTTGCCACAAGCTCCATCAGGATCATTTCAAAATAAGTGCCACCGGCTGCGATTACGGTAAAGCCCGCATACTGACCGGCGGAAGCGTTACAGGCGAGACTGGTGAGCATAGCCTGCCAGGCTGTCATACCTGCATTTCGGGCAGTGATACCCAGTGTAAAAGAAACCGCGAGATAGCCGAGACAGATCGGCATACCGTTCTTAATTCCTTTCAGATAATAATATTTGTTTTTCTGTCTGTCCATTGTTGTATGTATCCCCTTGTAAATCGAATATACGATAAGCCAGTGCCAACCGCTACGGATTTTTTGCAGACATATGGTTCTGACACTGTATATTAGTGTAACATTTCACTTGCATTTCGTCCAATAAATCTTTATACTTTCTAAGGTTGACGAGAGATAGAATCGTTTTCCGGGTACAGAAAGGGGAAAGCGCCTCTGGCGGAAGCAGTGGATCCGTGAAAATGATCTGTGTACAGGTATAAATGGGAGAAAAAGAAAATGACGAAAACAAAAACGCTGACAGAGGGAACACCCTGGAAACAGATCCTGCTGTTTTCCATTCCGATTTTCTGGGGAAATGTGTTTCAGCTGTTGTACAGCCTGGTAGATACAAAAATTGTAGGAAGTACGCTGGGAACGGAAGCACTGGCGGCAGTGGGGTCCGTGTCCACGTTACATACGCTGATGACCGGATTCCTGAATGGTCTGACGCTTGGATTTTCCCTGATTACAGCCATGTGTTTCGGGGCAAAAAACAGGGAACGGCTGAAGATGTCCTTTGCGACAGCAATCTCACTTGGGGTACTGACTACGGCGGTTCTGGTGGTGGTGCTGATGATTTTTCTGCATCCGGTGCTGAATCTGCTGCATGTACCGCAGGCACAGTATGAGATGGCATATGCCTATATCAGTGTGCTGATCGTCGGGCTGTTTGCCACGCTGTTTTACAATCTGTGTGCCAATACGCTGCGGGCCATCGGAGATGCACTGACACCGCTGATCTTTCTGATCGTGGCAACGGTGAGCAACATCGGGCTGGATTATCTGTTTATCCTGGGATTTCAGACCGGAGTGCAGGGAGCTGCCTATGCCACTGTGCTGGCGCAGCTGCTGTCTGTGGTGCTGTGTCTGATCCGTATTTTCCGGAAATTCCCGATCATGCATATCCAGAAAGCAGACTTTCAGTTTGACCGGGAACTGGTTGCGGAAATGTATAAAAGCGGCCTTTCCATGGGGCTGATGTCCTGTCTGGTCGGTATCGGAACGATCCTGCTGCAGTCTGCCATCAACACTCTGGGAACAACGGTCATTGTAGCGCACACTGCGGCCCGGAAAGTATTTGAGATCATGTCTCTGCCAAACAGTGTGCTCGGTTCTGCCATGGCGACGTATTGTGGACAGAATTACGGCGCAAAACGGTTTGACCGGATCCGGCAGGGAATCCGTGCTTCCCTGATCATTGCAGTGGTCTGGGCCGGTGTGGTTTTCCTGATCTGCCACACGATAGAAGGAAAACTGATCCAGTTTGTGGCAAGTACCACCAACCCGGATGTGGTCTACTGGGGCAGCACCTATCTGAAAGTGGACATGTCCTTTATCGTGGTCTGTGGTGTGATCGTTATATTGCGAAACTCCATGCAGGGATTTGGAGACCGTGTCATTCCGGTGTTTTCCAGCTGTATCGAACTTGCGGGAAAAATCATATTTGCCTTTGTATTTGCACCGATGTTTGCATACTGGGGCATTATCTGGGCGGAACCGGTGGTGTGGATCGCCATGGTGATCCCGCTGATCGTGAAGGTGGTTCATGTGTTGAAAAAGGAAGCATAAGGGAGCACTTTCAGAATTTATAGATGCTTTTTGAAAAAATATACCCGCTATGAAATAAAATAGTTGTTGATTTATAGAGAGAGAACAGATAGAATAGAACCATCTGCGAAGATGAAAGCGTGTCTTCGCCATTCATAACGCTCGTCAGGCACACGGGTGTTTCATAACGTGTGCAGGCTGAGCCGTATGAAGAAAAAACAAAAGGAGGAAAAGGATATGCCGATTAAAATACCAGATTCACTGCCGGCAACAGCAGTTCTTGAAAGCGAGAATATTTTTGTTATGACGGAGTATCGGGCGATGCATCAGGATATCCGTCCCCTGAACGTGCTGATCCTGAATCTGATGCCTACAAAGGTAGTTACAGAGAATCAGCTGCTTCGGAAACTTTCAAACACACCGCTTCAGATCAAGGTAGAATTTTTACAGACTGCCAGCTACACACCTCAGCATGTGGATACGGAGCATATGGAATCATTCTACACGACATTTGAACAGGTGAAGGACCGCTGGTTCGACGGACTGATCATTACAGGCGCACCACTGGCGTTTGTGCCGTATGAAGAAGTACATTACTGGAAAGAACTTTGCAATATCATGGACTGGGCAAAGACACATGTACACTCTACGATGCACATCTGCTGGGGAGCACTGGCAGGACTCTATTATCATTTCGGTATCCCGACCGTGGAATACCCGGAAAAACTTTCCGGTGTGTATTCCAATACCGTACTGAAACAGAGTTCACCGTTATTCCGTGGATTCGATGATGTGTTCAATGCGCCGCATTCCCGTGAGGTTGGTATTCTCAAAGAGGACGTGGACAAAGTTCCGGAACTGGAACTGATCGCAGACAGCGAAGCGGGCGGACCGACGATTTTGAAAACGACGGATTCCAAAAACTTTTTTGTGCTTTGTCATCTGGAATATGATGCCAATACACTGGAACTCGAGTACAAACGTGACCTGGAAAAAGGACTGAACCCGCATGTTCCGTACAATTACTACCCAGATGATGATCCGACCAAGAAACCGGTGGTTACCTGGCGTTCCGCAGGACAGCTGCTGTTTTCCAACTGGCTGAATTACTATGTATATCAGACCACACCGTATGATATCGGAAATAAATAAGATTTCTGAGTCAGATAAGATCATTTAGAAGCTTTATGAAAAAACATCTCAGAGTACGTTAGATATGTCTGCATAGACGGCAGAGTATATTACAGTACGCTGGGATGTTTTTTTGTTTATAAATATTTATTGAGAAGTTCGGTAAAACAGGTGCGGATTATACAGATTAAGAGTTGCGAAGCATAAAATATCAAAGTATAATCGAATTATATAAAAAGAGCGGAAATGATAAAAGGTGGTGATTTGTATGGAACGAAGGATCGCAATTGGTATTCAACGGTTTGACACATTGCGGGAAAACAATTACTTTTACATTGATAAAACAGATTTTATCAGAGAATGGTGGGAAGCCGGCGATGCAGTTACACTGATCACGCGTCCACGCCGTTTTGGAAAAACATTGAATATGAGCATGGTGGAGCAGTTTTTCTCTCAAACATATGCAGAACGTGAAGATCTGTTTCAGGGATTGAAAATCTGGCAGGAGGATCACTATCAAAAACTTCAGGGAACATATCCGGTGATCAGTGTGTCCTTCGCAAATGTCAAGGACGACAGCTATGCAAATGCTTATCGAAAAATCTGTCAGCTGATTTCAGATATTTATGCACGGCATAGTTATCTGCTTAAAAGTGAACTGTTACAGGAATCGGACAGAATGTATTTTCGCAGTGTCAGGGTTGGCATGGATGAGGCAACTGCGTCCATGGCATTATACAAACTCAGTGACTACATGTATCGGTATTATGGGCGGAATGTCATAATACTTCTGGATGAATATGATACTCCAATGCAGGAAGCATATGTGGGCGGCTTCTGGCCGGAACTGACAAATTTTATCCGAAATCTGCTGAATGCTACATTTAAAACGAATCCATGGCTGGAACGGGCTCTACTGACGGGAATTACCCGTGTGAGTAACGAATCCATTTTTTCAGATCTTAATCATTTGAAAGTAGTAACGACAACGTCGGAGGAATATGCAGATTCTTTTGGCTTTTCAGAAGCAGAAGTATTTGCTGCCATGGATGAATATGGCTATACACAAAAAGAAGAGATAAAACGTTGGTATGACGGTTTCGCATTCGGCAGTCAGAAGGATATTTATAATCCATGGTCGATTCTGAATTATCTGGATACGGGAAAGGTGGCACCCTATTGGGCGAATACAAGCTCCAATCATCTGGTAGGAAAGTTGATTCAGGAGGGAAGTCGTGAAATTAAGATTTCGTTTGAAAGGCTGTTGAACGGAAAATCAATTCGTACTACGGTGGAGGAGCAGATTGCGTATGAACAGCTGGATATGAGTGAGCGTGCGGTCTGGAGTCTTTTGCTGGCCAGTGGTTATATGAAAGTGTTGTCATATGAAAAATATGATCCGATGGGAGAAAGCCTTCCGGAATATGAACTGACACTGACGAATCTGGAAGTCAGACTGATGTTTCGCAATATGGTGACCCAGTGGTTTTCACAGGCAGAATCTGATTATAATGATTTTCTGAAAGCACTTTTGCTCGGTGATGTAGATGCGATGAATGAATATATGAACCGGGTGGCGCTTGTTACGTTCAGTTCTTTTGATACGGGGAAACATCCGTCTGTAAAGAGTGAGCCGGAGCGCTTTTATCATGGATTTGTGCTGGGACTGATGGTAAATCTGCAGGACCGGTATTATATTACCTCGAATCGTGAGAGTGGATTTGGCAGATATGATATCCTGCTGGAACCGAAACATACATCAGATGATGCAATTATTATTGAATTTAAGGTGCAAAATATCAGACGGGAAAAAAATCTGGAAGATACGCTTCGATGTGCGTTACAGCAGATTGAAGAGAAAAAATATGATACAGAACTTTTAAAAAAAGGCATTTCGCCGAAGCGGATTCGAAAATATGGATTTGCTTTTTTCGGAAAAGAAGTTCTGATTGGATGAGAACATGGAATGGCAGGATTGATGAATCCTGCCATTTAAAAAATGAGTGGTAATTTTCATTAGTAACGAAATGGGTGTCACATAAGTGGATTTTTTAATAAAATAATCACATGAAATTCATGATTTTCTTCGGAATAATAGTAATCCATGTTCCCTTGATAACGATTTACAACTCTTTCGATAATTTTTAATCCGTGTCCATGAAGTGCCTTGTTTTCTTTTGTGGTCTTTAATTGTTTCCCTGTACCGGAAAAAGGATTATTTCGACAGGAATTTACAAGGGTAATAATTGTAAATGCAGTTTGTGCCTGTCGGTGGATTGCCAGTTCAATAAAAGAATCAGGGATATATCTGGCAGCTTCCAGTGCGTTATCCAGTAAATTGCAGAACAGAGAAGTCATGTCTGTTTCGTTTAAAAATGTACAGGTATCTTTCCGAATGTCAGTACGAAAATCTATATTGTCTTTTCGACATTGCATCAGGTATCTGCAAAAAATTGCATTCAGTAATTCATGATTGCAGAGGCGGACAGATGTTTGCAGTTCAGAGGAATTAATCAATGTGTTAATATAGGAATCTATTTTTTCTGCTTCTCCATTTTGGTTTAAGATGGCAATGGATTGCAGGTGCTTTTTAATATCATGAATGAAACGGTTTTTGTTTTCTGTTTCTGTAATTAAAGTTTTATAGTATTCAGAAATGTCCTGTTCCCTTTGAAGTAATAGTTGGAGACTGGCATATTCGTTGCTTCTTTTTACGATATAATTATAGGTAATCACTACAGATATGTTTAACAAAAGCAACAATACGGTTGCAATTATAAGCATTTTACTTAATTCAGGTGATAATTGTGCTTCACCAGCAAATCGAACATAACAGCAGATGAGATACATAGATGCTATTGGGGGAATGAGTAAAATCAAAGGCGGCCTTGCTGCGATGTTTTGTTGAGAATATCTTTTGATGATAATTTCTAATATCAGCATGGTTAAAGCATATAAAAATTTGCTTAAAATCGCAGGAATCATCCATATATGAAAAGCCTTTGCCAATGAATTAAATGAGTATGAATATGGATATGGGATTATAAGAATAATAACGCTTTCCCATAAACTCATTATGATTATGTCAATGACAGAGTGAAATGCTGCGATGTACCAGGTAGTATTATATAAAAAATATAAAAATATAAAATTTCCAAAACACAGAAAAAAGAAATTAATCATTGGATGCCCAAATTTGAAGATGGCAAAAATAGCAATATAGATGGGAACTATAAATAAGCAACGTTTCAGAACGGAACATTTAGCTATAAAAATACTGGAGCAATATTGTAAAAATATGATAGCTTCGAAAATAAATATAGAAAAAAAGAAGATATAGGTATTAATCATGTATATTACCTCAGACTTTCTAAATATAGTAAATAAGCAGATTTGAATTCAGTATATTTCCTTCTTGTGAGATAAGCGGTATATTTCCGATGAAAAAGGTAAATCAGAGAATGATCAAAATCTGATACATGCATAAAATTTACAATAAAACTGCGATGTGGTTGAAAAAAACTGCCGGAAGGTAGCTTTTCTTTCCATTGGGCAATTGTGTGGATGGATTCATAATCCTGTGTAACTGTGTGAACAATAGTACGTCGATTGCAGGCTTCCAGATAGATAATATCAGAGACAGACACAGTATGAACGGAATGCTTTGATTCGATTGGAACATTACAATTTTCTGTACTGTATACACGCAGAGTATCTTTCATATTTTGGAATAATCGATGTTTTTCCAGCGGTTTTGATAAATAGCGAAACACATGAAAGCGCATTGCTTCATCCAGATACTCAGCATAAGAAGTAACGATAAAAATTATGATTTTTGAATTTTGCTTCTTTAATTCCTGACCAGTGGAGATTCCGGAAAGACCTGGCATCTCAATATCAAGAAAAACAATATCTTTTTTATCTGTATTTGCCAGCAATGCTTCACCACTGTTAAAAGTCAGAAAATTTGGGCAAGTCAGGTTGTTACGTTTAAAAAATGTCTTTAAGTAAGTTAAAAGTTGTTCTGTAAATAAAATATCATCATCACAAATTGCAATTACCATTATAAATCCTCCCTATAACGATAATTATATGCGAAAGAGGATTTATTGGCAAGAAAATGGAATGAAAAGACCAAAAAGGGGATGTTTTGGTGCGAGTGTGTAGATGTTTTAAGAAAAATGCTGTGTATTCCAATTTTTATGATTTTTTTGAACATACAATTTGATAATATCATTAATAATATTGAGATCTTCACATGAACACAAGCTGAGATTATCTAAAATATTTTGATTGATATTATTTGCATGCATATTGCCGAGTAATAAATAATCAGGTGTGACAGACAGTTCTTCGCAAATACGAATAAATACGTGAATACTTGGATTCCCAACACCGCGTTCAATAGATGACATATGATTATTGGAAACACCGATTAATTCTGCCAGTTCTGATTGTCTGATTCGTAATTCTTTTCTTCGGGATCTGATTCTGCGTCCCATTTCAACAAGTTGTGTATTCAAAATATTTTTATCCTTTTTTGTTTTATCATATCAATGGATAAAATGAATAAGAAGAAATTGTAATAGTAAAATGCTGTTATAGATTATATTTTTTGTGCGTTTCAGGTTGGATTTAATTTTTGACATGTATTTTTGATGAAAACTAGTGTGAAAAATACCAAAGATGATATAAAAATTACCAGAATAGTTAGATATATTGCGAACGAAGAGATGATCATTTATTATAAGCGTGTATAACAATCAATGAAATATTACGAGAGGAGAAAAAATAGCAGCTCAGAATAACAATCTGAGCTGTTATGGGAAAAATGAGCACAAAGAAAAAAAGTAAAAAAATGAACCAAAGAATAAGAAATGTATTAAATGCAGTACTATATGTGGAAGCAAATTCAACATCATCAACATTTTTGTATGAAGCAAAAATACCAAAAAATCTTTCTGAATATCGGAAAAAGAGATGATTTTCAGATGTTCAGGAAAAATAGCACGACATTTATGTTTGTCAGAAATTATTTCCGAAGATGAGTATGAGTTATATCAATACGCAGTTTTTTCGATTATGAGTACAATTATCCCATTGATCATGGTTATGACAATCGGTGGAATACTTGGTCTGATGAAAAATGGAATAGTTATGATTATACCGTTTCTGACGATAAGAAAATTTTGTGGTGGATTCCATGCAAAACGTGAATGGATCTGCATATTGTTATCGGTTATTGTTGTTACCGTTTGTATTATATTTGACAACCTACTGTAAGGCTGATATATGGTTGAATGGCGGAGTGATTGGGTCTGTGTTAACGATATCCGTGTTTAGTCCGGTAGTATCTGTAAACAGGGATATTCCCAAACACGAAAGAGTGATATGCAGAAAAATTGCAATTATTTTAACGGTGACATCTGCAGGCAATTATTTTGTATTGAGATTTTGGGGCTATAGTCAGTTTGCTGTATGTATTGCTATTGGAATTATACTGACGGCTGTTTTACAGGATCTTGCATGGATACAGCAAAAATTAATACTTAGAGATCAGGCGATTATCGAAAGATAGTCGTCTTTCTTTTTGGGGTATAGAAAATGAATGTAAGGCTTGACCAAAAACAGAGGAAAAATGTCGTTTCAGGCATAAGTGCTTGATAATTGTTTCGATTTTTGTATAGTGAAATCATCATTGATGTTATACAACGATAAAAAATCAAAAGGAGAACAAAAATTATGAAAAAACCAGTTGCTATTTTGGCAAGTCTTGCATTAACGGGAAGCATTTTAATTGGAGGTACAGTTCCTGCATTGGCTGGAAATTGTTCTTATCAATTTTATGATGTAAGTGGGTTGTCAAAAGAAAGTTATGCGATTTCTTGGTATGACAGAAATACAAAAGCGGTTACAGGTAGAGACTGGGTTGTAAAAGCAACTACAATTACATTGCCTGATAGTACCACACCGTCATATGGAATCGCACATGTGTTATATAATGTAAAGACAGAAGCCATTAATACAAAGAATGCGTGGTTAAAAGCTCCGGGAAGAAAAGTGGGACAGTGGTTATCTACATATGGAGTGAAAGGTGAACTGTATGGGATTGGCGCAAGATTAGATACGAACTACAAGAACGGAAGAGGAACAACGGTAGGCGTATTTAATTCGGATGCTTACTAAGAAGATAGTATAGTTAACGACTAAATTAGTGATTAGCTGTTTTGCCAAGGATAGGTTCAAAATCTTATTGAAGCAAAACAGCTAATCGTTTTAATGAAAGGTATATTACAAAGAAATGAGAAAGCAAACGGTAATTTTTATACAGGCAATGATGGTTATGGCAATTGTTTCCGGGTGTAGAAGTAATCCTACGGCTATGGTAACGAATGACAATGGTGTCAAGCAGGAAGAGCAGGAAATAATAACAGATGCCAGTAGTGAGAATGCATTAGAAGAAGTTCCGGAACGTTTGATATGCAGTTATGAATCTTTGGACGGAATCAAGAACCTAGATATTCCGATTGAGCGTACGGAGCAGAAATTATTATGTGGGAAAATACAGGGGAAAAAAATATCTCCGGAAATTATTTGCAATGTATTGGAACCAGAGGGGCTGTGGAGTCAGGATAAAGAACTTGCACAGGAAACGAAAGCAGATGATGCGTATCAGACCGAAATTACGACAGCGTTGGGACAGAATATTTCAAGACAGTTATTTGTATTTGATGAAGGAACATATTTTTACTCGAATACAATCGGGGATGAAACGATGTTTTCTGTGGATTCGGATTTGCTCAGCGAAGAAATGTGGACAGAAGAAGAGCAAAAGTTTGTACAAAGCAGAACTGATGAGGCAGAAGAAATTTTTAAAAATTTTGGGGTCGATTATCGTGTGACTCAAACCCAGTTATATAAGGATGGGAACAATTATTTTGTTACTGTGGGTTTAAGTGAATATATGGATGGAGTACCAATTTGTGATTTTAATGGTATCAGTGCAGGAAGTGATATGTTACTGGCAAATGGTTTGATTACGTTATCAGAAGATCATATATCCGAATTCCGTATTTGTGGAACCTGCGAGGTAATGAGTGATGCCGAACAGTGTAAGCTGCTCAGCTGGCAGCAGATTGAAAACTGTTTTCTGGATGAGATAAAAGGCGCAGATTGGGGAAATTATGATATCACAGCGGTGAAATTAGAATATCTGGTAAAAAACGATCTGACGTTTGCGCCGGTGTGGAGTTTTTATGGTGAAATTGCGGAAAATATAGAAAAGCCATTATTGTGTTTGAATACGTCCAGTGGAAAGGTGGAATTTCAATGGGGAATGTAAAACAAAATTTTAAACGTTCCTGTTTGAATCTGGGAATGGTGATAGCAATCGTGGTACCGTTTGGTATTTTTTTCGTCTCATTATACGATGGAGGGATTTTAGGCAGAAATATGGATATGGATTTATTGTCTGCGTATGCAACACCGATGGCTTTATCAAATTATGTTCAGTTTGCATGTCTTTTCCCTATTTTGCCATTTGCATTTTCGTTTTGCGAAGATAAAAACAGTGGTTATTTGCAATATATCCGTTTGCGATTGAGTGAAAAAAGTTATATTCGGGAAAAAATGTTTTGGACGGGAGTGTCTGGCGGTATTGCGGCAGCAATTCCAAGTATGATTCTTTTTCTGGTTTTGATCTGCTGTTACCATCCGACCAGCAATATGCCGGATAGTATGTATTATCCTTCACATCTGCAGGGGATGATATGGGAAAAATACATAGGTGTCTGGGGTGGAATATTGATTTTACTGCTGAAATTAATATTAGTATTTTTGTTTGGTATATTTTGTTCAGAAGCAGCTTTGCTGATTTCTGTAATCTGTGCAAACCGTTATGTTGTATTCGTTGGAATATTGACATTTTATCTGGTCAACTGGATTTTGACACCGGGAAAATACAGTTTGTTTGTTGAGCTGTTTCTGCTACGGGGAGATTTTTTTGATACGGTTCCAATCTGGTGTCCGTATCTTATTCAGATGATATACATAAGCCTGAATTATTCACGGAATAGTATCTGAACTGATAACTGTACCATGAATCTGAAAATTGATCCATGCAGCCATAACGCCACTCAATTAACCTGTCAAAAGGGCATAGAATCCCTGTGGCAGAGTTTAGAGCAGTTGTTAAG
>JALESO010000048.1 GCA_022781925.1 Lachnospiraceae bacterium
ACTCGGAATTTTTTGATTTTGATGTTGTTATACGCACAATAATCACCTCTGCCACTATTATACAATATATCACTAAATATTACTATATATTAAAAATAAAAATTTGACAAAAAAGTAAGCCTGTTTCAAGGCTTTGCAGTAATTTTTGGGATTTCAATGTGTCAAACTCCCGCGATCATCTGCATCTGCGAGATATTATTTCGTAGTTTTGCAAACATGTTGTTCCTCCTGTAATTAAGTTAGTATATCATGATTCCATGAAATATGCTATACTGAACCCAGTCAACGAAAGAAAGGGGGCAGCCATATGGCAGGATTTATTATCTGGATTGTGGTGCTGTTTTTTATCATATCCAGTGTGAGAAAAGGGAAAAAGTCATCCAACCGTTCTGCACAGCCACCGGTGCATACGCAGAAATCGGAGCGGACAGAACGGCCGCAGCCGCAGAAAACATTCAGTCAGCAGAGATCTTACCAGTCGCAGCCGCAGAAAACATCCGGTCAGCAGAGGTCTTATCAGTTACAGACGGGATCAAAATCACGGCAGACAGCTGGTGGAGCGAAGAGTTATGGAAGCAGCAGGACGGGTTCTGCCGCCAACGTGACAGAAAGCAAAAAGGAAAAAACGGAGGCGCAGAAACAGCGGGAAGCAGATCTGCAGGCAGCATTTGACAAAAATCAGATTGTGGCGGCAGCCAAGGCAAACACCAGAGAAGTGGAGCGGGACAACGACCGGGATGCCGAGGCAGAACATCTGATGGATGCGGTATATGATGCCATGATCAAAGGGCCGCAGAATACCATGGAGTTTCAGCGGGATTTCATCGCAGAAGGTATGGATATGCTGAACTCTTTTGATCTGTAACAGAATTTTTGGAAAAACGGTTACAGATTTTTACAAAAAGATAGGTTGTATCAGTTCATAATTATGGATAAAGTATAGAATATAAAGAATAAAGAAAATATCCATACGAAGAAAATGTCAGCTTACGCTGACCGGAATCACGCACCAAGTCTCACGTGCGTTTGAGTTGAATAGTAAAACTTGGGGAGAAAGAGGGAATATAATATGGCACAGGGAAATCCGTTACCGGGAGAAAGATATTTGCACTTTAAAAATAAACTGTATCAGGTGATCGCAGTGGCAAAACATTCGGAGACCATGGAGCCTTATGTGGTATATCAGGCATTATATGGAAATTTCGGTGTGTATATCCGGCCGTATGATATGTTTGTCAGTGAAGTGGATCACGAAAAATATCCGGAGATAACGCAGAAATACCGGTTTGCGTATGTGAATCCTGCGAAGAATGAAACGGCTTGCACGGAGTGTTCAGAAGATAAGAAACTGCCGGTAAAGCAGAGCATGGAACAACAGGATATCACGCCGGATGAAATGACGGACGCTCTGGGTGCAGAACTTCCGGAGCAGAATGAGGCGCAGGAAGAATCAGATGTGTCAGAGGATGCAATCAATCCATGGCTGCTGCGTTTCCTAGATGCAGATACGATGGAGGAAAAATACCAGATTGTCTGTGATATCAAAAGCGATATCACAGATCGGCTGATCGATGATCTGGCAGTGGTTGTGGATGTGGTCATTCCGGATGGAAAATTATCCGACCGTTATGAGCAGCTAAAATACTGCATCCGGACCAGACAGAAATATGAGCAGACTTCTCTCTGGAGAAAATAATATCAAATGAAGGATAAAACTCATTTTTTTGGGCAGTGAAGAACAATATGTCAGCTAACGCTGACCAGAACCACGCACCAGATCTCACGTGCGTTCGAATTGAAGATCACTGCTCTTCCGGCTGATAGCCATGGCGGCTCATATAGCTGTTGTGATATTTGCCGGAATAGGTAACATCCTTTGCAAACCATTCCGGTGGTGTGAAGGCGTTGGCTTCCTTTTCGGAAGGAAATTCGACTTCTGCCAGAATGAGTGGTGCGAGATCTCCATCAAAAATATCCAGTTCGATGGTATAGGGATCCAGCGGAATACAGTAACGTTTTTTTGTGATGAGCAGACCGTCTGCTTTTGGACGCAGATGTGCATAGCCTTCTGCAGTCAAAGGCAGATTGTATTCCTCACGTGCCATGAGACCACCGGATTTGTAGGTGAGAAAATAAGAATCATTCTGTTTGCGGATGCGCACGACAGGATCTGTGCACAGGTAGCCCTGCTCAATACTGAGACATGGATATTGTTCCAGATGCTCCGGCAGCTGCCGGATTAAAAATTTGCGTTCGATTTCCATAAGGTAAAAGCTCCCTTCTGTAATTTACTTTCTATTTCGATAATTATATCGTAAGGAAAACAGAGAATGCAAGTAGCGAAAGCGGATTGCGAATGTCCGCTTTACAGATACTTCCTTGCATGCTCATTTAAGAAGGGGAAAATGGAAAAAACAGCCCAAAGAGGCAGTTTGAACTTTGATAGGAAATAATATTATGTAGAAAGGATAAAAAGTCATGAGTAAAATCGCAGTATTATGTAATGATGGTGTGGAGGAAATTGAATGCCTCACAGTAGTGGATTTCTGCAGAAGAGCCGGAATTGAGGTACTGACAGTGTCCGTGACAGGAAAACGTCAGATCATGGGAGCACATCAGATCTGTTTCCATGCAGATGAAGTGTATAACGATATGAATTTTGAAGAATTTGACGGCATCGTGTATCCGGGCGGCCCGGGTACCGGCGTACTTGGTGAAAAACCGGGTGTCAAAGAACTGGCGCAGAAGTTTTTAAACAGCGGAAAAATGCTGGCAGCGATCTGTGCGGCACCGGGCATGATTTCTGAAACCGGTATTTTAAAAGAAAAACATGCCACCGGTTATCCGGGATGCAATCCGGAAGGCGGTGCCATCTGGAGTGAGGATACGGCAGTGACGGACGGAAATCTGATCACCGGGAAAGGACCGGGAGCTGCGGCTGAATTTTCCATTGCCATCATCCGTTATCTCGAAGGTGATGCCAAAGCGGATGCGATTCGTACATCTACGATGATGCCGTAACGTAACCAGATGTAATTCAGACGTAATCAGACGTAACCAGAGACCTCAGGAAAATTTTTTTCGGACAGCGATTGTTAGCGGACGAAACAAAATTTCTGAGGTCTCATTTTTATGTGATAGAAAATTTTCTTGTCTCATAAAACTGTTTTCAAAAATAAATTTTGCTGAAAGAAAACCATAAAACGGAAGCAAAAGAATTTTTTCCCAGACATAAAACACACATCTCCGCTCATACTAGGAACAAGACAGAACACTTCAAATCGGATACTTCTGTTGAGATGAAAAGCAAATACGCAGCAGAGTTATCGCAGTAGATATACAAAACTGTAACTGCTTTCCGATTCAACAAAATTACCGGAAGAAGCCATCTGTCTTTACCATAGAGAAAAAAATCACGGAGGTGTAACAACATGAGTAATTCTAACAGCTCAAACAAAGTGTCAGTTCCGGAGGCAAAAGAAGCAATGAACCGTTTCAAACAGGAAGTGGCATCCGAACTCGGAGTACCTTTAAAAGAGGGCTACAACGGTGATCTGACTTCCCGTCAGGCAGGATCCATCGGTGGCGAAATGGTGAAAAAAATGATCATGAGACAGGAAGAGCAGATGTCCAACAAATAAGGACGGCATTTTCTGGAAGATCAGAGAGAAAATCATGTGCTGATCAGAATCAGGCATCAGGTCTTACCTGTGTTTGACCGGAAGGAATGGTATTATGAGTCAGGCTCATCTCAGCTTGAGAAAGTCAGAACATGAGAATGAAAAAAGGAGCAGCTGCAATTTGGCAGCGGCTCCTTTTTGTGTCCGGAAAGTTGGCGCTTCCCGGAAAAGAAGATCAAACTTTACAAAGTAAAGAGTGCATGGTCAGGATCGCCGACTTCGTGTAAGATCCAGATCTTTTTCTATACGACAATCATATGACGATCATGTATTTTTGAAACGCAAGCGTTTCTGTTATTTCAACAATATACCACCAATGTAATATTCTGTCAATTCAAAAGCTATAATTTTTGAAGTAAAAATTTAAGACGAAATTTTGTGCATTTTTACGTCAAAACAACAATTGACAATCCGACTGTCTAGGCATATTATAATGACAACAGCTGTTGAAGTAAAAGAATAAAACTTTTAAAACAACAATTTAAACTAACAATAAAAAAGAAAATATTTTTATTGTTGCAAAAGTGAAAAAACGGGAATAACATGTAGAAAGGAGCTTTTATTATGAAGGCAAAAGGAGTAAGATTACACGCAGCAAACGATCTGAGACTGGAAGAGTTTGAACTTCCGGAGATCACCGATGATGAAATTCTGGTTAAGGTAGTATCCGACAGTATCTGTATGTCAACTTACAAATGTGCGATCCTCGGAACCGAGCACAAGAGAGTACATGAGGATGTCGCAGAGCATCCGGCAATTATGGGACATGAGTTCGCCGGTGATATCGTGAAAGTAGGTAAGAATCATCAGGATCAGTTCAAACCAGGTATGAAATTTACACTTCAGCCGGCGCTGAACTACAAAGGAACCATGTGGAGCCCGGGATACTCTTATGAGTTCTTCGGCGGAGACACCACCTATTGCGTAATTCCGGCAGAGGTTATGGAACTTGGATGTCTGCTTGAGTACAAAGGCCGTGCTTATTATGAAGCTTCTCTGGCTGAGCCGATGTCCTGCAGTATCGGAGCTTTCCACGCAGCATACCATACACAGATGGGTGTATACACACATGAGATGGGTATCAAAGAAAATGGAAAACTTGCTATCATGGCAGGTGCAGGTCCGATGGGACTTGGTGCTTTAACTTACGCATTACACCGCGATGTTCGTCCTTCCATGGTTGTTGTTACAGATATTAATCAGGATCGTCTGGATCGTGCGGAGGAATTATTCCCGGTTGATACATATAAAAAAGAAGGAATTGACCTTCATTTTGTAAATACAGGAAACTTTGAGGATCCGGTTGCTGAACTGATCAAGATTTCCGGCGGCACAGGATACGATGATGTATTATGCTACGCTCCGGTATCCGCTGTTGTAACTCAGTCCAGCGCAATCCTTGGCAGAGACGGCTGCCTGAACTTCTTTGCAGGCCCGACAGATAAAAAATTCAGCGCAGAGATGAATTTCTACGATGTACATTACAATTCTACACATGTAATGGGAACCACAGGTGGAAACACCGCAGACATGATCGAGTCTCTGGAACTGACAGCAGCAAAACGCATCAATCCGGCTGTTATGGTGACACATATCGGTGGTCTGGATGCAGCAGCTGAGACAACGCTGAACCTTCCGAAGATCCCGGGCGGCAAAAAGCTGATCTACACACATTTAAGCATGCCGCTGACAGCACTGGATGAACTAAGAAAAGCAGCCGCAGAGAGAAACGATGACCGTTACATTGCTCTGGCTGATATTGTAGATGCACATCAGGGATTATGGTGTCCGGAAGCAGAAGAGTATTTACTTGCAAACTTTATCACAGAAGAATAAGAACTGTCAGAGTTTTTTGATCCCCGCAGGATTCTGAATTCTGACGGAGAGGAGAAACTATGGATACAATGGAAATGCGCAGAAATGCAATCGCGGAACTGGTGAACAAACGTGGAACCGTCAGTTTTTCACAGATCAAAGAACAGTTTCCGCAGGTGTCTGAAATGACACTTCGTACCGATCTGAAAGCCCTGGATGCGGCAAAAGAGATCGTAAGGATACACGGAGGCGCGAAGTCCGTACAGCTGGTGATCGGAACCGACGATTATCTGACCCGGCGTGCGGTACGCAACATACAATCCAAGCAGGAGATTGCAAAAAAAGCAGTTCAGCTGATCCTTCCGGATACCGTGATCTTTCTGGATTCTGGAAGCACTACCACAGAGCTGGCACGGATTTTTCCGGATCAGTCCAATTTGATCTACACTACGGGACTTTCCTGTGCGACGGAACTTGCAAACCTCACAAAACCGGTCATCATGCTGCCGGGCGGTCAGCTGAACCGTTACAGCATCAGTATGTACGGTATTTCAGCTATCCGGGAACTGGAGCAGGTGAACTTTCATCAGACATTTTTAGGGGTAACAGGGTATTCGATGAAAGCGGGTTTTACCTGCGGCAACAGTGAGGAGGCCATGCTGAAACGGACTGCCATCGAGCAGGCGGAACAGGTGGTTGTCCTGATGGATTCCTCCAAAACAGATGTGAAGAGCACTTATACGATCTGCGGGCTGGCGGATGTGGACGTGATCATATCCGACGGTCAGCTGCCGGAAGATTTTCTGGTAGAGTGTGAGATGCACCATATCACAGTGTATTAACGGATAAGCTTTCTGCATATTTCCCATTGTTTCCTATTTATATACTGTATGGAGACAAAAGTGGGAGGTATATCGTGAAAAATAAAGTACAGAAATTCGGTAAGTTCCTGTCGGGAATGGTAATGCCGAATATAGGAGCGTTGATCGCATTTGGTTTTCTGGCAGCACTGTTTATCGATACAGGCTGGATTCCAAATGAAAAATTAAACAGCATGGTTTCGCCGATGCTGACTTACCTGATTCCAATCCTGATCGCATCCACCGGTGGAAAAATGGTGGGCGGCGACAGAGGTCGTGTGGTAGGTGCTATCGCAGTTATCGGTGCGATCATGAGTGATACTTCTATCACAATGCTTATGGCCGCAATGGTTATGGGACCGTTGGCAGGTTTCTGTATCAAAAAATTTGATCAGCTGATGGACGGTCATATGCCGGCCGGATTTGAGATGCTGATCAACAATTTCTCAGCAGGTATCATCGGAATGCTGCTGGCAATCCTGGGGTATTTGGTTGTCGGCCCGGTGATGAGCGGTATTCTGGCCGTTCTGGCAGCAGGTGTCAATATCCTGGTAAGCCACAGCCTGCTTCCGCTGGTTGCAATCTTTATTGAGCCGGCAAAGGTATTGTTCCTGAACAATGCCATCAATCATGGCATTTTCACTCCGCTGGCAACGGCACAGGCCGCAGAGGTGGGGAAATCCATTATGTATATGCTTGAGCCAAACCCTGGCCCTGGTCTGGGCGTACTGCTGGCATATATGTTCTTCTGTAAAGATAAAAAGACAAAACAGTCCGCACCGGGTGCTGTGATCATCCATGTACTGGGTGGTATTCATGAGATCTACTTCCCGTATATCCTGATGAATCCGCTTGTGATCATTGCTCCGATCGTCGGAAATATGGCAGCCATTTTCTGGTTTAACCTGACAGGCTGTGGTCTGGTAGGACCGGCTTCACCGGGATCCATCATTGCATATCTGATGATGACACCGGGACCGGACATCTGGAAAGTATTAGTTGGTGTCGCTATTGCAACAGGTATTTCCTTTGCTATTGCATCACCGATCGTAAAAATGGCAGGCGGCAAGACCAGTCTGGAGGATGCGCAGGCTGAGATGGCAGCCATGAAAGCAGAGGCAAAAGGCGAAGCTACTCCGGTTGCAATCAAAGACGCATCAGAAGTAAAGAAAATCATTTTCGCATGTGATGCAGGTATGGGTTCTTCCGCAATGGGAGCGACCAAGTTCCGTAACCGTCTGAAATCCGTATGTCCGCAGATCCATGTAAGCAATACTTCCGTGGATAATATTCCAGCAGACTGTGATATCGCTGTCGTTCAGACGACACTGGCAGACCGGGCAAGAAAGTCCGCACCACAGGCACAGCTTGTGACCATCGGAAACTTCCTGGCAGATCCTGCACTGGATGAACTGTATGCACAGCTGACCAGCAAAAAATCAGCCCCGGCAGCTGCCAAACCACAGGCAGATGCAGCAGACAAACAGACAGAGAATACGACAGCTGATGCAAAACATGCAGACGCACAAAAGAATGCATCAGACAATGTTGCGGTTCCTGAGAAAAAACAGGTTCTGATCAAAGAAGGAATCCGTCTGAATCAGACACCGGTATCCAAAGAAGAAGCGATTCAGGCAGCCGGTGAGCTGTTACATCAGCTTGGATACGTGGATGAGACTTACGTGGATGCTATGCAGGAGCGTGAAAAACTCATCACTACTTACATGGGAATGGGAGTAGCCATCCCGCATGGAACCAGCCAGGCGAAAGGCATCGTAAAGAAAACCGGTATTGTATTCCTGCAGTATCCGGAAGGCGTGGATTTTGGTGACGAAAAGGCACAGCTTGTCTTTGGAATCGCCGGAATCGGTGATGAGCATCTGGATCTTCTGGCAAAAATCTGTGAAGTGCTGGAGGATGAGGAAGTGCTTGAAAAAATGAAGACTACGGATGATCTTGACTGGGTAATGGAGCGGTTGTCATAAGGGCTTCTTGGAGGACTTGGCTGAAAATTTAAGATTATGAATTAATACGAAAACGTAGCATCTTTTCTCATTCGCTAGACGTTCGCTACCCTTGTTTTGCTTCGGTTTTATCGTGCTCGTTCCCGCGCCTGAAAAAGAGGGCGCTCCCACTTGCACAAAACTCGCAAAACGCGGTCGCTCACTTAATCGCTCATCGAGAAAAGATGCTACGTTTTCTGCGTTTACTCTACTTGAAGTTGCCAATGTGTAAATGAAAAAAGCTGAAAACAAAATCCATGACAAGACGGTAGGTTGATTTTCGTCAGCGGAGCGAGCATAGCCCGCCTCCGGGAGTGTGTTTAAGCTCGCTGTTTTGCGAGCGAGTTCGCGGGAGGAGGCGGAAATAAGCGGCGCAGCGGAGATAGAAAATCATCCGTGTCTGTCTGGATTTTGTTTCAGCTTTTTTCTTTCACGTCAAAAAAAATTACGCAAGATGCCCATTCAGCCATGTGAGTATATCCGCATAGACCACATCGCGGTCTGTCTCGTTTAAAATTTCATGGCGGTCACCGGGATAAAGTTTGATCTGCACATCCTGAATGCCTGCGTCTTTGTACTGCTGGCAGACCTGTGTGACACTTTTTCCGTTGTTCCCGACCGGGTCATCTCCGCCGGCGACGAAAAACAGTGGGAGATCTTTCGGAATCTGCCGGATGTGTGCCGGATCCTGGATGTACTGGATGCCGCGGAACATCTGGTAATAGCCGTTGACTGTGAAGCGGAAGGTTGACCATGGATGATTGATACAGGTATTGATGATAGCCTCGTCTTTTGTCAGCCAGTCGCTGGGGGTGCGGGCGGGCTCAAACTGTTTGTTGTAGCCGCCGAAAGCCATATTGTCCACGAAAGCACTGCGGTAGTTCCAACCGCGGAACAGTGCAATGGTACGGCAGATGAATTTACCGATATGCAGGACAATGCCAGGCTGGGAGCCGGTTCCCATAATGACTGCGCCAGCCAGACCATCGGCATGCATCTGGATGTACTGCCGGGTCAGAAAAGATCCCATACTGTGCCCAAGGAAAAAGTAAGGAAGATCCGGGTATTTTTCCTGTGTCATAGTGCGCAGGGTATGGATATCTGCGATGACACATTCGTTGCCATTCGGATGCGCAAAGTATCCGTGCTGATCGTCTGTGACGACGGAAGCACCATGTCCGAGATGATCGTTTGCAACGACATAGTAGCCCTGAGCAGCGGCATGCTGTGCAAAATCATCGTAGCGGTCTGCGTAATCCACCATTCCGTGGCAGATCTGTAATACGGCTTTCGGTGCGTCTTCCGGTTCCCAGATGATCGCATGGATCTGAGTTTTTCCGTCGGAGGACGGATAAGTAATATCATGCTTCATAGTGTGTTATGCCTCCGGATTATTTTTGTTAAGACGATATGTGTGGGATTTAAGTCAGTGTAAATTAGTATTCATTTCAGAATGATTGTGCACGTTATCCCACGGAGTGTCTATTTGTCTGGTGCGATGAGGATCTTCAACTGGGAAGCACGGTCTTTGCGGCCCAGTCCCTGTTCCTGGCAGTTATCCAGGGAGACGATGTCTGTCACCATGCCAGGGAAAGCGATTTTTCCGGCAGCCAGCATCTGCAGATACATTTCAACTTCTTCCTGCAGATATACAAAGGATGACTGGAAATCAATCTCAAAGATCTGTGCCGTTCCCAGTGTGAAGTTGATCGGCTGTTGTACCGTGCCGATGAGCATCACCTGTCCGCCCGGTTTTACGGCTTTGAGGGCACAAGTTTCTACGGAAGCCGGATGACCGGAGCATTCGTATACGATGTCTGCGCCAACGTCGGAACCAAGGATCTCACGGATGGAAGCTGCCAGATCCGGCTCTGTGGCGGAATTCAGGAAATAGTCAGCACCGTAAGTGAGGGCAGCTTCTTTTTTACTGTCTGTAACATCCAAGGCAATGATCTTGTTTGCTCCACCGGCCTTTAAAAACTGAACGGCAGAAAGGCCCACAGGTCCCATGCCGGATACAACGACGGAGTCACCCAGTTTGAAACGGGACATGCGGATGCCATGCAGAGCAACGCAGATCACGTCAAAAAGTACCGCATCTTCCATTTTTACATTGTCCGGAACCGGGATGATCATGGTGTGTGCCACATCTTCGATCAGCAGATACTCTGCGTAACCGCCATCCGGCATTCCGATACCGGCAGTACGTGGGAATCCGTGGATGCAGATGTTTGTTTTTCCTTCTTTACATGGAGAGCAGTTTTCCTTGCAGTGAGCAGGCGGACCGCATAACACACGCTGACCAACCTGAAATTCTGTGACACCCTCTCCGAGTTTTACGATGGTTCCGGAGTTCTCATGACCGAGGATCTTTGGCAGTGGTGTCGGTGTCTGACCGAGTTTGTAAAATTCGATATCTGTGCCGCAGATACCGACATAATCGATTTTGACAAGCATCTGACCGGGACCCGGTTCCGGTATCGGACGGTCCTCGATGCGGATGTCTTCTTTCCCATACAATACAGCTGTTTTCATGCTAAAATTCTCCTTGTAACTATGCTAAAATTCTTCGGTGTAATCTTTTGCAAAGGCTCTCTGTTAAAAAAGCAGTTCTGCAAAAAATACTCTGATGATTACTATAATATATGGAAAAAAATAAGGTTGCAAGAGAGAAATCGGTACGGTTTATATTTGTAACAAAAATTGACGAACTGCTCCAGGTATGCTATACTTTTTACCAGAAAAAAAGCAAAAAAAGGAGCTTATGAAGAGTATGAGTCAGGCAAAAGTTGATCGATATAAAGAAGAAAAGAAAAACAGAAAACAGACTATTAAAAAAGAGAAAAGAAACCGTATACTGGAACGTACCGTAGGTGTGCTGATCGCAGCTGCCATCGTATGCTGGATCGGATTTTCCGGATATTCCTACTATCAGGAGAAAAAGCCGACGACAAAGACAGAACTCAGTATGACAGCTCTGAACGATTATCTGAGCAGCCTGTCCAGTACAGACAGCGCGACAGAGTAACCGTTCGGAAAAGTAATCAGAAGGTAGAAGGTTGTTATATAAAAACAAAATCCCCATCGGAAGCGTGATGCTTTGCCGGTGGGGTTTTTGTTTTGCAGAAAAATGTGAGATTGAGACAGAAGACAGATCGTGTATACATTTGTATGCTGATTGGGCGATACCGGTTATTCACCGGTGTCAGCAGCTGCTTTTTCCAGAGCATTTTCCACAGCATTCAGCAGCATGGAAGCCGTGTACTGGTTTTCGTCTGAATAGGAAATATTGTCAACTGACTGTGTCTTGCAGATCTGCTCACTGATACTGTCCATGGAGGACTGCATCAGCGGATACATGGTTGTGACGGTATCATTCAGATTTACAAAGGACACGGAGTTGATATGGTTTTCGTCCACCACGACCTGCACATCCAGACTCTGTCCTTCAAATTGAATGGATGATGTGTATACACCGGCTTTGTATTTGGGCTGTTCACTGTCTGTTTTTGCATGCCGGGACGGACTGAACATGTAGACCAGCAGAAAGATCAGTACAATGCCGAGGATAATAAAAATAGTTGTATAGATGACTTCTTTCATGTGAAGCACTACGATTTTTGTCTTTGATCGCATTTTACAGATTCCCCCTCATACCATACTTTGTACATCATATGCAGAAAAATGGAAAATATACCGTTACAGTTCACTCATTATATGCATTTTGAGAGTGTGGGAAAATGAAATAGATATGGAAAATCAAAATGATTTGAAGTTCATTTTTTATCATATATAATGGCCTGAGATGTTTGATATTACCCATGAAAAGGAGACGGACAAGTTATGAAAAAATCTAAAGTAGTCGGAATGATAGCTGTCCTTGGCTGTACCGTAAGTGATTTTTATACTGGATGCAGCAATTATTCATTGGAGTATATTTTGACAGGCGCCAGAAAAACAGAGTTGGTGTCAGAGGCATATGATGAGTGTTCCACATGTGGTGCTGTAAAATAGTGTAAAAGTTACTGTTATGAATGACCGAATGATTGATGAAATGATCGAGGAAATTGCAGTAAATAAAATATGAAAAATAAAATTACAAAAAAATGAAAAAAGTGCTTGACTTTTTGGACTGACCGCGGTATGATATCACTTGTCTTGAGGCGAACAGCGAAAGACAATAAGATATGCGCGAGTGGCTCAGTTGGTGGAGCGCGACCTTGCCAAGGTCGAGGCCGCGGGTTCGAGTCCCGTCTCGCGCTCTTTTCATGCAAAGGGATATCCGTAAGGATATCCCTTTTTTGCATGAAATGAGCCCTGAAACGGGATAAATGTTGTATGCAGTATTTTTTTGGTTACTACTTTATGAAATGCGATTTTTTTGCTATACTATTACGAATACGAGAAAAATAAAATAGCTGATGTCGAAATGATGTTATGCGATTATTTTATGTAGTGGAAATTTGACAGAAAAGTATAATTCGGAGGACGCAGATGAGTTACGCAGATCACGTTTTTATCAACATGTGTAAAGATATTATTGAAAATGGAACCAGTACGGAAGGAGAAAAGGTGCGCCCGAAATGGGAGGACGGAACCAGTGCTTACACCATCAAGCAGTTTGGTGTGGTAAATCGCTATGATCTGTCCAAGGAGTTTCCGGCACTGACGCTCCGCAGAACTGCCATCAAGAGCTGTACGGATGAGATGCTCTGGATCTGGCAGCAGAAATCCAACAATATCAATGATCTTCACAGCCATGTGTGGGATGAATGGGCGGATGAGACCGGTTCTATTGGAAAAGCATATGGTTATCAGATGGGCGTAAAACATCAGTATAAAGAAGGAATGATGGATCAGGTAGATCGTGTGATCTATGATCTGAAGAATAATCCTTACAGCCGTCGTATTATGACAAATATTTACGTGCATGCGGATCTGCATGAGATGCATCTGTATCCGTGCGCATATAGCATGACATTTAATGTGACAAAGAAACCGGGACAGGATAAACTGGTGCTGAATGCGATCTTAAATCAGCGTTCCCAGGATATTTTGGCAGCAAATAACTGGAATGTGTGTCAGTATGCGGTGCTTATGCATATGCTGGCGCAGGTTTGTGATATGCAGGTAGGCGAACTGGTGCATGTGATCGCGGATGCCCATATTTATGACAGACATATTCCACTGGTAAAAGAACTGATCTCCCGGGAACCGCTTCCGGCGCCGACCTTCTGGCTGAACCCGGAAGTAAAGGATTTCTATCAGTTCACAAGAGATGATGTGCGTCTGGATAATTACCAGACCGGTCCGCAGATCACAAATATACCAATTGCGGTTTAATTATAGAAGAAAGCGAGATGTAAGATACATGAACTTAATTGCAGCAGTAGATAAAAACTGGGCCATCGGCAGAAACAACAAGCTGCTAGTGAGCATTCCGGATGATATGAAATTTTTTCGTGAGACCACTACCGGAAAAGTAGTTGTTATGGGACGCAAGACACTGGAGAGTTTTCCGGGAAAGAAGCCGTTAAAAAACCGTGTGAATATCGTTCTGACAGGAGATAAAAATTACAGTGTTGACGGAGCTGTGATCGTGCACGATATGGAGGAACTGCACGAAGAACTGAAAAAATACGACAGCAAAGATATCTATGTCATCGGCGGTGAGAGTATTTACAAACAGCTTCTGGATGAGTGCGACGTCGCACATATTACAAAAATTGATTTCGCTTACGAGGCAGATGCCTGGTTCCCGAATCTGGATGAGAAAGAAGAGTGGGTGGTTACCGCGGACAGCGAGGAGCAGACCTACTTTGATCTGGAATACTATTTTTACAAATATGAAAAGAAGGCGTAACGGATGAGTAACTTTTTATTTAGTATCAATGTGACGATACCGATCTTCCTTGTCATGGTGCTTGGTTATTTCCTGCGCCGGATCGGTATGCTGAACGAAAACTTTGTCACGGTGGCAAATAAGTTTAACTTTAAGGTGACGTTACCGTTTTTGCTCTTCCGTGATCTGTCGACCGTCAATATCCAGGAAGTATTTGATCTGAAGTATGTGCTGTTTTGTGCAATCGCTACTTCCATCTGCTTCTGGAGTGTGTATGGCCTGACAAAAGTTTTTATGAAAGACAAATCCATGGTAGGTGCGTTTACCCAGGCTTCTTTCCGCAGCAGTGCGGCGGTCATGGGACTGGCATTTATCCAGAATATTTATGGGCAGTCAACAATGGGCTCGCTGATGATCATTGGCGCGGTTCCGTTGTACAACATATATTCCGTGCTTGTACTGACATTTGAAGGAGATTATCCGGAGAATGAACGGGATACAGGCAGAATCAAACAGGCTGGTATCAACATCCTGAAGAACCCGATTATCATCGGCATAGTCCTCGGTCTGATCGTGGCATTATTACATAATCCACTGCCGGAACTGGTAAATTCGACCGTAAACAATGTGGCAAAGATGGCAACCCCACTTGCATTGATCGGACTTGGCGCGGGATTTGAAGGAAAAAAGGCACTGGCAAAGATCAAACCTACCCTCTGGGCTGCTTTTATCAAGCTGATCGCCCAGGCAGCAATTTTTATTCCGATTGCGGCTGCTCTTGGTTTCCAGGGCGAAAAAATGGTCGCACTCGTAGTCATGCTGGCAGCACCGGCGACCCCGAGCTGTTATATCATGGCGAAAAATATGCATAACGATAGTGTACTGACGGCAAGTATCGTGGTGGCGACCACACTGCTGGCTTCCGTGACACTGACGGGATGGATTTTCCTGCTGCGCACGTTAGGGTGGATATAACCTTCCAAGGTTCTATAAAAGTGAAGGGATCACTTCTGACCAAAATAATTTAATGAAAACAAGTTAGATTTACATAAAAGCAGATCGGAAGTGATATAGGAATGAGAGTGGAAGGAAAAAAGGAGAGAGTTGAATGGATATAACAGGAAAAAAATTATTTGTAAAAGCTCTTCTTGAAGAAGGCGTAGATACCGTATTTGCCTATCCGGGCGGAACGGTAACGGATTTATTTGATGAATTATATCTGATGGGAAGTGGTAAGATCGATCTGGTTCTGCCACGTCATGAGCAGGCTCTGGTGCATGAGGCAGAAGGGTATGCCCGCGAGACCGGCAAGACCGGCGTATGTCTCGTAACCAGCGGCCCTGGTGCGACAAACACCGTGACCGCCATTGCGGATGCTTTTTATGACAGTATCCCGCTGGTTGTGTTCACTGGACAGGTACCACTGAATCTGATCGGTAACGATGCATTTCAGGAGGTGGATATCGTTGGCATGACCCGCGGTATCACCAAGTACAGTGTGACAGTCCGTGACCGTAAAGATCTTGGAAAAACCATCAAGATGGCATTCCACATTGCAAAAACAGGAAAGCCGGGACCGGTCCTCATTGATCTCCCGAAGGATATTCAGACAGCGACAGGCCCGTCTGAGTACCCGGATCATGTGGACATCCGCGGTTACAAGATCAACGAGGGCGTTCATCTGGGACAGCTGAAAAAAGCAACCAAATTACTGAAAGTGGCACAGCGCCCGCTGATCCTTGCCGGAGGCGGTGTCAATATCGCAGGTGCCAATGAATTGCTGGAGCAGGTGGTAAATATCACACATGTTCCGGTTGTAACAACCGTTATGGGAAAAGGTGCGATCCCGTCGGATCATCCATATTATGTGGGAAGCAGCGGAATGCATGGACGTTATGCGGCAAATATCGCAGTCAGCAAGTGTGATGTACTCTTTTCTATCGGAACCCGTTTCAATGACCGTATCACCGGTGATCTGAACGAGTTTGCACCGAAGGCGAAGATTATTCATGTGGACATCGATGCGGCTGCGATTTCCCGAAACGTTGTGGTAGATGTGCCGATCGTTGCGGATGCCAAAGTTGCCCTTCAGCAGATGCTGGAGTGGGTAGAGCCGAAGGATACCGATGAATGGGTAAAACAGATCGCAGCCTGGGATCATGAGAATCCGCTGGAGATGCGCCGCGATAAAGGCATGACACCGCAGATGATCATGGAAGGTTTAAATCAAGTTTACGACAAAGTTACATACGTTACTGACGTAGGCCAGCATCAGATGTGGGCGAGCCAGTATCTGGATGTAAATAAAGACAAGAGAATCATCACTTCCGGTGGACTCGGAACCATGGGATTTGGTTTCCCGGCAGCGCTTGGTGCGAAGATGGGACACCGGGACAGAGATGTGGTATGCATCACCGGTGACGGTGGATTCCAGATGAACATGCAGGAGATGGCGACCGCCGTTGTTCAGCAGACGCCGATCACCGTATGTCTGCTCAATAACTATTATCTGGGCATGGTACGTCAGATGCAGCAGCTGTTTTACGGAAAACGTTATTCCGCAACCTGTCTGCGCCGCCGCAAAGACTGTCCGGAGCATTGCAAAGGACCGAATGAGAGCTGTCCGCCATATGTACCGGATTTCATGAAATGGGCAGAGAGCTATGGTGCGCACGGCATCCGTGTTACAAAGGAAGAGGACATCATTCCGGCACTGGAAGCTGCGAAGGAAAATACCGATGCACCGACAGTTATCGAATTTATGATCGCAACTGAGGAAATCGTACTTCCGATGGTTCCGGGCGGAAATCCGATGAACAACATGATTCTGAAAAGCAAATAAAGGAGGAGAATGGCAATGAAAGACAGATGGATTGCATTATATGTAGAAAACCAGGTTGGTGTTCTTGCAAAAATCTCCGGTTTATTTGCGGGAAAATCCTATAACCTGAAAAGTCTGACCGTAGGTACGACAGAGGAGGAGGATACTTCCAGAATTACCATCAGCACGATGTGCGATGACATTACGTTTGAACAGATCAAAAAGCAGCTGAACCGTATGGTTGAGGTCATCAAAGTCATGGATCTGACGGATGTGCCGATCCATATGAAAGAGATCATGTTTGCAAAAGTGAAAAAACTGAGCAACACCGACAAAGCGGAAGTATTCCGCATCGCAGAAGTATTTCATGTGGAGACAGCAGATATCGGAATGGACAGCGTACTTTTAGAGTGCAAACTGACTGAACGGAGAAATAACGAGCTCATCGCATTGTTAAAACAGCGGTTTCAGAGCGTGGAGATCGTGCGTGGTGGTGCGGTAGCCATCGAATCCATCAGCACTTCCTGCAGATAAGCAGTCAGGAAAAGCTGACGGGAAGAGAATGAAACTGTTGGAAGGTTCAGTTTGACAGCTGCAATCATTAGTGAAAAATACAATTCATGTGAAGAATGGGAGATCAGATGAATTATTGAATGAAACTTAATTCATCTTTTCCCCGAAACACATGAAAAAAATACAGGCATTTTTTGAAAAAGAACTGGAAATGCTCTATGATTTGCTGTATAACAGTACATAGAGAGAAAAAACGTAAATGCAGGAACAAAAAGTGAAAACTGCAAAATAGATAAGAAAGAAGGATCTCACAGTGGAAAAGAAGAATATCGATTGGGAAAACCTGGACTTTGGATATCGTCAGACAGACAAACGTTTCGTAGCAAATTATAAAGATGGCGCATGGGATGAGGGAACTCTGACCGAGGACGCTACCATCGTTTTAAATGAGTGTGCAGGTGTATTACAGTATGCACAGACCGTTTTTGAGGGATTAAAAGCATATACAACCGTGGATGGAAAAGTAGTGATCTTCCGCCCGGACTTAAATGCATCCCGTTTGGCTGATTCCGCAAGAAGACTGGAAATGCCAGTTTATCCGGAAGATAAATTTATCGAGGCAGTTGAGAAAACTGTAAAAGCAAACTTCGCATACGTTCCACCATACGGCACAGGCGCAACACTTTATATCCGTCCGTACATGTTCGGAAGCAGCCCTGTCATCGGTGTAAAACCGGCACAGGAGTATCAGTTCCGTGTATTGACAACACCGGTTGGACCGTACTTCAAAGGCGGCGTAAAACCGTTGACGATCCGCGTAACAGATTTTGATCGTGCAGCTCCTCATGGAACAGGTCATATCAAAGCCGGATTAAACTATGCAATGAGTTTACATGCCATCGTAACTGCGCATGAAGAAGGATACGCTGAGAACATGTATCTGGATGCCGCAACCCGTACAAAAGTAGAAGAGACCGGTGGCGCAAACTTCTTATTCGTTACAAAAGACAACAAGATCGTAACACCAAAGTCCGACAGTATCCTGCCGTCTATCACACGTCGTTCCCTGATGTATGTAGCTGAGCATTACCTTGGACTGGAAGTAGAGCAGAGAGAAGTATATCTGGATGAGGTTCCGAACTTCGTAGAGTGTGGTCTGTGCGGTACTGCAGCAGTTATCTCTCCGGTTGGCAAGATCGTAGATCATGGCCGTGAGATCTGCTTCGCAAGCGGTATGGATGAGATGGGACCGGTTCTGTCCAAGATGCGTGAGACATTAGTTGATATTCAGGAAGGCAAGATTGAAGCTCCGGAAGGATGGATCCACGTAATCGAGTAATCAAAAGAAGATTCTGGTCTGAGAGTTTGTCAGATATCTCACTGTGAATAAATGATGTAAATAAAAAGAGATTTTCCTGTGGTTGTAAGCCACAGGGAAATCTCTTTTATATTTAATAAATAATGATAAATGTGATATCAGCAGATCGTGTGATTTTATTACTGATATCCGTCTTTTGCATCGGAATTTTTCGCTTCAGCAGAAGTTTCCGGAAGCCGTACATAGATCTTTTCAATCCGGTGTTTGTTTTTCGTGCGCACCTGAAGGAAAATACCGTCCGGTGTGGTGATGGATTCCCGGATCTTCGGCAGATGGTCTAACAAACCAATCATGTAGCCGCCAATGGAATCATAGTCATCAGATTCCAGATGCAGGTTCAGTTCATCGCTGAAGTCCTCCAGATTCATGGAACCTTCCACCAGATATTCATGATCCGAGATCTTCTGGATCGGATCTTCTTCATCGTAGTCATATTCGTCACGGATCTCGCCGACGATTTCTTCAATCAGATCTTCCAGTGTCAGCAGACCGGCGGTTGTGCCGTATTCGTCCAGAACGATAGCGATATTGATGGAAGAATTACGCATCTCCACCAGCAGATCTGCGGTATGCTTGTGTTCGTATGTGAAATACGGTTCCCGCATCAGTTCCCGGACGGAAAAATGATTCCGGTCACAGAGCAGCAGATCTTTGATATTTAAGATACCGATGACATCGTCAGTGGTTTCTTCATATACCGGAAGCCTTGTGAAACGGTCTTCCCGGAAAATATCAAGGATTTCATCGTATGTGCTGTTCACCTGTGCGAAGGTCATATCGATACGGGGTACCATGACTTCTTTTGCCAGAGCATCGCCAAAATCGAATACGTTGTTGATCATTTCTTTTTCTTCTGATTCGATGACACCGGATTCATGGCTGACATCCACAATGGTACGCAGCTCGCTCTCTGTCATGGCCTGCCTGCCCTCGGATGCCTTGACACCCATGAGACGGAGCACCAGCATGGCAAGATGGTTGATGATGAAGATGACCGGAGTCAGAACTTTCATCAGAATCCAGATGACGTTGCAGAACCGCAGGGAGATTTTCTCAGCCCGCAGGGTTGCCATGGTTTTCGGGGAAATCTCACCGAAGATCAGGATCAGTACCGTCAGGATTCCCGTAGCGATTCCTGCACCGGCGTTGCCAAAGATGCGGATGGCAAGGGCAGTAGCCAGGGAGGATGCGGTCAGGTTGACGACGTTGTTGCCGATTAGGATCGCACTGAGCATTTTTGCCGAGTCGTCAGTGATCTGAAGCACCCGGGCGGCACGCTTGTTTCCTTCCTCTGCAAGGGAACGCATGCGGATCCGGTTTACGGTAGTCAGCGCAGTTTCCGATGAAGAAAAGAAGGCTGACAGAGCCAGCAGAATGACCAGTATGATTAATTGTATTGTGGAACTTATGTCCAAAAATAATTCACCTCTCTAAATAAATATGTTGTCTGTAAGCACAGCATGTGGAAATATATCCGCAAAATATGCTGTTGGATTACAATTTTTATTCTATATATTACAGGAAACGCATGGGATTTTCAAGGGATTGTTGCGGAAAAAAGAGGTTCTATTTCGCAGATTGTCCGAATACATATGTATAACAGAGCAGAATTGTGACAGAAATACTGCATCGTCATGTGCGTCGGAAGAGATACAAATGCGTGGAATCAAAATGGCAGAAAGAGCCGGAAAACAGTAGTGGGAGGAAGAAGAAAATGGAACGAGCTGAGGGAAATAACAAAATTGTACTGAAAGTGCTGAGTACATTGCTGATCATGTACATATTGACGGGAGCGGCGCTGTTTTTGCTGGCGTATCTTCTTTATAAAATGGAACTGACGGAAAATATTGTCACCATTGGAATCATGGTGATCTATGTGGTGGCAGGACTGGTGGGCGGCATTATCATAGGAAAACGGATGAAGACCCGGCGGTTTCTGTGGGGCATCGTCATGGGAGCGGCATATTTTCTGGTGCTGCTGATTGGATCGGCACTGCTGAACCGGGGACTGACCTCGGATGTACTGCATATCGGGCTGACGCTGGTGATGTGTATGGGAGCCGGAATGATCGGAGGAATGGTGAGTTAGAAAAAGAAATCCAGTTCACACGCGCCATTCGCAAAAAAGCTCGCTTAGCGAGCGCTACTTCTTGAACTTGTGTTCAAGAAGGCAAAATACAATTTTTGATTTGAAAATATCAAGTATAAAACGGCGCTCCCTTCATCACTATGTATTTAGATAACTCCTCATGCAAGCATGATCGTTAACGACTGAGCTCTTTGAGCGAAGGATTCTTCTTGAACTTGTTTCAAGAAGATGTCCAGTAAAGATGAGTGAACTGGGGATATAAAAAAAGGACTTTCTTTATAGCGGAAAATATGATATACTTCTGACATATGTAAGAAGAAAGGAGATTTCGGAAGATGAAACACGTAAAAACATTAAATACAAAAAGATTACAGAACACAGTAAAAAAAGGCGGATGCGGTGAGTGCCAGACATCATGCCAGTCTGCTTGCAAAACTTCCTGTACAGTAGGAAACCAGAGCTGCGAGCACAAATAAGAATAATAAAACAGAATTTATTATTACAAAGGGCCGTATGCCTAAGGCATGCGGTCATTTGCACGTTTAGAGGAAAATGAAAAAAGCAGCCCTTTGCGCTGATTTTAAGATAGAAATAGAAAGAGAGGAACTGCATTTGGTTCACCAGTATAATAATAATGGTTATAACATTGTTCTTGATGTAAACAGTGGTGCGATCCATGTAGTAGATGATGTATCCTATGATGTGATCGCCCTGTATGAAGATCACACACCGGAGGAGATTGTAGCAGAACTGTCCGGAAAATACAGTGAAGCAGAGGTAAAGGAAGCCTGTGAAGAGGTCGCTTCCCTGGAAAAAGACGGAGAACTGTTTACGAAAGACGAATACGAAAATTATATTATGGACTTCAAGAAACGTCCGACCGTAGTCAAAGCACTGTGCCTGCACATTGCGCATGACTGCAACCTTGCCTGTCGCTATTGCTTTGCAGAAGAAGGCGAATATCATGGTCACAGAGAACTGATGAGTTATGAGGTAGGAAAGAAAGCACTGGATTTCCTGATCGCAAACTCCGGAAGCCGCCGCAATCTGGAAGTGGATTTCTTCGGCGGAGAGCCTCTGATGAACTGGCAGGTTGTCAAAGATCTGGTAAAATACGGAAGAGAGCAGGAAAAGCTGCATGACAAGAAATTCCGTTTCACACTGACAACAAACGGTGTATTACTGAATGATGAAGTCATGGAATTTGCAAACAAAGAGATGGGCAACGTTGTCCTCAGTATTGATGGAAGAAAAGAGGTACATGATCACATGAGACCGTTCCGTAACGGAAAAGGAAGCTATGATCTGATTGTGCCAAAGTTCCAGCAGTTTGCAGAGAGCCGCAATCAGGACAAGTATTATGTCCGCGGTACATTCACACATTACAATCTGGATTTTGCAGATGATGTCCTTCATCTGGCTGATCTGGGCTTCAAACAGATTTCTGTGGAGCCGGTAGTTGCAGAAGATTCCGAAGAGTACGCACTCCGCGAGGAAGATCTGCCGAAACTGTTCGCAGAATATGACAAGCTTGCCGCTGAAATGGTAGAAAGAAAAAAATCCGGAAAGGATTTCAATTTCTTCCATTTTATGATAGATTTAGAGGGTGGTCCGTGTGTTGCAAAGAGATTATCCGGCTGTGGCTCAGGTACCGAGTATCTGGCCGTTACACCGTGGGGTGATTTCTACCCGTGCCATCAGTTTGTCGGAAATGAAGAGTTCCTGATGGGAAATGTCTGGGATGGCGTAAAGCGTACTGACATCCGGGACGAGTTTAAATGCTGTAACGTCTATGCAAAAGAAAAATGCAGAAACTGTTTTGCAAGATTCTACTGCAGCGGCGGATGTGCGGCAAACTCCTATCATTTCCATGGAAACATTAATGATGCATATGATATTGGCTGTGAACTGCAGAAAAAGCGGATTGAGTGTGCAATCATGATAAAAGCGGCGGAAGCTGAAATGGAGGTAGAAGGATGAAGAAGAAAAAGGGAGTCGTAGTCTTTCTGGTAATGATCATTGCGATGTTACTGCTTGGCTACTATTCTTACGGTATTGTAAAGGGTACCGCAGCAAAGGACAATGAGAAGGGCATCAAGCTCGGTCTTGACCTTGCCGGTGGTGTCAGCATTACATACCAGGTAAAAGGTGATGAGACACCGTCTGCAGAGGATATGAGTGATACTGTATACAAGTTGCAGAAACGTGTGGAGACTTACAGCACAGAGGCAGAGGTTTATCAGGTAGGCGATAACCGAATCTCCGTAGAGATCCCGGGTGTATCTGATGCAAATGCGATTCTGGAAGAACTTGGAACACCGGGTACTCTGGAGTTTAAGACCACAGAGGGCGAGACATTCATGACCGGTGAAATGGTAGCCGATGCACAGGCTGCTACGGATACAAGCAACACATCTTCCAGCAAATATGTAGTTCAGTTAAAACTGACCAGCGAAGGCGCAGAGATCTTCTCTGAGAAAACAGGCGAATATCTGAACAAAGTATTACCGATCTATTATGATGGTGAGTGTATCAGTTACCCGACAGTACAGAGCCAGATTACAAACGGAGAGGCTGTCATCAGTGGAATGAGCAGCTATGAGGATGCAGAAGCACTTGCTTCCCAGATCCGAAGCGGTGCACTGAAACTGGAACTGGAAGAGTTACAGTCTGAGGTCGTTGGAGCAAAACTTGGTTCCCAGGCCATCAAGACAAGTATTATCGCAGCAATCATCGGTATCCTGATCATCATTGCATTTATGCTGATCGCATACCGTATTCCGGGACTGGCAGCATCTATCGCACTGCTGATTTACACCGGTATTGTTCTTGCAATTTTACATCTGTATCACATTACACTGACATTGCCAGGTATCGCAGGTATCATCCTGTCCATTGGTATGGCGGTGGATGCGAACGTTATTATCTTTGCGCGTATCCGCGAGGAGATCGCAGCAGGACATACCGTGGCACAGTCAATTGATACAGGATTTAAGAAAGCATTTTCTGCTATCTTTGATGGAAATATTACCACATTGATCGCAGCAGCCGTACTTGGTCTGCGTGGATCCGGTACTGTAAAAGGATTTGCCGCTACACTGGCGATCGGTATCGTGTTCTCCATGTTTACTGCACTGGTAATCTCCAGATGGCTGGTAAAAGCACTGTATGGACTTGGATTCCAGGATAAGAAATTCTACGGTGAGAAGAAAGAGCGCAAGAGCGTCAACTTCCTTGGAAAACGTGGATTATTCTTCGGAATTTCCCTGGCGGTGATCGTAGCAGGTTTTGTAGGCATGGGTGCTCACAAAGCAGGCAATGGACAGGCACTGAACTTCAGTATGGAGTTTAAGGGCGGTACAGCTACAACCGTTGCATTTGACAAAGATTACACCATCGAGGAGATTGATGATCAGATCGTACCTTATGTAGAAGAAGTAACCGGTGACGCAAACGTTCAGACACAGAAGGTTGCAGATAGCAACTCCATCATTATCAAGACCAGAACACTGGATCTGGATGAGCGTGAACAGCTGGCAACCGCAATGGAAGACAACTTTGGTGTTCAGGAGAGCGATATCACATCTACAAATATCAGCTCCACCATCAGTAGTGAGATGAGAAGTGATGCCATCGTAGCCGTGATCATTGCTACTATCTGTATGCTGGTTTACATCTGGTTCCGGTTCAAAGATATCCGTTTCGCAAGCAGTGCGGTTATCGCTCTGGTACACGATGTACTTGTAGTATTAGCATTTTATGCATTATCCCAGACATCTGTGGGCAGCACATTTATCGCCTGCATGCTGACTCTGGTAGGTTACTCCATCAATGCGACTATCGTTATCTTCGACCGTATCCGTGAGAATATGGCTCTGGAGAGCGGCCGCAGAGATACCGATCTGAAAGAGATCGTAAACAAGAGTATCACACAGACACTGTCACGAAGCATCAATACTTCCCTGACAACATTCATCATGGTATTTATGCTGTTTATCCTCGGTGTATCTTCCATCCGTGAATTTGCAGGACCTCTGATGGTAGGCGTTATCTGTGGTGGATATTCTTCCGTATGCATCACAGGTGCACTGTGGTATGTATTTAAAACCAGATTTTCTAAGAAGAAAAAATAAGAAAATCCTAAGAGTATGTTCGTTGTTTCTCTCTGTCTGATATGATATTCTGAATTCGAATAAATGACAGAGAGAAGTAACAGGAGGATACGTTATGGAAAAAAATAATAACAGTCTTGCGGTTGTGGCACTGGTACTTGGTATTGTATCCATTATCACATGGTTGTTTCCGATTGCCGGATATATCACAACGATCATTGCTATCGTTTTGGGAGTAAAGGGACGTAAGAGTGAGAAACGCGGTATGGCAACAGCAGGAATGGTGCTTGGAATTATATTCCTGATCATTACATTGTTGAATTCCATTATCGGAGTATTACTTGCTTTTCTGGCAATACAGAATTAGAACATAAAAGGCAGCAGTTGTAGAAATACAGCTGCTGTTTTTCTATTTGATAGGAAATTTCGATGAATTTTCCGGAACAATAGTGGTTGACACTGTTTAGATGTTACAAAAATACGAATGTAACCAAAAAAGTTACAACAAACCCTAGTATTTTACTCGAAAATATAGTATGATATGCAGCAGTTGGTCAATGCTATCTTGCAGGATATTTATTTTTTTGCTAATATAGGAAAGATTAGTGTAATAACATTTACTTATTTATGAAAGGGAGGGCATGACATGCAGGCATATGTAGAATATTTTCAGACGCATGGTCAGGAGTATGTGCATATGATCTGGCAGCATCTGTATCTGAGCCTTCTGGCGGTTGCCATCGCTGCGGCGATCGGTATTCCATGTGGCATTCTGTGTCTTCGTGTGCCAAAGGTGAAGAAGATACTGACCACCGGATTCAGTGCCCTGCGGATCATTCCGAGTCTGGCGGTACTGGTCATTCTGATCCCGATCATGGGAGTCGGTGTGAAACCGGCGTTGACGGCGTTGGTCATTCTGGCGATTCCACCGATCTTGATACAGACGACGCTGGCATTTTCGCAGGTTCCGGCTTTCATGCTGGAAGTAGCAGATGCCATGGGAATGGACAAAAAGAGAAAATTCCGTCAGGTGGAAGTACCGCTTGCGATGCCTGGTATTATCAGTGGTATCCGCATGGCAATGTCTGAAGTCATTGCAAGTGCAACACTGGCTGCGTATATTGGTGCCGGAGGTCTGGGAATCCTTATTTTTAACGGCATCAATCTGCTGAAAACCGAGTATCTGGTGATCGGTGGCGGAACCGTAGCTGTGATCACGATGCTTTGCAGTATGGGACTTGGCGCAATCCAGAAAAAGCTGAGTCATACAGCTTAATAAGCAGGCTGTAAATACAGCATGCCAATGATAAAAAGCGCATATTGAGATGAGTAAAAAAATGTTGTGAAAGCAAAGTGCAGAAGGAGAAAACTCCGGAGCATACTTTTATTTATATAGAAGAATTAATGGAAGAGAAAAAGAGTGACAGGAGGAAAAAGAGATGAAGAAGAAATTATTAGCAGTGATCTTTGCAGTTGCGTCAGTTGCAGCTTTGGCAGGATGCGGAAGTAACGGAACAACAGAGCAGAAAACAGATGGAAGTGCAGCAGCTGAGAGCAGCAGTGCAAATGCAGATACCACGATCAAAATCGGAGCAAAAAGCTTTTCAGAGAGCAAAATCCTGGGCGAGTTATATGCGCTGGCACTGGAAGATGCGGGATATACCGTAGATCGTGAGTTTGAGGTGTCCGATAACCTGATCCATCAGGCGGTATGCGACGGTCAGATCGACATGTATCCGGAATATACCGGTACCGCATTACTGACAATCCTTGATCAGCCGATGGAGACCGATCCGCAGGTAACTTATGACAAAGTAAAAGAAATGTATGCAGAAAACTACAATCTGGACGTACTGGATATGTGTGAGGCAAGCAACGGAAACGGCCTGACCATGCGTGCGGACGTAGCTGAAAAATATGGCATCAAGACCATTTCAGATCTGCAGGCAAACGCAGAAAACATCCGTTTCGGCGGCACATCCGATACTTTTGAGCGTGAAGATGGACTTCCGGGACTGGAGCAGACCTACGGAACATTTAATTTCAAATCAAAAAATACCTTTGATAATTCCCTGAAATATCAGGCGATGGCAAATGACGAAGTAGACTGTGTACCGGCTTACACCACAGATGCACAGCTGAGTAGTGACGAATTTATCCTGTTAGACGATGACAAACATTTCTGGCCTCCGTACAATATCATCCCGGTGGTTCGTCAGGAAGTCATTGATGCGCATCCGGATGTGGCAGAGATCATCAACAAGATCAGTGCGGCAATCGATACCGAGACAATGACAAAACTGAATGCAAAGGTAGACATCGACAAAGAAGAGTATGAAGATGTTGCAGCAGATTTCTACGCAACACTGAAATAGAGCCAGACGAAAAAAGACACGTAGGAAGAATTTGGTTACAGAATACCTCATGCAAGCATGTAAGGGATGAGAGAACTGTAACAGAATCTGTTTGGAGGAATAGAAGGATGAGCATTGCGGTAGAATTTCTGGATGTAGTAAAACGGTTTCCGGGTGCAGCGGAAAACGCCGTGGATCATGTGAGTTTCCAGATTCAGGAGCAGGAGATGATCACAATCCTGGGAACATCCGGCTGTGGAAAAACGACGTTGATGAAGATGGTAAACCGTCTCTATGAGCCCACATCCGGAGAAATACGCATTTTCGGGGAAAATATACAGCAGACAGATGCTGTGGCATTGCGCAGAAAAATCGGCTATGTCATTCAGCAGGTAGGGCTGTTCCCACATATGACAGTAGAAAAAAATATTGCAGTGGTTCCGGAGATCCTCGGATGGGATTCTGCGCGGATACAGTCGCGTGTAACAGAACTGCTGGAACTGGTGAATCTGGATCCGGAGCAGTACCGCAGCCGCTATCCATCCCAACTTTCCGGTGGACAGCAGCAGCGTGTGGGACTGGCACGGGCACTGGCGGCAAAGCCGTCTCTGATGCTGTTTGATGAGCCATTTGGCGCCATCGATGCCATCAACCGTACCAAACTGCAGGATGAACTTTTGAAGATCCATAAAAATACAGGGCTCACCTGCATGTTTGTCACCCATGATGTGACAGAAGCACTGAAACTCGGAACCCGGATCATGATCATGAACCAGGGACAGATCCAGCAGTTTGACACTGCAAAAAATATTCTGGAGCATCCGGCAAATGAGTATGTGGCTTCATTGCTGCAGTCGGTACAGGAAGGATTAAACTTTTTCAGATGACACGTTTTATCACATATACAACGAGACATTATGACAAGTTAATACAGGCGGTGCTGGAGCATTTTGAAATTGTGGGGATCACACTTCTGATCTCCATCGCTCTGGCATTTGTGATCTCCATGCTGGTGATGGACCATAAGCGGATCACCACATGGATCATGCGGGTGTCCAGTATGATCTATGCGATCCCGAGCCTTGCGCTGTTTGCACTGCTGCTTCCGGTGACGGGGCTTGGCATGCAGACGGCGATCCTGGTGCTGGTGATCTACAATCAGTTTATTCTGGTGCAGAGCTTTACCGATGGCTTTACATCCGTGGATGCAGGCGTTCTGGAAGCAGCCACCGGAATGGGAATGACCAGGGGACAGATTTTTAGAAAAATAAGACTGCCGTTGGCTCTGGACACTATGATCGCCGGAATCCATATTGCGATCATTTCCACCATCGGAATTGCAACGATCGCCTCCACCGTCGGAGCAGGCGGTCTGGGAACGATCCTGTTTGAAGGCATGCGAACCCAGAATGTGGTAAAAATTGTCTGGGGAACCGCGTTGTCCGTAGCCATGGTGCTCGGTGTCAATGGTATTCTCAAACTGGTGGAAAAAAGAATGAAAAAGAAACTGTACAATGGCCGGTTTCCGGAGATGCAGAAAGATTGATGGAAGAAAAACAGCCTTTTGGAAAATGCGATGGAGCAGATAAGTGATGATAAGAGAGTATTTAAAAGAACATATTTTGATCACAGATGGTGCCATGGGTACCTATTATGATAGAAAAAAAACAGAAAATGGCAGGATTGCGGAGGAAGCGAATCTGCTGGAGCCGGAGCTGATCACCCGGATCCATGAAGAATATCTGGAGCAGGGAGCCAGATTGATCCGCACAAACACCTTTGCCGCAAACCATGCCATGGCAGCGGGCAGAGGCATCCGGAATCGCAGTGAGCAGGATGCTTATGTGAAAAATATCATTCAGACCGGATGGGAGCTGGCGCAGCGGGCAATTAAAAAATGTCCGGAGGAAATCTTTGTGGCAGCAGATATCGGCCCGGTGTCAGAAAATCTGTTCAGTGAAAGTGAGACAGATCCGGCAGAGGAATATCAGTTTCTGGCAGACTGTTTTCTGGAGTGCGGCGCACAGATCTTTAATTTTGAAACATTTTCCGATATCAAATATGTGGTGAAAACCGCCCGATATATCAAAGAAAAATGCCCGGAAGCCTTTGTGATGGTTTCTTTTGCGGCAAACCGCAACGGTTATACCACCCAGGGCATCAGCATCAGCCGGCTGTTTGCCGAGGCGGCACAGACACCGGAGATTGACAGCTACGGATGCAACTGCCTGCTGGGAGCAGCCCATATGTACAAGCTGATCAAAGCACAGAATCTGGCCGGTGACAAATTTATCCAGGTGTTACCGAACAGCGGATATCAGCAGATCGTCCGTGGACAGGCCGGTCATGCAGATGGCGTACACTATTTTGCTGACAAAATGGAACAGCTGGCAGAACTGGGCGTCAATATCATGGGAGGATGCTGTGGAACGACACCAACGCATATCAAAGCGCTGTGTGAAAAACTGGATGGAAAGGCTCCATATGAAAAGCTTCCGGTAGTGGAAAAGGGTGGGGAAGATGCTGTATCCCAGACCCGCAACAATCCGTTTATGGAGAAATTACAGCGGGGTGAAAAAGTCATTGCCGTGGAACTGGATCCGCCTTTTAATCAGGATGCGCAGAAGCTGATGGAAGGTGCGTTTCAGCTGAAACAGAGTGGTGTGGATATCATCACCATCGCGGATTCCCCACTGGCCAGAGCCCGTGCGGATTCCGTGCTGCTGGCGGCAAAAGTCAGCTCCATGGTGGATATTCCGGTGATGCCGCACATTGCCTGCCGTGACAGAAACCGTATCAGCATGCATTCCACACTGCTGGGGGCACATATCAACGGCATCCGCAATCTGATGATCGTCACCGGTGACCCGGTGCCTTCCGGTGAGCGGGACAACACAAAGAGTGTGTTTGATTTTAACTCCATCCGTTTTATGGAATATGTGAAGGAACTGAATCAGGATATTTTCCTGCAGGATGCATTTTCCTATGGCGGTGCCCTGAATCAGAATCAGGCGAATGTGGATCAGGTCATGAAGCGGATGCAGAAAAAGATTGATGCGGGACTTTCCTGGTTTATGACCCAGCCGATCTATTCCGATGAAGAAGTAGAAAAACTGGCCAGAATGAAACAGGAGTTGAATACAAAGATTTTATGTGGTATTATGCCGTTAGTCAGCTATCGAAATGCGATGTTTATCAAGAACGAAATGCCGGGCATTCAGGTGCCGGATGAGATCGTGGCACAGTACCGGCCGGATATGAGCCGGGCAGAGGCAGAAGATGTGGCCATCCGCATTTCTCTTTCCATCATGGAGAAGCTGGAGGATGTGGCTGACGGATTTTATTTTATGACACCATTTAACCGGGTATCCCTGATCACCAGGATCATCGATGCACGGAAACAGCAATAGGAGAGTTGGAATGACAAAGGAAGAACTTTATGGATTATTAGAGAAAGGACCTGTGTATCTGGACGGAGCGACCGGAAGTAATCTGCAGAAATCCGGTATGCCGACGGGTGTATGCCCGGAGCAGTGGATTCTGGATCATCCGGATGTGATCCTGGATCTTCAGAAACATTATATTGAAGCAGGTACGCAGATTTTATATGCACCGACATTTTCCGGAAACCGGATCAAACTGGAAGAGTACGGTCTGGCAGATAAAATCGTAGAGATCAATACAAAACTGGTTCAGCTGTGCCGTGAGGCAGCAGGAGACAAAGGTCTGGTATGTGGTGATATGACCATGACCGGTGAAAGCCTGGAGCCGATGGGTGATCTCGAACTGGAAGAACTCATTGATATTTACAAAGAGCAGGCGAAGATCCTGTATGAAGCAGGAGTAGACCTCTTTGTGGTAGAGACTATGATGAGCCTGGCTGAGACCAGAGCAGCAGTTCTGGCCATCAAGGAGACTTGTGATCTGCCGATCATGGTGTCCATGACTTTTGATGAAAAAGGAAAAACTTTATATGGAAATACACCGGAAGGATGCATGATCGTCTTACAGAGTCTCGGAGCAGATGTCGTAGGTATCAACTGTTCTACCGGACCGGAGCGGATGGCAGATATGGTCCGCCAGATGAAACAGTATGCAAACGTACCGATCCTGGCAAAACCAAATGCGGGTCTGCCGCAGATGGTAGATGGAGAAACCGTTTACGACATGGGACCGGAAGAGTTCGCATCCTTCGGACCGATGCTGATGGAAGCCGGTGCGGCAGTGCTTGGCGGATGCTGTGGAACGACACCGGAGCACATTGCCCGTCTGGTTGCAGCCACAAAAGACATTACTCCGGTTCCGGTGGCACAGGAGCGCAAACGTGTATTAGCTTCTGAGCGTCAGATCCAGGAAATCGACATTAACGGACCGTTCCTGGTCATCGGTGAGCGTATCAACCCGACCGGAAAGAAAGTACTGCAGGAGTCTCTGCGTCAGGGAAGCATGGACGTTGTCTGCGATATGGCAGAAGAACAGGAAGAGATGGGTGCGCATATCCTAGACATCAATATGGGAATGAACGGTATTGATGAGAAGGAAATGATGCTGGAGGCCATCGAGGAAGTGACCATGACCACAAGCCTTCCACTCTGCTTTGATTCCAGTCATGTGGATATCCTTGAGGCTGCACTGCGCCGTTATCCGGGCCGTGCCCTGATCAATTCCATCTCTCTGGAAAAAGAAAAATTTGAAAAATTGCTTCCAATCGCAAAAAAATACGGAGCAATGTTTATCTTACTTCCGCTGTCCGATGCGGGACTGCCGAAGAATATCGATGAAAAGAAAGAAATTATTCATAAGATCCTTAACCGTGCATTAGAACTTGGCATGCACAAAGAGGATATCGTAGTGGACGGACTGGTAGCCACCGTAGGTGCAAACAAAAATGCAGCACTGGAGACGTTAGAGACCATCCGTTACTGCAAAAATGAGCTGGGACTGGCAACCGTCGGCGGATTATCCAATATTTCCTTTGGACTTCCGAATCGTGGCTATGTCAATGCGGCATTTGTTACCATGGCATTACAGAGTGGTCTGACCATGGCGATCGCAAATCCGTCCAGCGACATTATGATGAATCTGGCAGCAGCCAGTGACTTACTGTTAAACAAAGCCGGTGCGGATCTGAATTACATCAACCGTATGGCAGAGTTTGACGCAAAAAAAAAACTGAATCCTTAAAAGCAGCGGCATCGCCAAAGTCATCTGATGGAAGTGCGAAAGCAACTACCACAGCAGAAACAGAAAAAACGTCCGGCAAGAAAGATACAGCTGCCGGGGGCACTGGGGCAAATCACAGTACAATCTACAAAGCAGTGCTGAACGGTTCCATGAAGAACATTCTGGATGAAGTAAAAGCCGGACTTGCACAGGGCATGGAGCCGGGAGTCATTGTCAGCGAGGAACTGATTCCTGCCATCAATGAAGTCGGTGATCTGTTTGAACAGCAGAAATATTTCCTGCCGCAGCTGATCGCCAGCGCGGAGACCATGAAGAAAGCCATTGAATATCTGGAGCCGATGCTGTCCTCCGGCGATGAGACCGGCCCGAAAGTGACCATCGTCATCGCTACTGTGGAGGGTGACATCCATGACATCGGAAAAAATCTCGTGGCTCTGATGCTGAAAAACTATGGGTTCCGGGTGGTGGATCTGGGAAAAGATGTGCCGAAGGAAGTCATCGTGCAGGCTGCTATTGATGAAAAGGCAGATATAATCGCACTGTCTGCCCTGATGACCACTACCATGATGCGGATGAAAGATGTGGTGGAGCTGGTAAAAGAAAAGCAGCTGGATACGAAAGTCATCATCGGCGGTGCGGTTATCACACAGAGTTATGCAGATGAGATCGGAGCAGATGGGTACTCCAAAGATGCGGCTGATGCCGTGCGACTGGTGCAGCGGCTCATGGGAATCGCGTAAATTTTATATTTATAAAGAACAAGATGGAAACGAAATCCAGACAGACACGGATGATTTTCTACCTCCGTTGCGCCGCCTATCTCCTAAGCGGATGTATACATCCACTTAGCAGTGCTCCGCAAGGATGTGCAGACCCGAATCTCGCATCAAGACTCGATTTGCGTGTCTTGAATAAACCACGAACTCGCTTAAAAAACGGGCTCACTCCGGTGACGAAAATCAACCTACCGTCTTGTCTTGAATTTCGTTTCCAGCTTTGTTCTATTTAGGTAATGACACCGATACACCACATGTGTATATCAGTCTTGCAATATCTTGTTGCACATGCAAAAACTCATCAAAGTAGTGGTGTATGTGGTATGCTGTGACGAGATATGAATTATCTTATTTTAGTAACGTAAATGAAAAATCGGAGAAATTTTTCTCAGCGAGCGATTAAGTAAACGACTGAGTTTCACAAGTTTTTGCGCGAGTGGGAACGACCTCTTTTTCAGGCGTGGGAACGAGCGCGATGAAAACGACGTGAAACGAAGGTAGTGAACGTCTAGCGAGCGAGATAAAATTTCTCCGATTTTTTCTTAAAATATTGTATTTAAATTATATTATATTACACCAAGAACCCAAGAGTCCAAGAACCCCTTAGAACAGCCCATTGTCATGCACCGGCACGATATCCTGCACATTGTGCTCTACCACATCCCAGTGCTCGGCGAGTTTTCCATCCTCGATACGATAGATGTCGCATACTTTATTGATGGCACCGTTTTCCAGTGTACATTTGAAGAACACATATACCATATCGCCGTCCTCACCGATTTTGATGATATCCATATGCGGTTTCAGACCGAAGAAAAATTTGGTAAATTCGATAAAGCCTTCTTTTCCGTCCGGTGCAGTCGGATTGTGCTGGATATAATCATCTTTCATGTAAGAATCCAGATTTGAGATATCCCAGTTGTTAAATACTTCTTCATAAAATTTTAATACAAGTTCTTTGTTTGTCATAGTAATGATTCCTTTCCCGATTGATTTGATACCTATATCATAAACGAAAATAGTCTGATTGAAAACCGCTGTTTGTTGAAAGATGCGGCACAATAGAAAAATCCTTTTCGACAAATGTCGAATGGCTAAATAAAATATATGTATAAAAGCAGAGCAGACAAAATCAAAAACAACTCTTTACTTCAAAACTTTAATATGTTAAAATTTTACACAGAGAAAAAATAAATGCTGAGAAGCAAACGTAATAGGTATTTGGTTACAGAAGGAGTATAGAATGAGCAAAAAAATCAGAACAGAGGCTGTGGATCACCTGTTTGAAGCTATCCTGTGCCTGAAAGATAAAGAGGAATGTTACACCTTTTTTGAAGATGTTTGTACGATCAACGAGATTTTATCACTGTCACAGCGTTTTGAGGTGGCACACATGCTGCGGGAGCAGAAAACATATCTGGATATCGCAGAAAAGACCGGTGCGTCCACCGCGACCATCAGCCGTGTCAACCGTTCCCTGAATTATGGCAATGACGGCTATGATATGGTATTTGCCAGAATGAAAGAGCAGAAAGACGAGCAGTAACAACAGATAGAAAATAGTAGAGAGAAAAGCGTATTGTAAAAATAAAAAAGGAAGCACAGCCGCTCCCCGGTATGAGGGAATCAGCTGCGCTTCCTTTTTGTATTTTTCGGCGGTTCCGGTTTTTTCATGGAATCGATGATCTTTTCGATCAGAAGTTTCTTTGTATAGACATCAAAGTTTAGCAGGCAGATGAAAGTGAATTTCTGTAAAAAGTCTGCTTCGTTCTCATCAAGGTTTTCCAGGTCTGCGAAAGCAGATTCGCTGATCATATATTCCTCCTGAATGGTTTCTTTCAGGCACTCCACCTGATGGGATTCCAGACGGAAAATACCGTCGTAGATCTCCTCCAGTGTCGGAGAAGATTTTTTCCCGAAGTAGCGGTCGGTTAGCGGATTCAGGACATTCTGGATATCACTGATGCTGAGGACACTTTTAAAATAGTAGATAAACACCAGGGTCAGAATATGTTCCTTGGAATATTTTTTCTTTTCCGGAGGCGGCAGCAGGTTATTTTTGACATAATTGTTGACCATGGTTTTGGTCAGGATCGTATCTTCTTCTTGCCGTTTTGTGGGATACAGTTCTTTTTCCATAAAGGTTATGACCTGATCCATATACAGATTGATGTCCGGAAGCGCTTCTAATTTTATATGGTCGATCCGTGAAAGGCTGTCCAGTATGCTGTTTAATAAATCGTTTGTGTTGATCGTCATGGTAACTGCCTCCAATTATTTGTGCCTCATGTTTCGTAGCATTTAAGGGATATTATATAGTATTGAAAACCGAATGGCAAGCCAATGTTGTTGACGGAGGCTGGACCTTATGCTATGATAGCACAAGGTTAGAAAATATGTTCGATAGAATGAGATCATGAAGATCAATAAGGAATAAAAGAGATACATTAACGTGACAACAGAGACTGAGAAAAGTAATAGATGGAGGAAGTATGGGCAGATATGATTCGCTGAATACACAGCAGCAGGAAGCGGTTTTTCAGACGGAAGGACCGGTGCTGGTGCTGGCGGGAGCCGGTTCCGGCAAGACGAGGGTGCTGACGCACAGAACGGCTTATCTGATAGAAGAAAAAGGGGTCAATCCATATCATATTATGGCAATCACATTTACAAATAAAGCGGCAACGGAGATGCGGGAACGTATCGATGATCTGGTGGGATACGGCTCGGAGAGTATCTGGGTATCCACGTTTCACTCCAGCTGTGTGCGGATCCTGCGCCGGTATATCGACCGGCTGGGTTATGACAACCGGTTTACGATCTATGACGCAGATGATCAGAAGACCGTGATGAAGGAAGTGTGCAAGCGGCTTCAGATCGATACGAAACAGACGAAGGAGCGTGCGCTGCTGAACGTGATCTCCTCTGCGAAAAATGAACTGATCTCTCCGGAGGAGTTTACCCTGCGGGCAGCCGGTGATTATGCAAAACAGAAGCAGGCGCAGGTTTATCGGGAATATCAGCAGACATTGAAGAAAAACAATGCACTGGATTTTGATGATCTGATCATGAAATGCGTGGAACTGTTCAAAAGCAATCCGGAAGTGCTGGATTCTTATCAGGAGCGCCTGCGCTATATCATGGTAGATGAGTATCAGGATACAAATACGGCGCAGTTTGAACTGGTACGTCTGCTGGCATCCAAGTACCGCAACCTCTGTGTGGTGGGTGACGATGACCAGTCGATCTATAAGTTCCGCGGAGCCAATATCCACAATATCCTGAATTTTGAACAGTATTTTCCGGATGCAAAAGTGATCAAACTAGAAGAAAATTACCGTTCCACCCAGAATATTCTGGATGCGGCCAACGCGGTGATTAAAAATAATGTAGGAAGAAAATCAAAAGCACTCTGGACACAGCAGGATGCCGGTGACAAGATCGATTGCAAGGATTTTGATACCGCTTATGATGAGGCGGAGTACATCGCCCACAGTATCAATTCTTTTGTACGGAAAGGGGTATTTTCTTATGGGGACAGTGCGGTGCTGTACCGTACCAATGCACAGTCACGACTTCTGGAGGAGCGGTTTGTACGGGAAAATATTCCGTATAAGATCGTAGGTGGTGTAAACTTCTATGCCAGAAAAGAGATCAAAGATCTGCTGTGCTATCTGAAGACTATTGATAATGCTCAGGATGATCTGGCAGTGAAACGAATCATCAATGTGCCGAAGCGGGGCATCGGTGCCACGACCATTGCAAAAGTGCAGGATTATGCGGATGAGAACGGAATGAGCTTCTACGCGGCACTGAGAGCAGCGGAAGAGATATCGACGCTGAGCAAGGCTACGGCGACAAAGATCCGTCCTTTTGTGACCTTTATCCAGATGCTGCGGAGTAAACTGCCCTATATCAGCCTGGAACAGCTTATGGATGAGATCATAGAAGATACCGGTTATGTGGCAGAACTGGATGCGGAAGGAACCGATGAAGCCCGTGCCCGGATTGAAAATATCGACGAGCTGGTCAGCAAGATTGTGGCTTACGAGGAGTCTGTGGAACAGCCGACCCTCAGCGGATTTCTGGAGGAAGTGGCACTCATCGCAGACATTGATAACCTGGAAGAGGGCAGTGATTATGTGGTGCTGATGACATTGCACAGCGCGAAGGGACTGGAATTTCCGAATGTGTATCTGGCAGGCATGGAAGACGGTCTGTTCCCAAGCTATATGACCATTACCTCTGACGATCCGACGGAGGTGGAGGAAGAACGCCGCCTGTGTTATGTGGGAATCACAAGAGCAAGAGAGCATCTGACCCTGACCAGCGCCCGGATGCGTATGACCAGAGGCGAGACACAGTATCACAAAGTTTCTCGTTTTGTGAAAGAAATTCCAAAGAGTCTGCTGAACGGCATGGTGCGTGAGGAACGCCCGCGGAAAGAAGATCCCATCAAAGATCTTGGAAACGTAAAACAGAATTTTAACCGGAAGCCATACGGCGGCGGTTCTTCCGCTCCGGCAGGCGGTGTGCCATATTATAAATCGTTCAGTCTGGGACAGAAGAAGACGCAGCAGTTCGGCGGCGGGGCAAATCTCGGAAAACTGACCTATGCAGAAGGTGACCGGGTGCACCATGCGAAGTTCGGGGAAGGTCTGGTAAAGCAGATTGTTTCCGGTGGAAGGGACTATGAAGTCACCGTGGATTTTGACAATTTTGGCACAAAGAAAATGTTCGCATCGTTTGCAAAACTGCAGAAGGTATGATATAATCGGCTATAACAGCGAGCAGTACGGAATAGCGGTTTAGAATAAAAGTTCAGATAGGTAAAAATAATATTTTAAACGATATTTTGTATTGTGAAATGAGAAGCAGAAGGAATGTATAAAAAGGAGTGAATGACATGAACAATGATTTGATCAGTGTTGCAAAATTAACAGAGTTATTTTCCAAGAAGATTGATGAGGAAAGAAAGACAAAATTACTTTGGATTCTTGCCATTGTTGGAGCAGTTGCAGCGGTAGTCGTAGCAGCACATTACATTTATAAGTTCTTTGCTCCTGATTATATGGATGATTTTGAAGATGAATTCGAAGATGAGTTTGATGATGATTTCTTCGATGACGAGGATGATGAATACGAAGAGGAAGACTAAGCAGCAGTTGCAAAGTCAGAATCTGTTTTCGATTGATTCGTATTGGAACGCCCACTCACATGATGCGAGTGGGCGTTTTTTGCCTGATTTTGAAGTTCGTGTATAAAAAATAAGAAAGATGTGAGGAAAAAGATTTGAAAAAAGGACAAATGTGCGAAGGCATTGTAGAAAAAGTAAAGTTCCCGAATAAGGGAATTGTAAAAGTAGAGGACAGTGACGTAACGGTAAAAAATACGATTCCGGGGCAGAAGGTTTCGTTTGTCATAAATAAAAAACGGAAAGGAAAAGCGGAGGGACGTCTGCTGGAAATCCTGGAAAAATCCGAACTGGAGCAGGCAGAGGCAATCTGTCCGCACTATGGCGTCTGTGGAGGCTGTAATTACCAGACACTGCCGTATGAAGAACAGTTAAAACTGAAAGCCGGACAGGTGCTGGATCTGATGAAAGCGGTGGTACCGAATGCAGAAGAGATTTTTGAGGGTATCCGGAAAAGTCCGCGGCAGTTTGGTTACCGGAATAAAATGGAATATACCTTTGGCGATGAAGTAAAAGATGGACCGCTGGCGCTTGGCATGCATAAGCGTGGAAGCTTTTATGATATTGTGACTGTGGACGAATGTCGGATCGTGGATGATGATTACCGCAAGATCCTCGGTACGACGGTGGAGTATTTCAGAGCGCAGAACATTCCGTTTTATCACCGGATGCGTCATGAAGGCTACCTGCGCCATCTGCTTGTGAGAAAAGCTGTAAAGACAGAGGAGATTCTGATCGATCTGATCACAACGACGCAGGAGGTCTGTACAGAAGCGGGGAGTGTGGAAGAACAGACACTTCTGGATGGCTGGAAAGAACAGCTTCTGGCACTGGAACTGGAGGGCAGCATCGCCGGTATCCTGCATACAAAAAATGACAGTGTGGCAGATGCCGTGAAAAATGAGGGTACGGAAATCCTGTACGGTCAGGATTATTTCTATGAGGAGTTACTGGGACTGAAGTTCCGCATCTCTCCGTTTTCCTTTTTCCAGACCAACTCTCTGGGGGCAGAGGTGCTCTACCAGACCGCACGGGAGTATATCGGGGACAGTCTGGATGAGAAAGCGGACAAGACCGTGTACGATCTGTACAGCGGAACCGGAACCATCGCACAGATCCTGGCTCCGGCAGCGAAGCATGTGATCGGTGTGGAAATCGTGGAAGAAGCCGTAGAAGCTGCGAAGGAGAACGCACAGTTAAATCAGCTGGAAAACTGTGATTTTATCGCAGGAGATGTCTTAAAAGTGTTGGATTCCATTGATGAGAAACCGGACTTTATCGTGCTGGATCCGCCGCGGGAAGGCATTCATCCGAAGGCACTGGAGAAGATCATCCGCTACGGCGTAGACCGCATGATTTATATTTCCTGTAAACCGACCAGTCTGCAGCGGGATCTGGAAGTCCTGCAGGCGCAGGGATATGCGGTGGATCGGATCTGCTGTGTGGATATGTTTCCGGGAACGGTGCATGTGGAGACGGTAGTTCTTTTGTCCCAACAAAAGCCGGATGACACCATAGAGATCGACCTGGACTTGGATGAGCTGGACGCCACGACTGCTGAGACAAAGGCCACCTATGAGGAAATCAAGGCATACGTCTGGGATAA
>JALESO010000052.1 GCA_022781925.1 Lachnospiraceae bacterium
CATCACATAAAATCCATAACGCTGATAGCGTTCCATATCCATCAGATTCACAGCACTGACCCGGACATACATCGCCGTGCACCCGCCACACCAGCATTTATACTGGATAAACTTCAGCACGGCATCCAGATAGGAATAGTCCAGATAGTCCTGTTCCATATGAATCCGCTCGATCCAGAACTGACGGTCTCCCCGCCCGTCCCGGCACGTTTTCATTGCATAAGAAAACTCTGCTGTTTTTCTGCCCTGTTCCAATACCTCATAAAAAGCAGCAGTCCCTTCTTCTCTTTTCCGTTCATATCTCATATTAATGATCTGCCTCCAGTTATTATGCTCCTGCGCTCCTTTTCCAGCATATATTCGACTTGAATCACACCCATTTTGTGGAGCATTTTGGGGAAGTATTCCTGCTACTTCACACCCTTCTGGCATTATAACTGCATAATAATCTCCCGGGCGGTATCTTCTGAAATCGGTGTTGCATATACATTTTCACCAAAACATACAATTTCACCAATTCCCTTCTGCAATACAAAACGCAGCTTTCCATCCCGGACTTTTTTGTCAGTATAAAGCTTTTTCACCAGTTTTTCCCGGTCTATGTATGACGGGATCTCCGTCGGCAGTTTTGCACGTTTCAGCAGTGCAATCACCCGCTCTGCCTGTGCTTCCGTCATATAGCCCATCTTCTGGGACAGACGCACTTCTGCCACCAGTCCGATGGCCACAGCCTCTCCGTGCAGCAGGCGGTATTCGCTGACGGTCTCCACCGCACGCCCCACCGTATGTCCGAGATTTAAGACTTCCCGCAGACCGGTCTCACGCTCGTCCTTCATTACCACATGATATTTGATGCTGCAGTTTTTCTCCGCAATATGCTCACATGCAGCCTGATCCAACGCAAGAACATCTTCCATATGCGCTTCCAGATAATCAAAAAATTCCGCATCTGCCAGACACGCATGCTTGATGGTCTCTGCCAGGCCACTGTAAATCTCACGCTCCGGCAGTGTCTTCCATGTATCCAGATCCAGATATACTTTCTGCGGCTGATTGATCAGCCCGATCAGATTCGTAGCCAGTGGCGTATCGACTGCTGTCTTGCCGCCCACAGATGCATCCGCTGCCGCTAAAAGACTGGTTGCATAATTGATAAAGGGCACGCCTCTGCCGTAAGTACCTGCGACAAACCCTGCAAGATCCGTAACCACACCGCCGCCGACAGCCAGAATACAGCAGTCTCTGCGATAGCCTTTTTCCAGCATGGCATCCTCCAGCATCGCCTTTGTCTGACGCGTCTTGCTCTTCTCTCCCGCCGGGAAGATAAAGACATCCGTCTGAAATCCTTCTTCCACCAGTTTCTGCTCCAGCGGCCGTGCATATAAAGGCTCCACGTTGCTGTCCGTAATGATCGCAAATTTATGAATCTTTCCTGCCAGACCATTTTTCAGATCTTCCACTACCTGATCCACCAGTCCGTGTCCAATCTCGATCTCATAGGAATCATCTACTATCCGTTTTAATTCTACCTCAAATTTCGGCATTCTTTTTTCGTCCTCTCTCTGTCTTTCCCTCTGTCCTTCTTCTGCAAAATCCAGCCACCTGCGCCATATCCCTGCACCTTTTTTTGCATCAGATCACGCCGTCCCCCGGACTTTTCCCACAGATTCACAGATGTACTTTTTATTGTAACCAATTTTTTCTCATTTGCCAAGGATAAAAGTGATTAAAAGTTCTGCTAGGAAATTTTCAGATTTTGTACTATAATTGATACATATGTAATGAACGAAAAAGAGGAAAACGATATGTTAAGAATAGGTTCACATGTCAGCATGTCCGGAAAAGACATGTTTTTAAATTCCGTAAAAGAAGCCGCCGGTTACAGTGCCAATACGTTTATGCTCTACACCGGTGCTCCACAGAATACCCGGCGCAAACCGGTGGAAGAACTGAATATCAAAGCCGGATGGGAAGCCATGCATCAGTATGGAATGGAAAGTTTTGTGGTACATGCTCCTTACATCATCAATCTCGCCAACACGGTCAAGCCGGAAACCTTTGAACTGGCGGTCAATTTTCTCACACTGGAAGTACAGCGTACTGCTGCCATGAAAAGTAACATCCTGATCCTGCATCCGGGTGCCCATGTGGGAGCCGGTGTGGAAGCAGGGACGGCACAGATTATCCGCGGTCTGAACGAAGTTTTAGAAGCATCCGCCGGCACCGACTGCTGTATCGCTCTGGAAACCATGGCCGGAAAAGGATCGGAAATCGGCCGCAGTTTCGAGGAACTGGCTGCTATCTACGACGGTGTCTCTCACCCGGAGCGGCTTCGTATCTGCTTTGATACCTGCCATACCCACGATGCCGGTTATGATATCGTCCACAATTTTGATTCCGTCATAGAGGAATTTGACCGGATCATCGGAAAAGATCAGATCGCAGTCTTTCATATCAATGACAGCAAAAATCCATGCGGTGCACACAAGGACCGCCATGCCAATATCGGACAGGGTGAAATCGGATTTGATGCATTGCACTACATCGTGCATCACCCGGATTTTGCGGACGTTCCAAAGATTCTGGAGACACCGTATCTGCCGGATCCGGCTAATCCAAAGAAAACCCTGCCACCTTATAAAGAAGAAATTGCTATGCTTTGCGGAGGAACATTATGACTATCTTTCAGATTCAATGTTTTTTAAATGTAGCTGAATATCTGAATTTTACAGAGGCTGCCAACCATTTGTTTGTGGCCCAGTCTTCTTTAAGCAGAAATGTCTCAAACCTGGAAGAAGAACTGGGTATGAAATTATTTGTGCGTACCAAAAAATATGTCCGTCTCACTTCCAGCGGTGCCATTCTCTATGAAGAATTTTCCAAACTGATGAAACTCGGGGAAGCCGCCGTGCAGAAAGCGCGCAACGCAGAGCTCGGAGAAAACGGCTCCATCGTACTGGGTGTCATCGAGACCCAGCGTTCCGAGAACTTCCTGCCGCATGCCCTGCATCTGCTGCGGGAAAATCATCCGAATATCCGCATCGATATCATCAGCGGCAACTTTCATGAACTGCGGGAGTCTGTGCTGAACGGACGTATCGATATTGCCCTGACTCTGGATTTTGACATCGTGGATTATCCCACCGATGAGATCATTTATCAGGTGTTCTTCGAGTCATCTCCGAAATGTGTCATCTCCCGTTCACACCCGCTGGCACAGCAGAACAATCTGCACTTTGATGCCCTGAGCACAGAGACGATGATCGCCATTGATCCATCCATCTCCCGGGGGGCTTACAACAATATCGTACAGTTTTGTGAGCGGCATGGCTTCACCCCGGCCCACACCATTTATGCAACTTCCATCCAGAATATCCTTCTGAAAGTAGAAGCCGGACTGGGATTCTCCGTGCTGGACGAAAACTGTATCTCCAATTCCAATACTGCGGTGCTTTCACTGCCCTTCTATAAGACAGATCCGCTGCACCTGGTCGCAGTATGGAAAAAAGATAATCTGAATCCGGTCATTCCGCTGTTCACGAATTATCTGCTGCCGCAGGAACCGTGATTTTTTCAGGGTATTAAGGGAATTCAAAGAATCACAGACTCCATATTTAATCAAAGCAGAGCGTCTTAGCCCGCGTAATTCGGCATGGCACGGAAGAAGGAAAAAACTCACTGCCGTAACTTACATGAAAAAAGTCTCAATATTTAATCTAAGCAGAGCGTCTTAGCTCGCGTGATTCAATATTGAGACTTTTTTCTATATAACTACTCCGTTTTTTCCTTCTGAAGTGCCAGTATGTCTTGAATTTCCTCCGGTGAGATATGTGTATACTCACTCAGTTCCCGGATGGACGGATCCTGTGCATTTTCTTTTGCCAGATATTTACGTGCCTCATGCAGCAATGCTGCTTTTCCGAGTACCGCCTGCACCTGATCGGTATCTCCGGTCACCTCACGGATATGTGCCACAAATCCTGCGATGACCTGCTCTTCCAGATACTTGTCGACTTCCGATGCACTGCCAAGCTCCGGCAATGCGCCCAGGGCCATCCAAAGTGCCATATTGCCTTCCTGGATCAGATCTTCCATGTTCACCGGTACGTCATCATACATACCAGCCATATGGATTACACGCATCAGCCAGCCATCCACAATGGCATTGACCACACTCCGGTCTCCCTGCAGAACCGCGGTATACAGTTCACGCATTTTTGCCTCATCTGCCTCGCCGCGTTCTCTGACATCCTTCAGGTACATTTTATAATATACCGAATCGGAAAGCTGTTCCACATCCTTTGGCTGCGGCACCTCTTCTTCCTCGTCTTCTTTTGCATCTTTTTCCACACGGTCAGCACCGATCTGAATCCCGGATGCAGAATCAGTGTCCGAGTACACCTCAATGGTCTCTACCTCAGGTTCTTCCTCCTCTGCGGCCTCATCGGTGTCCGGTTGCTGTGGCATCCTTGCCTCCGGCGGCAGATTCAGATATTCATACACCATTTTTTCCTGTTCCTCTGAGAGCTCCATACCCTCAAAGTAACGGTGTACTTCCTCCGGCTTGATCGGTTCACCGGATGTGGCAGCGATCTCCGCCACCTCATGTAACGTCTCCAGAAAGAGATTTTTATCTATCATTTATTTTGCAAACTCCTTTGTGATATTTTCCTGCAGCAGACGGAAAAATTTTTCCGCATGATAGCCGTCATTCACGGCATGATGGAAGCTTCCGGTCACCGGAACCAGTACCCTGCCGTCTTTTTTGTAAAAACGTCCCACGGTGATAAACGGAGTGAAACGCATATCATCTCCGCCCCGCTGATAAAAAGAAGCCGGGATGGAAAAGGAAAGTGCTGAAAAAGAAGTATCTGGTGTCGTGGACACATCTACACTGTCCGGTCTCGCATCTTCATAATAATACAGCCGGTCGGTATCCTCCGCTTTCTGCTTGTCCGCCAGAAACTGCTGATAATAAACGGCAAAATCCTCGTTATACTCCGTCACCATATGGGTAAACAGATGCGGTTTTGCACTTCTGCGTAGCGTATAACTGGTATTCATCTGATCGTAATAACCGATTTTTCCATGTACTTTTCCATAACGGTAATCCTGATCAGAATTCACCGTTTTGGTGATCAGCCAGCAGATCAGCGGATAAAATTTATAACCGCGGGTCTTCATTCCCTCATACAGTTCCGTCATGTCAAGCGGTACGGTCATGGCGTATGTATAGCCATAAAATGCATCGAAAATCTCCTTCCGATCCCAGTTGTTCTCATCAATTTCGTGAAACATCTTTCTCCTCCATGTTTCTGTAACCCATTTAAGTCAAAAATACTCCCAACATTCTTGCTGTAAAATGCGTATCATGCAATGCGTGACATATTTTTCTGCACATAATTTACGAGCCTGCGCCTAGCGCTCATCCATTGGCACATAATCCCGCTCCTGCATAATGCTCTTGTAAGCCGGACGGATGATCTTATCCGCATTTACCAGTTCTTCGATACGGTGTGCACTCCAGCCGACGATTCTTGCCATGGCAAAGATCGGAGTATATAACTCCAGCGGAATATCCAGCATACTGTACACGAATCCGCTGTAAAAGTCCACATTTGCACTTACACCTTTATAAATTTTGCGTTTGTCAGCAATTACTTCCGGTGCAAGACGCTCGATCATGGAATACAGGGCAAAATCTTTCTGACGGCCTTTTTCGATGGCAAGTGCTTCTACAAAGTGTTTGAATACCCTTGCTCTCGGATCAGACAGAGAATATACCGCATGACCCATTCCATAGATCAGGCCTTTCCGGTCAAATGCCTGTTTATCCACCAGTTTTCCAAGGTATTCTTTTACTTCCTCTTCATCCTCCCAGTCGGAAACTTCCCTGCGCAGGTCTTCCATCATTTCCACTACTTTGATATTGGCACCGCCGTGTTTCGGTCCTTTCAGAGATGAAAGTGCCGCTGCGATAACCGAATACGTGTCGGAGCCGGCGGATGTTACTACTCGGGTGGTAAAGGTGGAATTGTTTCCGCCGCCGTGCTCCATATGCAACACCAGTGCTGCATCCAGTACCTGTGCTTCCAGTTCTGTATATTTCTTGTCCGGACGCAGCATCAGCAGAATATTTTCCGCAGTGGACAGATCCGGCTGCGGGCGATGAATGTAGAGACTTTCATCACAGACATAATGATTATAAGCGTGATAGCCGTAAACTGCAAGCATTGGCATCTCACTGATCAGTTTCATACACTGCATCAGTACGTTCTGCAGAGAAGTATCCCGGATATCATCGTCATAAGATGCCAGTGTCAGCACACTTCGGGTCAGGGAGTTCATCAGATCCGCACTCGGTGCTTTCATAATGACATCTCTCGTAAAGTTCGTCGGCAGATGCCGTGCGGTAGCCAGTGCCTCACAGAAATTGTGCAGCTGCTCAGCAGAAGGAAGTTCACCAAATAACAGTAAGTATGCCACTTCCTCAAAACCACATCGTTTTCCTTCAAATCCTCTCACCAGATCGATCACGTTATAACCGCGGTACCACAGATTTCCGTCACATGGGATCTTCTGGCCATTCTCCATCCGGAAAGCTTCGATCTTGGATATATTTGTTAATCCGGCGACTACACCGTTTCCATTTTTATCACGTAAACCACGCAAAACACCGTTTGCATCAAACAACTCAGCCGTTATCTTATCTGTCACCTGACAGTGTTCTGCATACTCTCTGGAAAATGATTCTAACATTTTTTCATCGTACATCGTTGTATCCTCCTTCTTCTCCGGAATCGATCCATTTCTTTCAAAGAAATTATTCTGACATTTCTTCCTCAATACTTTAATTTAACTTCAATTCAAACACATTCTAGCACTCATGTTACCTGTTTGCTAATTTTTTGTCAAATTAAAAAAGTATAAACAGTCTGATTTTGTATATTCTATGTCCTCAAATGAGTATTATTACACGACGTATGTACTCTATTTTCTTCTTTCAAAACTGAGTAATATATGTATATAAGTGACGGGTATCCAACGATAATATACAGTCATCATTTCGGACATAACTTCAGGAGGTTTATCATGGATGTATTAAAACGTATTGACGAGATTATGAGAAAACAACACTTAAATGATTACCAGCTTTCCAAGTTGTCCGGTCTGTCCACTTCTACCATATCCAATATGAGGAAGCGAAACACGATTCCGTCCATTGCCACACTGGAATATATCTGCGATTCTTTCGATATGACATTATCGCAGTTCTTTGTGGATGACGGCACACTTCTGTATCCGGTAAACGATACCCAGAAAGATTTTCTTGATTATTTCATTCTGCTGACTGACGAACAGCAACAGCTTGTACTGGAAGTTGTGAAAAATATGCAGGCGAATTATCATGAGAAAATGGATCGTCAGAAAGAAAAACTGGAACAGCGCAAAGCCACTGCCAGCCAGACTACTGCGAAAGAAGAAAACGGTAGTGCAGAATAGTCTGAACAAAACATAATGTCTGTTCCATTACAGGGTACAGAATATAAAACAGCATCAGTGTCATATTCGTTGTCTGATTTATACTAAAGAGAGGAACTCAGTATCCGGACAGGTTTTACATCCTGTGGATATTGAGTTCCTCTTTTTTATTGTATGATTATTGACTCAGACCTGTTTTCTGTAATACTTCTTCCACCCGTTTCACCGGAATGATCGTCAGATCTTCTTTTACCTCATCAGCAACATCTTCCAGATCTTCCCTGTTTTCATACGGGATAAAGACGGTTCGGATGCCTGCCCGCTGTGCAGCCATCAGTTTTTCCGGCAATCCGCCGATCGGCATGACGCCGCCACGAAGAGACACTTCGCCTGTCATGGCGTACTCCGGTGAGATTCCTTTTCCTTTCAGCATGGACGTCAGTGCCGTCACAATGGTGATTCCCGCAGACGGTCCATCCTTTGGCACGGCTCCTGCCGGCACATGGATATGTATATCTGACTCCTTCAGGCATTCGGCTTCCTCCGGGAACATGGATCTGACCAGCGTCAGCGCGATCTGCACGGACTCTTTCATCACATCTCCCAGCTGACCGGTGATCTGGACTTTGCCCTCCCCTTTCGTCCTGGACGTCTCGATAAACAGGATCTCGCCTCCGGCACTGGTCCATGCCAGTCCGGTCACAACACCGGCCTGTGGTTCCTGCATCCGCACATCGTGATGGATCTTTGGCCGTCCCAGAAATTCTTTCAGCCGTTTCACACCCACGGTGATGCTTTTCTGCTCACCTTTTACCAGCTTAACGGCTGCCTGGCGGCACAGTGTCTCCATCTGTTTTTTCAATCCGCGCACGCCGGATTCCATCGTATACTCACTGATGATCTCCCGCATCGCATCGTCGGTTACTTTCAGATTCTGCTTTTTCAGTCCCATGGTGGACATGGCATTTGGCAGCAGATATTTCTTTGCGATCTCGAATTTTTCCACGGCGGTATAACCCGGGAATGAAATGACTTCCATACGGTTCAGCAACGGCTCCGGGATCGTGTCCACAGAGTTCGCGGTACAGATAAACAGTACGTCTGACAGGTCATACGGCACGTTCATGTAGTGATCCGTAAAACTGAAATTCTGCTCCGGATCCAGCACTTCCAACAATGCGCTGGCCGGATCTCCGCTGTAATCGTGGGACAGTTTATCCACTTCATCCAGCACCATGACCGGATTGGAACTTCCGCTGCGCTTCATGCCTTCCATGATACGTCCCGGCATAGCTCCGATATAGGTCCTCCGATGACCGCGGATCTCCGCTTCATCCCGGACACCGCCCAGACTGATCCGGACGTATTCCCGGTTCAGGGCTTTTGCAATGCTCTGGCAGATACTGGTCTTACCGGTTCCCGGTGCACCCACAAACAGCAGGATGGATCCAGACTGCTTTTTATTCAGCGCCATGACAGCGATCTGTTCCACGATACGCTCTTTGACCTTTTTCAGACCGTAATGCTGTTCATCCAGAATCTGCTCCGCTTTATTCAGATTGATTGCTTCCGGTGCGGCTTTTTTCCAGTGCAGGGATGTCATGAAATCCAGATAATCATAGAGCAGACCATACTCGTGGCTGTCTTTGCCCTCCTGCTTCATCCGGTTTAAAACTTTCTGTGCCTCCCGCAGTGCTTCCTCATTCATGCCGGATTCTTCGATTTTCTTCTCGAACTTCCGCACATCGGAAATGTTTTCCGGATGCATCTCATCCAGCTGCTGCTGCAAAAAATCGATCTGTTTTTTCAGGGCAGATTCACGGTATACCCGCTCATGGGTCTCTTTCTGTGCATTTTCCGCCTCGTCGCTGACATGCGCCATCTCGATAAATTCATAGACGGCTTTCTGCATCAGCTCGACTCTTGCTTTCTCCGAATCTGTCTCCATGATCTCATATTTTTCCTCTGCAGACAGATTCAGATAACCGGAAATCGCACACACGATCTCCGTCATCGTATTCCAGTGCTGGATAAACGCCCGTGCCCAGACACCCCACTGAAAACCGTTGACGAACTTCACCAGACTGTCCTTTGTCTCTTTATAAATCGCTTTTTCTTCCTCCTCCGGAAGGTCTGCGATCTCGGAACAGATGGCTGCATCCGCCATGAACTCGCCATCCTGCAGTTCCACATCGGAAATCTCCACACGGTCGTGTACACGAATGCTCAGATTTCCGTCATCATCAATATTTTCAACGGTTCCCACCAGACCTTTTTCCTGAAAGTCTTCCACGGTCAGATCTTCCCGCCGTTTTTCTGATTTCTGAATCAAAAACAGGATTTCTTCTCCCTTTTCTACTTTTTCCACCTGCATCCGGTCCAGAATGTCTTTTTTAAAATAAAAGGTCACTCCCGGCAGGAGCAGCAAATCATATACAGGCAAAACTAACATGCTATCGCCTCCCTTTTGTTAGCAAACTCTCCCATTGAGTGCTAATTATAGCACACTCTGGCGGCAATGTGAAGTATTTTGATAGGAAAAAAGGAAATCTGTGTCCTCATGCAGGCTGAGAGGCCTTGCATCGAGGAACAGATTTCCTTTTTTATTTACGCTTCTACTATCAAAATATAATTTTTCTGTTTTCATTTGCACTTCTGTATATTTTACGATTATCTTCTTTTTATTTACCCGCTTCAAGTGAAACGCCTGTGAACTTTTGATTCATAATATTGTTCAACGTTCCTGCAGTGCCTGGCGCTGCTGCCGCAGCATCTCCATATGTTCTTCCCGGTTATTGGAGATGAATTCGTAGGTCAGATAGTCCGGATGGATCCGCTGGATCAGTTCCCATACTCCTGCGCAGATAAAGGGTTTATGCTGATCCATCCGGAACACACAGGTATAGATCTCCCCCATCCGTTTGTTATAATCCGCAGACAATTCCGGTGGCTTCTGCATCAGCTGTTTTCGGTATGCTCCGGTCAGGGACTGGTTCAGATGAATGCCCCGGATGTGCTCACACAGCTCTCCATGCTGATCCAGACACCGGTGGATATATGCCACCGCCTCCTCCTGGGAGTTCAGTTCCAGATCCGTATGCATCAGATGGCCGGTATCCAGCATAAATCCCGTTTTCGGATAATGGATTCCTTCCAGCAGCCGTCTGGTCATCTCCGGCCGGGTAAAAGTCAGCCCCGGATACCACAGATTTTCCAGTAACAGCCAGGGGCCTTCCGCCGTCGCCGGCAATGCCTGGTTGATCAGTTCACAGACCGCATCGATGACTTCCTCATCCGTATGCGCATATTCCCCAGTCAGACATTCCATACAGGTGACATCGGAAATATGGTAGACTGCATACTCTGCCTGATGGGCGCAGGCACGGTTCCAGTCCCGCAAAAAGGCATCCACCAGCGCCTGACGGTCTGTTCCGCCAAAGGTCTGATACACCCGTTCCAGTGTGCTATATTCCCGGATACACCGCTCCAAATCCCCGTTCCAGAAATCCAGCCAGTGATAAGGACAGAGCATATGCACACCGATCACTTTTTCTTCCGGAATGATGGTGCTGATATCATCCCCGTAATCCATCAGTTCCACACCGTCAAATCCCTGAAGTGCAGTTGCAAAATCCTCTCTGGAAGCATAGCGCTCCAGATCCCATTTCATACTTGTAATATTAAACTGTGTTTTCATCCTCTCCCAATCCTCTCATACACCAGTCAGGTCCTTGCATATTCTGTTTTCAAAGACAATCCAAAGGCCGTTCTATTCTTCTGCCTTTTTCTGTGCCTCCAGCAGTTCCCCGATCAGACGGTTTTTCGCCATCGGCTGTTCCAGATAGCTCTCCCGCAGCTGTTTTCCGGACAGTTCCATCTCCGCATGCAGATCCTGCGCGGATAACAGACGGCAGCCCTCCCCGCGGATGATGACCTGTTCCAGACCGTCGGAAGTAGCCACGGTCACCTGATATTTCGCTGCATTGGTATGTGCAAATTTTTCGATGTACTGGTCTGCTGTCTCTGCTTCTTTTGTAAAAACTACATGGATGTTGTGGTAATCCGAACATTCTGTCTGATGGCCTGCCACCCGGTAAGCATCGAATACCGCAATGACTTCCATCTGTTTCATGCCCTGATAATTGCACAGTTTGTCCAACAGGATCCCACGGGCTGCGTCCATATTTTCCCGGGCAAGCTCCTTTAATTCTTCCCAGGCAAAAATGATATTGTAACCATCCACCAGCAGATATTCCTGCTGTTTCGGCTGTGGTGCGAAACTTCTCGTCACGGACTCGCTGCGGCTCTCCACTCTGCGGCGGCGCACCACACCGTTTCTTCTGGTCCGTGCCCCACTGTTTGCATAAAATGTTTTCTCCAGAATGGCATCTACCTCATCCACACCGATCCACTCATCCATCACGCTGCGGGTGGCACGCTCCGGCAGTTCCTCACGGACTGCCGTCTCCGGCTGCCAGCCTTCCACATGCATATGTTCCTTTACTTCGTTCCATGGAACGTTAAATCCTGCACCGTGAGCGCAGAATACGGAGCCGGAAGGATTTGCCAGATCATGCTCTGCATCATATCCGATGGCAGCAATGACTTCTTCTGTATTGTGGCAGGGTGCGTAACCATCCGGTGTCAGAAAAATCCGGCCGAATCCCTTCGTGTAGGCAGCTACTTCCTTTGGATAACTCTGCATCTCACTGACCGGGGCAATGCCTGTCAGCACGGAAAGCCCATGTTCCTTCGGTGCCAGTTCAAAGGTTCCGCTCATTTTCTCCACATCCATCATTGCCCTGCCGATCATTTCCTCCGGAATCTCCATCCGGAACTGATAATATGGCTCCAACAGCACGGACTCTGCCTCCATCAGTCCCTGACGGATGGCACGGTATGTCGCCTGGCGGAAATCCCCGCCCTCGGTATGTTTCTGATGCGCCCGTCCGGCGATCAGCGTCAGCTTCATATCTGTGATCGCAGATCCCGTCAGCACACCGCGGTGCTCCCGCTCCATCAGATGGGTCAGGATCAGCCGCTGCCAGTTTTTATCCAGCAGATCCTCGCTGCAATCCGCTGCAAATACCAGTCCGCTGCCCGCCGGAAGCGGCTCCATCAGCAGATGTACTTCCGCATAGTGACGCAGCGGTTCAAAATGTCCGACGCCCTCCACGGTGTTTGCAATGGTTTCTTTATATACAATGTGAGAACTGCCAAAGGTCACATCCACGCCAAACCGCTCTGCGATCACACTTTGCAGGATCTCGGTCTGGATCTCACCCATGATCTGTGCCTGGATCTCCTGCAGCTGCTCATCCCAGATGATATGAAGCTCCGGCTGTTCCTCCTCCAGCTGCTTCAGCTTCGGAAGCATCACCGCCGGATCACAGCCCTCCGGCAGACACACCTGACAGGTCAGCACCGGTTCCAGGATTGGAGGCAGTGTCTCCGCCTCCTCGCCCAGTCCCTGTCCCGGATATGTCTCCTGCAAGCCTGTCACTGCACAGACTTCTCCCGCCTGCACTTCCTGCCGCACTTCATATTTTTCACCGGAATAAATACGGATCTGGTTTACTTTTTCCAGGGTCTCATCTTCCCCCTCCGTCTTTGTGCAGAGAAGATCTTTGACCTTTAAGATGCCGCCGGTGACTTTCAGATGCGTCAGCCGGTTTCCCTGCTCATCCCGGGAAATCTTATATACTTTTGCGGAAAACTCTACCGGATACTGCACTGGTTCCGTCCAGTCCACAAATCCGTTCAGAAATTCCTCAATACCCTGCATTTTCAGTGCGGAACCAAAATAGCATGGAAAGACCAGACGGTCTGCGATCATATCCTGAATCTGTTCTTTCGGGATACTGCCGGTTTCCAGATATGTCTCCAGTGCCTCCTCCTGACAGGTGGCAAGTTCCTCATACCAGAGTTCCACAGCCTCTGTATCCTTCCTCTGAGGATCTGATTCGTCTGCATCTATCCTTTTTTTTGTCGTATCCTGAGCGGTTCCGCCTGCTGCCATACGCTGTGCATGGGTGAAATCAATGCATCCCTCAGAAAGTCTGCTCTTTAACTCCGCCATCAGTGCTTCCCGATCCGCGCCGGGCTGATCCATTTTATTGATAAAAAGAAAGGTCGGTATCTCATACTGCTGCAGCAGACTCCACAGTGTCTGCGTATGCCCCTGCACGCCGTCTGCCCCGCTTATGAGCAGTACCGCGTAATCCAGCACCTGCAGCACCCGCTCCATCTCGGCGGAGAAATCCACATGCCCCGGCGTATCCAGCAGTGTCAGCTTCGTTCCCTCCCAGGTCAGCTCCGCCTGTTTGGAAAATATGGTAATTCCGCGGGCACGCTCCCGCTCATCCGTATCCAGAAATGCATCTTTTGTATCTACTTTTCCAAGTTTCCGAATTGCTCCGGAAGTATACAAAAGAGCCTCTGACAGCGTGGTTTTTCCCGAATCCACATGCGCCATCAGTCCGGTACAGATGTGTCTGTTTCTATTTTTTTCTGTCATCTTATTTTCCTCATATCATATATTATATGCCGGATGTTCTTTCTCCGACTGTATACTTATTATGTCAGGCACCCATAAGATTTGGTGCATAAATTTCGTCAGTGTAAACTGGTTTGTTATTTCTGTCGAATCCTTCGAATTTATTTATCATACCATAGTTTTCCCCTGTCGTCGACTGCCGTTCTGTTTGTATATTTTTCTTTGGTATACACTTCCGCATATCCGGCAATACTTTTTTTGAACATATCGTCCGGAAACGCTTTTTCATCTGTTCAAAAACATGTGAAAATTTCCGGCTGAAATTTTTAATTTGTGAGGTTGATCTGATATGAAAATCGTATTTATCGTTCCTGCGGCTGCCCTGCGCCGCATCCCACTCTACCGCCTTGGTGGAAAGATCTATGGACAGGCAAATTCCATCACCGGTCCACTGATCCTTGGCGGCATTTTAAAACGGGCCGGCCACCAGGTAGAAGTTTACGAGGAATTAAATGCCCGGCTGCCGCTGAAAAAGCTTCTGCGGGACACCGACATTTTCTGCCTGTCCCTGATGTCCTCCAATGCCCCCAGAGGCTACGAACTGGCTGACATCATTCACAGAGAAACGGATGCAAAAGTCATCATCGGCGGGATTCATCCCACCAGTCTGCCCCAGGAGGCTTTGCAGCATGCGGATCAGGTCATTGTCGGAGAGGGCGAACAGGTCATTCTGGATGTCATTGAGGGACGGCGCAGGGAACCCATCGTCTCCGGGATCACGCTGTCTCATGTGGATGAGGCACCTTTTCCGGATTATTCGATCCTGAAAACACCCTGCGTGGCCGCAAATGTGATTTCCACCCGGGGCTGCCCTTATTGCTGTACCTTCTGCACCACCTCCCGGATGTTTGCCCCTTACCGGCAGCGCAGTGTGGACAATGTCATCGCGGAGATCCGCATGTATAAGCAGATGGGTTTTCGTTATCTGAATTTTGAAGATGATAATTTTACTGCGGATAAAGAACGGGCAAAAGAAATCTGCCGTCGGATGATCAGGGAAAACCTGGTGTTCAAAGAAAGTTTTTTCTTTGGGCGGACGGATATGGCAAACGACGAGGAACTGCTGCAGTTGCTGCACGACGCACATCTGACCCGGGTGCTCATCGGCATTGAATCCCTAAATCAGAGTGCTCTGGACAGCATTCACAAAGGGCAGAATATCGAGGACATCCGCCGGGCCGGTGCCGCCTGCGAAAAATATAAGATCCGGATGATCGCCAGCATCGTCCTGGGACTGGATGAAGACACAAAAAAAGACATGGACAGAAGCATTGCTTTCGCAAAATCTATCCATGCCTATCAGTTACAGCCTGCGATCCTGACGCCGTTTCCGGGTACACCGGTGTATGAACAGTTCTGTCAGGAACACCGTATGCTCCCCGGTGACTGGAGCCGGTTCGACATGATGCATGTCACGTTTCTCCCGGCGCATATGACACCATGGGAACTTCAGGAAACTTTTTATCAGGCTTCCAGATCTTTTTATGATTTTCGATCCATCCGGGATATCCGCCGTATCTTCGGTACGGAATATGCCCTGCGGCGGTTCGGGCTCGCCCTCATGGCACGCCTTGGTGTCTCTGGAGCACACATCGCCTCCCGGATTGCGAAAAAATCAGTGTACTATGAGCTGCGGCATTACTCCAGCAAAGCTTCCACTGCTGCTGCATCAAAAGTAACGGATGCCACATGATTTACCTCGATCTGGTACAGTGCGTTGGCTGCGATATGCTCTGCCGCCTGCTCCAGATCACGGATACCGGTGGTGTTTTCATATTTTTTCACAACGGCGTCCAAGCCTTCCGATGTCACAATGCACTCGTCCTCACTCATGCCCATACGTTTTAATACTTTCGGCAGTGAGAAACGTGAGAAAATCGTCTTTTTCTCTTCCGGTGTGTAATCCGGAATCTCGATCACTGCAAAACGGGACATCAGCGGTGCACTGATGCGGTCTTTGTCATTGGCCGTAGCGATCGGATATACGCCGACAGTTGGAACCATACACTCCATGTAGTTGTCGGTAAATCCAAGGTTGTCCAGCAGTGTCAGCAGAACATCGGCAGGATTGCCGTTGCCCTTGCCGTTGGATGCCTTATCCAGCTCGTTGATGATAAATACCAGACCAGACTCACCTGCTGCGGAAAATGCTTCCATAATGATACCTGGTTTTGCATTGGCATAGACACGGGAGCTTCCGGTCAGCTGCTCCGGATCATGGATGGAACTCATATCCAGTGTAGTCCACGGCAGTTTCAGGATACGCGCTACCGCATAGGCGATCTGGGATTTTCCGGTTCCTGCTGGTCCGATCAGAAGCAGACCATAGGCCGGCAAGGTGTGAGTACGGTTGATCTGGATGATTGTCTCGATGATACGCTGTTTTACACGCTCCATACCATATAATTCTTCGTCCAGGATCCGGCGTGCTTCCTCCGGATCAATGGCTTCGAAATAATTGCTCTTCCAGCGGATGTTCATCATGATGGACAAGGCACGCTGTGCATGACGGCGCTCCTCCGCAGATACTTCATGAGAACGTGCAACCGCCAGGTTCCGGCGCGCCCACAGACGGATGTTGTCCGGCAGGGTACGTCCCGCACAGTTCATAAAGTCGGTGATACTCTGCAGACTGGTCAGCTTCATGCTGTCGCCTTCCTCTTCCTGCTCTTCCTCATCAATCACTTCCGTCGGCGCGTTGCTTGCAAACAAACGCTCCATCATAAACTGTAAAAATCCATCTTCCGCGGATAATTTTGTGCCGCCACCGAATGCGATCTCACGGATCTTATATACCGCATAGCCATCCGGGCGGTTCTCGCCGGACAGACGCACTGTGATGTGGTTCTCTCCCAGCCAGCGGAGCAGACTTACAAAACGTGCATCAATCTGCAAGATATCTGCACTGATCTTGCCATCTTCCTCCTCAAATTCAAAAGAAGTACGTTTTACCGGATTGGTAAACACACCGCAGGAATGATGTTTCCACTGGCGGCTCTGATTGTCCAGTAGCAGGATCGGTGATTCCGCAGATGCTTCCGATGCATTGGAAAACAGCATCGTATAAGTACATTCTCCATGAGAATTTTTATCCGGTTTATTATTAAAATCAAATACAGGCATGAAATTTCTCCTTTTATCTCGTTATGCATTCCAAAATTTTCTCTGAAAACCCTTCTGGAACGCAGGTTTTATTATCCCTAACAGTATAGCACCGCTTCCGGTATAAGAAAAGAAGAAACCGCTACTCCACAGAAACTTTTGTCAGTTTACCGGTCACGGAATCCATGATAAAACCACGGATCATGATATCCTTTGGCATCAACGGATGTTTCTGAAGTGCAAGCACGGTATCCTTCACAGACTGTTCCACACAGTCGAAACCGCCCAGCCATTTTTCCAGATTGATCCCACTGCTGCGGATAATGTCAATGTGCTCCTGGGAAATCCCTCTGTGTGTCAGTTCCTCCAGCAGTTTTCCGCCGTCCATGCCCTGCACGCCGCAATCTGTATGACCGATGACCATTACTTCCTCCACGCCAAGCTCAATGATGGCCACCAGAAGACTGCGGACCACACTTCCGTATGGATGCGTGATCACACCGCCGGCATTTTTAATGATCTTCGCATCACCGTTTTTCAGGCCGAGTGCCGCCGGAAGCAGTTCGGTCAGACGGGTATCCATACAGGTCAGGATTGCCAGTTTCTTGTCCGGATACTTACTGGTCAGATACGGCTCATATGCTTTATCCTCCACAAACTTTTTATTGTACTCCATAATTTCGTTAATCATTGGTACTCCTCCTCACTCAAACAACAAAAATAGAACTACTCAGCATATTTCTGAATAGTTCTATTTTAACAAGTATTTCCTGTTTTTACCAGACCACTTTTATCAGCATGGAATGTCCGTCTTCACTGAATGCGGAAATTTTTCCTTTGTGCGCGGTAACCACTGCTTTTGCCACAGACAGTCCGATACCGGAACCGCCTTTTTCTGAATTCCGCGCCTCATCCAGCCGATAAAAACGTTCAAACACCTGATCCAGATTGCCCTGTGGAATCGGCTCCGTCTCATTCCATACCGTCAGAATGGTTTTGTTTCCTTTTGTATACATATGCACCCGGATGCTACTGTCCTCGGTGGAATATTTTACCGCATTATCCAGCAGAATATCAAAGAGCTGGCGGATGGTTTTCTCTTCGCCGTTCAGGAAAATGCCCTCCGCAATATCCGTCTCGATCTGTTTCTTCTGCATCAGCGCCGGTGTTTCAAAAGACTGAACACATTCGATCAACGCATCCGACAGGGAAAAACGTGTCTTTTCACCATTAACTTCCCCCTCATCCAGCTTTGACAAGGTGATCAGCTGCTGCGTCATGGAAGTCAGACGCCGGACCTGATTGCGGATGCTCTTTGTCCACTGGCTCTCGCCGTGGTCCATCTCCAGGATCTCCGTATTGGCATCAATGATGGTCAACGGTGTCTTCAGCTCATGGCTGGCATCTGTGATAAACTGTTTCTGCTTTTTATAACTTTCTGCCACCGGACGGAACACCAGCTTGGAAAAGAATACTACCAGCACAAATACCGCAGCCAGTCCGATAGTGGATATGCCAAAGCTGTTTTTTACAAAATTTTTCACCGTGGAAATCTCCTGACGGCAGTCCACGAATATGATCATGGTGCCATCATCCGTATCAGTAACCAGATAGCGGTAAATGCCGGAAAATCCCTTCGTCTTTCCGGTGCTGTATACTTCCGTGGCATATTCTTTCGCCGCATCTTCATCAATGGAAGCAATTTTTCCCGTATCACAGGCTGTCACTGCTCCATCCGCATCCAGTGTCACCGTAAAATACCTTGTTTCAAAAGGTGTTTCCTTGGAAAATCCCATGCGGTCCTTACTCTGAGGCGGTGTTCTGTCCCCGGATGGTTTCTTCGGTGCGCTGCTGTCTCCGGTCTGATCGGATGTACCTGACTGTTCATCAGTTTCTCCCTCCGGTTTTGCCGGTGGAGTCTTATCATCCACATCATTTCCAGAATCGTCCGTATTCTGTGTTGCTGACGGATCCGTATCAGAAGAATCCTGACGCTCCGGTGGCTGACCACCGTTTCCCGGATCTTTCGAATTTCCGGACAGATCACCAAAGGAACCTCCTTCACTGGCGATCCATTCCGTCAGTGTGTCTGCCCGGCTCACCAGATGTCTGTAATTGACGATATTTACCGCCAGGATCATGCTCTCCAGAACGATCAGAATGGCACACATGGCGGCAATAATAAATTTTTTCCGTAATTTTTTTATCATATCGGCTCCGCTTAACTTTTTATCTCATTGATTCATTTTCCACCAGGGAATACCCCAGACCTCTGGCTGCTTTAATTTTGATATCCGCATCCAGTTCCTGCAGTTTCTTTCTCAGATAGGAAATATAGACCCAGACGGTTCTCGTATCTGTGTCTGTATCATAGCCCCATACTTTTTCCAGAAAACGCTCGGTGGAGATCAGCTGTCCGGGATTCGCCATCATCATCTCCAGCATCTGGAATTCCTTGTTCGGAAGATGCATGCTGCCTTTCGGGGAGCGCAGTTCAAACCCTGCGCAGTCCAGTTCCATATTTCCCATTTTCAGCACCGTAGTCGCCGTTGCCGTCTTACGTCTTGTCACTGCCCGAAGCCGCGCCAGCAGTTCTTTTGCCGCAAAGGGTTTGCTCAGGTAGTCGTCCGCCCCTGCGTCCAGTCCCACCACGCAGTCGTCCAGTTCTGATTTTGCCGTAAGGATCAGGACCGGGACATTGTTTCCCTGCCTGCGCACGTTTTTCAACACCGTAATGCCGTCCATCTTCGGCATCATGATATCCAGGATCACACCGTCATAATCCTCCGCCATAATGTAATCCAGGGCATCCTGCCCATTGTAGACCGCATCCACAGAATAGTTATTATGTTTTAAGATCATGACGAGCGCGTCTGATAATTCGCGCTCGTCCTCTGCCAGTAAAATCCGCATGTTTACTCCTTGTTCTGCCATTTTATAAAGATACTTTTTTGCATCCTTCTTCCGGCAGATTTTACATCATTTTTCTTTTAACAGTTAGGAAAGTTCTGCCGGTTTTGCTACCTCGTAATCGCTCCAGGAAGTTGTGGTAGCGGCTCCGGACAGATCCACACTTGTCTGATAGGAATCTACCGTGATCGTGTAAGAACTTGTTCCTTTTACATATACCGTTCCATCTGTTCCCTTAATTGTGACGGTATTTCCACTCTCATCCACGATGGTTCCGGCATTGGAAAGTGTACTCAGTGTGCTGTCACCGGTTACCACCCATGTGCTTCCTTTTTCAATATAGAGGTTGCAATAGCCGTCACCACCGTTTCCGGCATAAGTCTCATCATCCAGTATCGCTCCTGTCAGGGTACTTCCATCGGTCATATAGAAAATCAAGCTGACTGATGCTGTCCCAGATCACATCACCGGACATCTCCTGATCAATTGCGGTAAACAGGCAGTCCGCACCGTTTGATCCGGTCTGTCCCCAGCCACGCTGATTGTTATTTCCGGTGCAGCGCAAAAAGAATTCACTGTCCTCTGCATTTGTGATATCCACATCAGAAAGTGTGATGGTTGACTCCGTATTCGTTGTGTAGAACATACCACCGTTTTTCGCGGTCAGCGTACCGCCGTTCATCTCAAAGGTGCTGTTTCCAACTTCGGAATCACCGGACATGCTCTGATATAAAATCACATTCCATGTGCAGTCGTTCTGGCTGTCATCGCCCATATTTCCGGTCAGATCACAGTTGTAGAGACTGATGGAATTCAAGCCTTCAATACAGATTGCCTCAGAACCGTTGGCTGTCAATTGCGCATCATTTACCGTGATATCCGCGGTGCTGTAAATTGCCGGGGAACCGGTTCCGTTTGATGTGTAGGAACCGCCGTCCACTACCATGGTTCCGCCACCACGGTCACTGCGGATCGCTGCGGAAGAATTTCCGTTTGTCTCTGCTGTCAGATTCCATGCATACAGCGTACCGCCACCGGCTACATGAATACCACCGGAGGTATCCTGTGCCGTTGTAATACTGCTGTCTGACGCATATACCACACCGTCACCGTAGGCAAAAATACCTGCTGCTCCGGCAGCATCCGTATCAATGGTACTGTTGCTGATATAGGAAGTGCCATCCGTGGTCAGAACCGCTGCACCGACACCGTAAAAACTGGAGTTATCTCCGCCGGTGCTGTCGGAAGACTTTCTTGTGATCGTACTGTTTTTCATGGAAACCTTTGCGCCATCGGTGACATGGATCGCATTCTCATCCGTTCCGGTGGAAGCGATCGTCTCACCATCCACAGTGGTATCCTCAGAATATTCATTCAGTGCATCATAGCTTGTGACACCTGCGGAAGCACCGCCCGGCTGTCCCATACCCATGCCATTTTCTGACATCAGAACCGTTACTGTCACAACGTCACCATCTTCATCATAGGAAACTTCTACAATGTCACCAACTGCCAGGTCATCAAAATCGATGTCTTCCGATTCAGAATCATCACTGTCAGATGTTGAATTGCTGTCCGTGGAATCTCCGTCCGGTTTTTCCGGCGGTGTTGACTGACCATCCGGTGCTCCGTTACTGTCAGAATTGCCGTCTGTGGATTCTCCATCCGGTTTTTCCGGCGGTGTTGACTGGCCATCTGGTGCACCGTTGCTGTCGGAACTGCCGTCCGTGGAATCTCCATCTGGTTTCTCCGGCGGTGTTGACTGACCATTCGGTGCTCCGTTGCTGTCGGAACTGCCGTCTGCTGATTCTCCGTCCGGTTTTTCCGGTGGTGTTGACTGGCCATCTGGTGCACCGTTGCTGTCAGAATTGCTTCCCGGTGCTTCTCCAGATGGCATCTCCGGCGGTGTGGACTGACCCATTCCTCCATGAGAAGTATCTTTCGTGATTTCAGTATCATCAGTGATCTTAACCGTCAGTTCCTCGCCGGTATCATCCAGCATAGATGGTGCTTCACCCGGAGTGCCGTTGGCATTATCACTCTGTTTGCCGGAATCAGAAGAACCGGCTGCATCTCTGCTGTCTGTATTAGCAGATGCATCTGCAGAATCTTCTGAATCAGAATCTGAGGTATCTGTCTTCCCATCTGTGGAATCAGAACTATTTGCCTCTGCTGATTCATCTGTGCTGTCTGCATCATCAGAGTTGTCAGATACAGAAGCCTCTTTTGTTTCCTGTGCTTCTTTCTGTGTACCAACTTTAATCGTGATACTGTCTTCTGAAATCTCTGTGATCTCACCATAAACGGTTTGCGCTTCTTCCGTTGCGGAAGTATCTGTGGTCTTTGCAGTTCCACATCCGGCTACTGCGGTTGCTCCAAGCATTAATCCCAATGTGATCGCGATATAATTCTTTTTCATTTTATTTCCACCTTTCTGTAAGCAAATCTGATATGCGATTTCTCTTGAATGCATCCAGAAAATTGTTTTTGTTTTCTTTTATTTGCTTACAGTGTAAGGTAAAAACTTAAAATATACTTTAAAAAACTTAAATACAGACAATATTTCTTAAAATCACTTCAGGAAAGTACACAAAAATGATTTTCCAAATACATTAAACTATATTATCTGTCCCACTTATCACACAGCGCATTGATCTGATCTGCAAATTTCGCCATATCTTTGTTTGCGATCTCTTTGTTCTTATGGATCACTGCGATCAAGCGCTGTCCTGCTGCCAGCAGTCTCTCAAATACCGTATTGCCGGATTTCTTCGTCTTGCGTTTCTCTGCCAGCTTGCGGCTTCCCTGAACCACACACAGATTCTGCTGCAGATCGTAGATGTCTCCGCTGTAAGGAGCCACCGCATCCACACCGACCACTTCTTTTAAGTGCGCCGCAAAATTGTCCGTCACCTGATCCTGTCCGTGAACCACAAAAACCCGTTTCGGTTTCTGCTTCATCCCCTGTACCCAGGCCGTCAGATGATCTTTATCCGCATGACCGCTGATGCCCGGAAGGTTCAGGATTTCTGCATTGACATGCACCGTCTCACCGAACAGTTTTACCTCTTTGGCACCGTTCAGGAGCTGATAGCCCAGCGTGCCCGGCACCTGATAGCCCACGAACACGATCGTACATTCTTCTCTCCACAGGTTATGTTTCAGATGATGGCGGATACGACCAGCCTCGCACATACCTGACGCGGAAATGATTACCTTCGGTGTCTTGATAAAATTAATGCTTCTGGATTCATCACTAGAAACCGTGGTCTTCAATCCCGGAAAACCGATGGGGTTCACACCACTTTTGATCATTTCCAGATCCTCTTTGCGGAAACACTCCAGCACGTTTTTATTGAAAATATTTGTCGCCTCGATAGCCAGCGGACTGTCCACGTATACCTCAAAATTCTGGAAGGAAGACAACATCTGCTCCTGTTTGATCTTGCGCAGATAATACAGCATCTCCTGGGTACGTCCTACGGAAAATGCCGGGATTACCACATTTCCGCCTCTCGCAAATGTCACAGCCAGCACCCGGGCAAGCTCTGACGCATAATCTGGCGGAACCTCATGGTTTCTGTCCCCATAAGTGGACTCCATAATCAGATAATCCGCAGATTCCGGAATTTCCGGATCACGGATCAGGGCTCGGTTTCCATTTCCGATATCACCGGAGAAGATCAGTTTGCACTCGTCCTCCCCTTCTTTTGCCCACATCTCGATAAAGGAAGATCCAAGCAGATGTCCTGCGTCCCGGAAGCAAACCGTCAGTTCCTCGCACACATGCACTTTTTTATCATAATCACATGGCACAAAATAGCTCAGCACGCCCTGTGCATCATTGACGCTGTACATCGGAACCACTTCCGGCTGTCCGGCTCTGCGAGCTTTCCGGTTTCTCCAGTCAGCCTCAAACTCTTGAATGTGAGCGCTGTCCTTCAGCATGATATTACAGAGCTGGGTCGTTGCATTTGTGGCAAAAATCTGTCCCCGGAAGCCTCTTGCATACAACAGCGGCAGCAAGCCGGAGTGATCGATGTGTGCGTGTGTCACAAACACATAATCAATGGCTGCGGCATTCACCGGAATATCCTGGTTTTCATAGATATCAGCCCCCTGCTCCATACCACAGTCCACCAGAATGTGTTTTTCCCCGATTTTCAGATAATGACAACTTCCTGTTACTTCGTGCGCTGCACCAATAAATTCAATTCTCATAGAAAAACCCCCTTCTACACATTAATGTACTCTCGGAATCTTTCTAAACGAGTCATTCTGGCTATATTTCTGATATACGGCTTCCATTTTCTCGTCGTACACACCGTGTACGCACTGCGAAAATGTCATTGTATATCAAAAATCTATCTCAGAATTCTTCATTTAAAAGATTCCGAGAGTACATATTATATTCCTTTTCCTCATATGATCTTATGTAAATGAAATAGTAAGCAGATTATTTATCATCCTCTTTGCCCTGCAGATAGTATACAAACTGCTGTGCGGTTCTGCCGGAAATTCCGCCGTGGCTCAGTTCCCATTTATTTGCTTCTGCTTTCAGTTCATCCTCAGACATCTTGATGCCTGCTTTTGCTGCCAGATGGATGACGATGTCAAAATACTCTTTCTGGCTCGGTTTGGAGTAATTGATGGTGACACCAAAACGGTTGACCAGAGAAAGTTTCTCCTGCATTGTGTCGGAACGGTGCATACCTTCATCCTGCTGTACATCGTTGCGGTCACTCCAGGTCTCACGGATCAGGTGGCGGCGGTTGGATGTCGCATAGATCAGGATATTGTCCGGTTTCGTCTCCACGCCACCTTCGATGACTGCCTTCAGGAATTTGTACTCAATCTCGAATTCCTCGAAGGAAAGATCATCCATATAAATAATAAACTTATAGTTTCTGTTTTTCACCGCTGCAATGACGTTTGACAGATCCTTGAACTGATGCTTGTAGATCTCGATCATGCGCAGGCCCTGATCATAAAACTCATTGACAATGGCTTTGATACTGGTTGATTTACCGGTTCCGCTGTCACCAAAAAGCAGCACGTTGTTTGCTTTTTTGCCCTCTACAAATGCACGGGTATTGTCCACCAGTTTCTTTTTCTGGATCTCGTAACCAACCAGATCAGACAGCATGACTTTGTCCATGTTATTGATCGGTAAAAATACAAGTTTGCTGTCGGTACGATCCTGAATACGGAACGCTTTGTTTAATCCAAACATACCAACACCATAGTCGCGGTAAAATTCTGTCACGGCAGTGAAAAATCCTTCCACATCCTCTGCCTGCTCCATACGGTTGCTCAATGCCTGCACTTTTTCGCTGACATTTTTATTGTACATCAGCTCTTTTTTCTCAATGGCATGATAATTGGAAATCTGTGTGAAGCAGTCAATGCCCAGAGATTTCTCTATTTCAGAAAAATCATACTCAAACAGATTTTTGATCGCCGCAAAATCATTTCTGGCAAAATGATTTACGCTTCCGTCGTTTGCACCGATTTTTTCACAGGTGATACTGAACGGATTTTCATTTGTAATAAGGAAGTAAGCCAGATAATTGTGCCACAGATTTTTGTCAAATCCAAAATCCGTTGCCACCGTCAGCAGACGTTTGATCTGGGTATAAACCTTGCGGATCAGCACGGCATTGCTCTGGGTACCTTCCTCAAATTCCCGGAAAATCTCACCCATCTGGTATAAAATACAATCCTCGTCTATATCTCCATACATAATTAATTTTGCAATATCTCTGTACATCCTGAAACCTCCTGTACGTTTTCTTTTATGGTTCCTGTTGGAACTGTTTATGCTTTTTTAATAGTTTATACCCTTTTTTCCACTTTGCCAATAGTTGTATTTTTCTTTCTGATAAGGTATCATAGAAACCATGAAAATGAATCCCTTTCTTATTGTAAGAAATACAGGATCTGCATATTTCACATAAACGCAGGCACTGACATTTGCCTGATGTAACAAAGGAGATTTTTATATGCCAAATACAAACTGGAATGACGTTGGTGACAAGATAAAGGATGCTGTTGATTCCGCCATCTCCACCGGAGACTTTACGAATCTGAGCCGCTCCATCGGAAACGTGATCAACGACACCATCGATAATGTAAAGGATTCTGTGAAAAATGCTGCGCAGTCAGGCAGTAATCCTCACAGTGCAAACCCGTATTATAAAACGGTGCACACCAGGCCCTCACCGGATCAGCCTCAGCCACCGGCGCTGTACAACAAACGTCCCGGCGGTCAGGCAGGTGCCATCATCAGCATGGCACTGGGCTATTCCGTAGGTATCTTTACCCTGGCCGGTGTGATCACATTTACCGCACTCAGCGCTGCTGTTTCCCACATGTTTCTGGTTCCGCTCATCATCTTCGGTATACTTGCAGTCGGCGGTTTTTACCTTGGCAGCAGAGGCACTAAAAAGATTAAATTGCTGAACCGTTACCGCAGTTATGTCCGCCAGATCGATCATCGTCTCAGCGTTCCGATCCAGCAGCTGGCAGACCGTGCTCACAAATCTGTGGCTTTTGTCGCAAAAGATCTTCAGAACATGATCGACCAGCGGCTTTTTTACGAGGCACATGTGGATACCCAGGACAATTACTTCCTGCTTTCCGACCAGGCTTACGAGGACTACCGCAACGCACGACTGGAATATTATGAGAAGAAAAAGATCATAGAAAAAGAACAGGAAGAACACAAAATATCTGCCGAATGTCAGAAACTCATCGACGAAGGCCAGTCCTACATCCGTCATATCCGGGAATGCAACGACGACATTCCGGGGGAAGAGATTTCCCGCAAGCTGGACAAAATGGAACAGCTGGTGCAGCGGATCTTTGACGAGGTGCGGATCCATCCGGAAGTCGCACCGGATCTGCAGAAAATGATGAACTACTATCTGCCAACCACATCCAAACTGCTGGACGCTTACCGTGAACTGGACAAACAGCCCGTTGCCGGAGAAAATATCAGCAATACAAAGGCAGAGATTGAGCAGACTGTTGACACTTTGAATGTCGCATTTGAAAAACTGCTGGACAGCCTCTTTGCTGACCGCGCTTGGGATATTTCTTCCGATATTTCCGTGCTGAATACCATGCTGGCACAGGAAGGTCTGAAAGAAGACGACTTCACGCTTAACAATAAATAATTTTGCTATTACTTTTTCAGTTATAAATATTGAAAGAACGATATTGTCTCCGTATATTCTATATGAATTTTATGGTAAGATATAGCAAAACAACTACTCATTGTTATGGAAATCAATAACATCATTATATTTTTAAGGAGAAAAATTTACTATGGACAACGAATTCAAAGATTTTACAACCACACCTACACTGACTTTCGATGTGGCACCGGAGACAAAAGAAGCACCGGCAGCGATCACTTCTTCTGATCTGGCTGAGCAGGCTGCAGATCCGGCCTTCAGTGAAAACAATCTCACACCGGAAGAACTTCAGATGGTCAATGAATTTTCTGAAAAAATCGATCTGCACAATTCTCAGGCAATCCTGCAGTACGGCGTTGGCACACAGAAAAAAATGGCTGATTTTTCCGAGGCAGCTCTCAATAACGTCCGCACCAAAGATCTGGGGGAAGTTGGAAATATGCTCTCCTCGCTGGTTGTCGATCTGAAAAGTTTTGACATTACTGAGCAGGATAAAGGTTTTAAGGGATTATTCAAAAAATCTTCTAATAAGATCACTTCCATGAAAGCAAAATATGACAAAGCAGAAATAAATGTCAACAACGTATGCACAGCCCTTGAAAACCATCAGGTCACACTGATGAAAGACATCGCCCTGCTGGACAAAATGTATGCGGTGAACCTGACTTATTTCAAAGAACTTTCCATGTACATTCTTGCCGGAAAGAAAAAACTGGAAGAAGTGAGAACCGGCGAGCTTGCCGCTGCTGTTGCAAAAGCTGAGGCTTCCAATCTGCCGGAAGATGCACAGGCTGCCAAAGATCTGCGGTCCATGTGTGACCGCTTTGAGAAAAAGATCCACGATCTGGAGCTGACACGAATGATCTCCATTCAGACTGCACCGCAGATCCGTATGGTACAGAATAATGATACGCTGATGGCTGAGAAAATCCAGTCCACTATTGTAAATACAATCCCATTGTGGAAGAGCCAGATGGTGCTTGCCCTTGGCATTGAGCACTCTGCACAGGCTGCCAAAGCACAGCGTGAAGTAACAGATATGACAAATGAGCTGCTCCGTAAAAATGCAGATATCCTCAAGACCGCTACCATCGATACTGCCAAGGAATCCGAGCGTGGCATCGTGGATCTTGAGACATTAAAACATACAAATGAATCTCTGATCAGTACCTTCGATGAAGTGCTGAAGATCCAGACGGAAGGCCGTGAGAAACGCCGCAACGCAGAAGCAGAAATGCAGCGTATGGAAGATGAACTGAAAAAGAAACTGCTTGAAATCCGTAATTAATTTCTTTTGTGGCTAAAATTTAATTTTAATATAAAAATGAAGCATCCTGTCAGGTCGTTTGCTTAATCGCTTCCCCTGACAGGATGCTTCATTTTCTCTATTTACACAGTGAAATAATAACTTTTTTAAATCACACAATTACCGGGAACACGATTTTGATTTCCGTTCCTTTTCCAAGTTCACTTTCAATCTTCAGTTCTGCCTTATGCATCACTGCGATGTGTTTTACAATCGCAAGTCCCAGTCCGGTTCCGCCGGTCTGCTTGGATCTGCTCTTGTCTACACGATAAAACCGTTCAAAGATACGCTCCTGATCTTCCTTGGATACTCCGATTCCGGTATCTTTTACAGAGACAAACGGATGCCGTTCTTCTTCCCCGATGGTGACGTTGACAGAACCACCCACGCGATTATAACGAATGGCATTGTCACACAGGTTGTAGATCAGCTCATCCATCATCCGACGGTTTGCCTGGATCACTTCACTTTTTCCTTTTACACGGACGACTACCTGATGTTTATTAGCCTGCATTTCCAGCATATCCTGACAATTTAATGCCATCTCATATAAATCCACAGCTTCCGTATCCACACACTCTTCCACGGAATCCAGCTGAGACAGGCGCAGGATATCGTTGATCAGCGTCAGCAGACGCTGGGAACTCTTATGAATCTCTCCGGCAAACCGCACCGTATCTTCGCCCTGCGCAATTCCGGACTCGATCAGTTCCGCATATCCGGAAATAGATGTCAGCGGTGTTTTTAATTCATGAGATACATTTGCCGTAAATTCCTGCCGCATTTCCGAGTTCCGCTTTAATTCTCTGTGCTGCTGATTGATGGTTTCAATAAACGGCTGAATTTCCGGATATGTCTGCATCTCATTTACTTTCTCCACATCCACTGCCAGCATTTCAATCGGTTCGATAAAACGCTTCGTCATAATATGTCCTAAAATCAGACACAACACAAAAATACCTGCAAAGATCGCGATACTTTCCGGGATCAGATACAAACTCATTTTGGCCACATATGGAATGTCTCTGGACACACGGATGATACTGCCATTATCCAGCTTTTCCGCATAATAAAAGGATAACGTTCCGATCGTATTGGAGCGTCTTGTAGCCTTTCCTTCCCCATCCTTTAATGCCTGCTGGATTTCCGGACGTTCCATATGGTTTTCCATCTTGCTTGCATTGGCCTTGCTTTCATAAAGCACACTTCCATCCGCATCAACCAGCGTAATACGCAGCCCATCTGCATTGGCATCATAATTCTGCTCCAGTGTATCTACAATATAATCAGAACTTGCAAGCACATGAACATCCGTCTGCAGATCCTGAAAAATCTGCTTCTGCAGCATCATAAAATATGCCCAAAATGTCAGTCCGATGGTCAGTAAAATCGCAAGTGCCGCTATACCGACTAAATTTTTATGAATTTTCTTTCTCATACCTTCTGCCTCATTAATTTCTGATATGATTCAGGCTGTATCCTACATTTCGAACAGTCTGAATCAGTTTGCCGGATGTTCCCAGTTTCTGACGCAGCGTTTTTATATGCATATCCAAGGTACGGGATTCCCCGGTAAAATCCATTCCCCAGATTTCTTCCATCAGACGATCTCTGGTCAGCACAATGCCCTCATTCATGATCAGATATTTCAACAGCTCATACTCTTTGTAAGTCAGATCACATTTTCCCTGTGCTGTATGCACTTCATGTTTGCTGTCATTCAAGGTAATATCTTCGAATTCATATACTTCCTTTTTCTGAATAGAAGCACTTCTTCTCAACAATGCCTTTACCCTGGAAATCAGTTCCATTACACCAAACGGTTTTGTCAGGTAATCATCGGCTCCCAGATCCAATCCTTTTACTTTGTCCAGTTCCGTTGTTTTCGCAGTAACCATGATCACCGGAACCAGCACTGTTTTGTGATTCAGACGGAGTTTTTTCAAAATCTGAAGGCCATCTTCATCCGGCAGCATAATATCCAGAAGAACCAGATCCGGAATCTGCTCATCCAATGCCGCATAAAAATCTTTTGCATATTCAAATCCCCGCACCTCATAACCGGAATTTTTCAAAGCAAAACTCTCAATCTCCTGGATATTCTTGTCATCTTCTACAATATAAATTGTCATATCTTCCCACCTCATCTACTTCAATCAACGGACACCGCATGCCTGTTACATTTTACTTATTGCTCATCTTATTTTATCTAGTTAGAGGCCTTTTCCTGTTTGGTAATCCTAACTAGCTTATTTTATCTATCATTATAAAGACACCCCGTAAAATGAAATCATATTCTAAGTAAATTCTATGTAAAAAATTTTACATATATTATACCATGCATCTTGTTCCGGGTGGCTTAAAATTTACCGAAACTTCAAGAAGGGCCTGGGTTCATTTTGTCTTCGCGGCTAACAATCGCTCGCTAAGAAAAAATGAATCCAGACCCTATTTACATATACGACTCTATAAATTTTTGCGCCACCCTGCACTGCGTACCGCACAAAGTGCGTTACACATCTTAAATTATGCCTAAATTTTTCATATGCGTAGCGGCATAGCGATTAAGGCGATATAAAATTTAATATCATGAAAAAGTGGCACTTACAATTTCACAGCGTAGATAAAGAAATCGGGCAGTTTTTTCTTGGCAAGCGATTATTAGCTGACAAGAAAAAACTGCCCGATTTCGTTTCACATATTAAATTCTAAGCCACAAGGCAAATTTTATTTAGCTGCAAGAGCTTTTTTGATTTCCTCTGTAAGAAGCGGAACGATCTTGTTCAGATCTCCAACGATACCGTAATCAGCTACGTCAAAGATCGGAGCATCCTCATCTTTGTTTACTGCGATGATGAGGTCAGACTCTTCCATACCAGCT
>JALESO010000065.1 GCA_022781925.1 Lachnospiraceae bacterium
TTTCCGTAATTTGAACTGGAAAGCGGCTGTTCCCCAAATTGAAGTGAAATCTGTTTTTTTACTTCTGCAAGAAAAGCATCCTTAACAGAACTGTGACAGCAGATATAATCCGGAGCAACACAAGTCTGTCCGCAGTTCAGATATTTACCAAAAACAATCCGCCGTGCAGCCAGTTTCAAATCAGCAGATTCGTCAACAATACAGGGACTTTTTCCGCCAAGTTCAAGCGTTACAGGAGTAAGATGTGCGGAGGATTTTTTCATCACTTCTCTGCCGACATTCTGACTGCCGGTGAAAAAGATGTAATCAAAATGTTCTTCCAGCAGGCTGGTGTTTTCCGCACGTCCACCGGTGACAACTGCAACCATCTCCGGAGAAAAACATTCCCGGATCATTTTTTCAATCAACTTACTGGTATTCGGTGAATAAGCACTTGGTTTCAGAATCACGGTGTTTCCGGCAGCAATTGCGTCAATCAGTGGATCAAGAGAGAGCAGGAACGGATAATTCCATGGACTCATGATCAGAACGACACCATATGGACCTGGTTTGGTAAAACTCCGGGAATGAAACTGCGAGAGTGGTGTGTGCACCCGTTTTTCACGTGTGAATCTTCGTATATGTTTCAGCATATAAGAAATTTCACTTAAGACCAGACCTGTTTCACACATGTAGCTTTCGAAGTTACTTTTGCCAAGATCTGCTTCCAGGGCCGTTGCGATTTCTGCTTCATTTTTCTGGATACATGTCTTTAGTTTTTTCAACGCATGAATGCGTTTTTCTATATTTAAAGTTTCATTACTGTAAAAATATGCTCGCTGTTTTTCTATAAGTTTATGAATGTCATTCTGATTCATTCGAAGTGTCCTCCTGTTTTTTGTCCATGAGAATATAATAAAATTTTTCCAGTTCGTGTGCATCCATCAGTACTGGCACCGGATAGAGAGGATTTCCTTCTTTGTCTGCATAATGAGCCAGTTTTGGAATGTCTTCTTCTTTGATTTCTGGTATAGTATCCCCGATATTGAAACGTTTTTTCATATCTTTGACTGCCTGGATAAAAGCATGCGCGGCTTCTTTTTCAGGTGTACTGCTGTCGGCAACACCGGCTGCCAGGGCAAGTCGGGCGAGTTTGGAATGAATCGTATCTCCATATGATTCCAGTACAAATGGAAGAAGTACTGCATTTGCAAGTCCATGAGGAACATTATACTGGCCACCAAGGGTATGTGCAACTGCATGAACATATCCAACATAAGATTTGGTAAAAGCACAGCCTGCAAAATAAGAAGCTCGGAGCATATTTTTGCGAGCTTCCTTATCCGAACCGTTTGTATAGGCACGGTCCAGATTTTCGAAGATCAGCTGTACGGCATCCAGTGCATTCTTTCGGGTACCAGGTGTTGTAGAGTTCCCGATATAAGCTTCGACAGCATGAGTTAAGGCATCCATGCCTGTGGTAGCAGTGATAAATGGCGGAAGGCTTAAAGTGACTTTCGGATCCAGAACAGCGTATCTTGGAATCAGAGGAAAGTCATTGATCGCATATTTGTATCTTGTTTCTGCATCAGTAATAACGGCTGCAAGAGTTGTTTCACTTCCGGTTCCGGCAGTGGTAGGAATGGCGATCAGAAGTGGAAGCTTTTTGTGTACTTTCAGGATGCCTTTCATCTGTGCAAGAGACTGATTCGGTTTTGCAATGCGCGCAGCAACTGCTTTGGCGCAGTCCATACTGGAGCCACCACCAAAACCAATGATTGCTTTGCATTCAGACTGGTACCAGAGGTCTTCAGCTTCTTTTACATTGACAGTAGTTGGATTGGCAACGGTTTTGTCATAAATGGAATAAGAAATATTGTTTCCTTTCAGGGCTCTTTCCAGGCGGTCGGTCAGTCCCAGATTGCGGATGCCTTTATCTGTGATGATAAGAACGTTATCGCATTTCTTTTTGAGAAGAATTTCAGGCAGGGACTTCACGCTTCCGATAACTTCAGGATTGCGATATGGAAGGAATGGAAGTGCAAATTTAAAGGCTTTCTGGAAAGCACGACAGTAAATTTTTCGTAATGTATTCATAAATCTAAAATCCTTTCGATGATTTAATTATTTGAATTGCAAAATATTTGTATTTAAAACATTCCTATTATAGCATTCAAATTGTTGTTGTAAAGAAAAATAATACCGAATATAAAAAAGATTCCCGACTGAAATTTTTCAGAACGAGAATCTTTTCTCTTATAAATGGTTTCTAAGTTATCTGTCTGCTCCATAGTATGGATCATTGCCAAATCCAAGAATCAGCATAAAGATTGGCTGCAGGAACATCAGACCGATCGCAAAACCAATTCCATGGCCGAATGCTCTTGAAAGCTTTATGCAATAGAGGATACTGATAATCGCAAGGATGATTCGGATCAGTGAGACAATGAGCAGGATTGTGGTATTGGTTCCATTCGGATCTGCCATTCCGTTAGCAACGGAAGTAATGATTCCGAGAACAAAAACAAGCCAGAAATAGGATGGCTGCCATGCGATTTTGTAAGAAATGTAATCGCTGTATACAGGAATGATACTTTTCCATCCTGCTTCACCGGCTTTTGTGAAAATGTTCCAGTTGGCAATGATCTGAAGAAGCCACCATATGAAAGCAAATACCAGATAAATGCCGCCTAAGAGCAACAGACCTCCGATTCCAATGAGTCCCATAATTTGGATACCTCTTTCCCTTTTGTAATTGAGTTCATTGAAGCACATTCCAGATGCCATGTCAAGATGTGTGCAGATGAAAACGACTGGTTATGTGTCTCTCTTCCGAATGGTAGAATTGTGTATGTAAGTGACGAATTCATAGCTGTTGTAGATAAAGACAGACGATAAAATTTATAAAAATATTGACTTCAACCATACTTCAAGTATTATTATAGTTATTGAGTGATAATACTTGAAATATTTTTATATTAGGAGGATTCAGACATGGAAAAATCAACCGTTTATTTTACTGATTTTCGCTGTCCGGTCGGAACGAGTCAGTTGGATAAGTTAAGAAAGCTCTGTGTGGCAGCCGGTATCAAAGATATTGATATGGATGGAAAATTTGTAGCAATTAAGATGCATTTTGGTGAACTTGGAAATATGGCATTTCTTCGCCCGAATTATGCAAAAGTTGTTGCAGACCTGTGCAAAGAGCAGGGTGGTATGCCATTTCTGACAGACTGTAATACACTTTATCCGGGAAGCAGAAAGAATGCACTGGAACATCTGGACTGTGCAAACTTAAATGGATTTAATACGATTACAACAGGATGCCAGATCATTATCGGTGATGGCGTGAGAGGTACGGATGAAGTAGAAGTACCGGTAGTGAATGGTGAGTATTGCAAGACCGCACTGATCGGACATGCAATCATGGATGCAGATGTTTTTATCAGTCTGAGTCATTTTAAGGGACATGAAGCAACAGGCTTTGGCGGTGCCCTTAAAAATATTGGTATGGGTTGTGGAAGCCGTGCAGGAAAGATGCAGCAGCATGCGAGTGGTAAGCCGGCAGTCAATGCAGAAGTCTGTCGTGGATGTCATCGCTGTGCCAAAGAATGTGGAAGTGACGCAATTACATATGTAAACAAAAAAGCTGTGATCGATTATGATAAATGTAAGGGTTGTGGAAGATGTATTGGAGCCTGCAGCTTTGATGCTGTCTATAATCCAAACAGCAGTGCAAACGAGCTGCTTGACCGTAAGATGGCAGAATATGCACAGGCAGTCTGTCATGGACGCCCGCATTTCCATATCGCACTGGTTCAGGATATCAGTCCAAACTGTGATTGTCACGGTGAGAATGATGCACCGATCCTTCCGGATATTGGAATGTTTGCAAGCTTTGACCCGGTTGCACTGGATCAGGCATGTGCAGATGCCTGTCTGAAGGCAACACCGATTGCAGACAGTCAGCTGGGTGAACATCTGGCAGAGCCGGGATGGCATTGCCACCATGATCATTTCAAGGATTCCAATCCGAATATTGAATGGAAGGCAACTCTGGATCAGGCTGAGAAGATCGGTCTTGGAACAAGAGAGTATGAGCTGAAGAGAATTAAATAAATCAGAAAGACCTGCTGTTTTGATCGAAAGTGTACAGCAGGTCTTTTTATGGATTGAATGTTTAACAGATCACAATGATCTGAATTGGAGGTTTTTACTGGATCGGCTCGAAGTCTACGGCACCGTGTTTACACAACGGGCAGATGATATCTTCCGGAAGTTCATCACCTTCGTAGATATATCCGCAGACCTTGCAGACAAAGCCTTTCTTTCCTTCTGTCTTTGGTTTTGGTTTGACATTGTTCTGGTAATAGGTGTAGGTCATGGTCTCCTGGTCACTCATGACACGAGCTTCGGTGACACTGCAAATGAACATGCCGTGGGTTCCGAGGTCAACATACTGTTCTACTTTGAGAGACATGAATGCGTTGATGTATTTGTCAAGGAATACAAGTCCGTTACCGGAACGGTTGATTTTTTGACCTTCAAATTTATCTACAGTTCTGCCGGACTGGAAACCGAACCTTTCAAAAACAGAGAACGGTGCTTCCACGGACAGACAGTTTACATTCAGGACACCTGTCTGCTGGATTACGTGGTGAGAGTAATTGGCTTTGTTGATGTTAACTGCTACACGGTACGGATTATCGGTCAGCTGAGTAACAGTATTTACGATCAGTCCGTTGTCACGTTTTCCATCGTTGGAGGTTACAACATAGAGACCGTATCCAATACGGAAAAGTGCAGACATATCATTTTTGTTTGCAAGAGTATCGCTTTTGGCAATGTATTCTTTGCAGAGTTCATCAGTCATTGCCTCAATTTCTTTTCTGTTTTCTTCTTTTACAGCAGACCAGATGTGAACGTTGTTCTTTAACCAGTCGATCTTTTTACATGGAGCCATCATTTCCTTTATTACTTTTGCAGCAAGAGGAGCCCAGGAGCCGTTTTCGATGATTCCTACGGTGCGGTTCTGGAAGTTATGTTCCACAAGTCTGGTGATAAAGTCATTCATAAATGGATAAATGCTCGCGTTGTAAGTGGTAGTAGCAAGAATCAGTTTGGAATAACGGAAAGCATCACTGATGGCCAGGGACATATCATCTCTTGCGAGGTCATAGACAAGAACTCTCGGGCATCCTTTGGATCTGAGCTTTTCTGCAAGGAGATATACAGCATCTCTGGTGTGACCGTAAACAGAAGTGTAGGCGATCACGATTCCGTCTGTTTCCGGCGTGTAGGAAGACCAGGTGTCATAAAGTCCGATATAATGGCCAAGGTCTTCGGTAAGGACCGGGCCGTGAAGCGGACAGATCTTCTGGATATCAAGGGTTGCAGCAACTTTGAGAAGTGCCTGTACCTGGTTTCCGTATTTTCCTACGATACCGATGAAATAGCGTCTTGCTTCGTCATCCCACGGTTCTTCTGCATCGAGAGCACCGAATTTGCCGAAACCGTCAGCAGAAAAGAGAACTTTTTCTGTGCTGTCATAAGTTACCATAACTTCCGGCCAGTGTACCATCGGGGCAAAAACAAAAGTCAGCTGATGATATCCAAGAGAAAGTGTGCCGCCGTTTTCTACTTCGATCCTGCGCTCAGTGAGATCCAGCTCAAAGAAATTCTGGATCATGTTGAATGCTTTTTTGTTGGAAACAACAGTAGTGTTCGGATAAATTTTGAGGAAATTTGCAACGTTTGCTGCATGGTCCGGTTCCATATGCTGCACGATCAGGTAATCCGGAGTCCGTCCGTCCAGGATCTGCTGGATATTGTCCAGCCATTCATGAGTAAAGTTGGCATCTACGGTGTCCATAACCGCAATTTTATCATCCAGGATTACATAGGAATTGTAAGACATTCCGTTTGGAACTTTGTACTGTCCTTCAAAAAGGTCAATCTGGTGATCATTTACACCTGCATAGCGGATCGTATCTGTAATCTTCATATTTCGCATCCTCCAATTCATTATAAATTTCATTCTTGAAAAATGGTTTCGTATCCATATCTTTGTTAAAAAGATAACAGAATAATCACGATAATTCTGTTGCAAAAGTCACAAAAATCAATTTTATTGAGAAAATACGTGCTATAATAATGAGAAACAATGAAGAAAATGAGGAGAAGAGATATGGAGCATATCACACTGTTTACAGATATTCTTCCCGAAGAACAGGAAAGAATGCGTGTCTGTTTTCACGCAAGAGAGATGACATTCCGGAATGGAGAAACGATTATGGAATATTCCAGTTCCATGAAAAAAATCGGGTTGATTCTTTATGGTCGGGCGGTTCTTAACTGCTGTGATGCGGAAGGAAATCAACACATTATTGATGAATTGAATAAGGATGCAGTTTTTGGGGAGCCGTTTCTTCTTCCTACAGATTCGCAGCATTATTATGTTTGTGCAACGGAGGAAACCAGAGTTATGTTTATAGATTACGAACATGTTATCAAACGCTGTGAGCAGGCGTGCCATCATCACAGTCAGATGGTCAGCAACCTTCTTCAGCTTACCGCAATTCAGTCCAGACAGCAGAATGAACGGATCTATATGCTTTCCAGATCCAGTACACGGAAGAAATTAATGGCTTATCTGAACGCACTCTCTACAGAAAAACACAGCAAAGATCTTAAGTTACCTATGTCCTATACTGCACTGGCACAGTATTTAAGTGTCGATCGCAGTGCGATGACGAGAGAACTTAAGAATCTGGAAGAAGAGGGAATAATAAAGAAAAGCGGAAAACAGATCCACATAATTTGACACAGTCTGAGCCAGTAGGGTATACTGAACATAATGTGATTTATGGGGGAAGGTATGGAAATGGAACAGGATAAAACAGGAAGAAGCAAAATGCTCAGATTATTGCTTCTGTTTCTGATACCGGGGATTATTATTCAGAAGACATGGAAAAGCAGCAAGAATGCCGAGGGCATTCTTGAAAAAAAGCATATGTGACTTCAAAGGAGGAGACTATGAGTACAGGAAAAATACAGGTATATTATGGTGCCGGCAGGGGAAAAACATCAGCGGCATTAGGATATGCCATTCATGAGGCAAGTAAGGGAGAATCCGTCATTGTAATCCAGTTTTTAAAACGGAAAGATGAAGATGAGATCAGTTTTCTCGGACGTCTCGAGCCGGAGATCCGTCTGTTCCGTTTTCAGAAATCAGAGAAATATTACAATGAACTGCCGGAAGAAGAACAGTTAGAAGAGCAGATGAATATGAAAAACGGCATCAACTATGCGAGAAAGGTACTGCAGACAGGCGAGTGCAATATTCTGATCCTGGATGAGGTACTGGGACTTCTGAATGAGCAGATTGTGTCAGAAGAAGAGATCCTTCATCTGATGGAGCTGAAGTCCGATGATATGGACCTGATCATGACCGGACAGATCATCAGCGACGGTATCCTTGCACATGCGGATGAGGTGTATGAAATCTGCATCAAAAAGGAAGAATAGAAAAGTTCGTCCTGCGGACAATCATAAAAATTATAAATATGTAGGATTCTGTATAAAAATGCAGATCGAAAGGTTGACAATTCTGTTTCAAAGTGTTATATTGAGCAACGATAAAACATTAACAGATAGAGGTTGCGTGGATTAAGAGTAATCTGCCGTATGTTCCGATTCACAGATGAGGGCAGAGGAAAGGAAGACACGCCGAAAGGATATACGGGAACGGCTGTATATTGCTTGGGTGCAATGTGAAGAACATTGTAACTGTCATCGGAAACGATGGTGCGCTATCACTGAAATAGAACGTCTAATTCGTTTGTGTATTTAAGACATGAATCGGTTTCAGGAACCAGCGCGTGAGCTGGTTCATTTTTTTGTCAATCTATTCAGAAAAAGCAGTAATTCGTTTCGTTTGTTGAAGTATATAGGTAGGAGGATTATGAAATGCCAATTTTCAAAGGTGCAGGTGTTGCAATTGTCACACCAATGAAAGAGAACTTAGAAGTAAACTATGATCTGCTGGAGAGAAATATCAATTATCAGATCGATAACGGTACAGATGCCATCGTCATCGCAGGTACTACCGGTGAGAGCGCAACTTTATCCGAAGAAGAGCATAAAAAAGTAGTAAAAGCAGCCGTTGAATTCACAAAACATCGTGTTCCGGTTATCGCAGGAACAGGTTCCAACAGCACACAGACAGCCATCGAGCTTTCTCAGGAAGCTGACAAAGACGGTGTAGATGCGGTTCTGATCGTAACACCTTACTACAACAAAGCGACACAGAAAGGACTCATCGCACATTATACCAGCGTAGCAAATTCCATCAAAGTGCCGGTGATCATGTACAACGTTCCGTCCAGAACAGGATGTGGACTGAATCCGGAGACCATTGCACATTTGGTAAAAAATGTAGACAATATCGTAGGTCTGAAAGATGCAACCGGAGATCTGTCCCACGCAGCAAAAACAATGAACCTGTGTGACGGAAATCTGGAACTGTATTCCGGAAATGATGACCAGGTTGTTCCGCTGTTATCCTTAGGCGGTCTTGGTGTTATCTCCGTATTATCTAACATCGCACCGCGCCAGACACATGACATTGTTATGGAGTTCCTGGAGGGAGATTACAAGAAAGCAGCAAAATTACAGCTGGATGCCATTCCGCTGATCAATGCATTATTCTGCGAAGTAAATCCGATTCCGGTAAAAACAGCCATGAACATGCTCGGATGGGAAGCTGGCCCGCTGAGAGCACCGCTGTGTGAGATGGAAGATGCACACAAAGAGCTTCTCCGTCAGGAAATGATCAAATACGGATTAATGAAGTAAGGAATTTGACAGTTCACCCGCGCCATTCGCAAAACGCCCTTTCGGGCTTCTTCGACCCTTCTTGAATTATCATTCAAGAAATATCGTTCGCAAAGCGAACTCTTTTGCTCATAAAAAGGCGCTCCCTTCATCACTATGTATCCAGGTAATTCCTCATGCAAGCATGATCATTACCTGAATTCATGTGATGAGTGAACTGTAAAAAAATAAGAAAAACTATTGCCCCCGCATGATGTGCGGGGGTATTATACTAGATAGGAATGTACGGAGGAAGTAAGATTATGACAAAAGTAATTATGAATGGATGTAACGGACATATGGGCCATGTGATCAGTGATCTGTGTGAAAAAGATCCGGAGATCGAGATCGTGGCAGGCATTGATATCAACACCGAGCAGCATTACGGTTATCCGGTGTTTGCAAATATCGCAGACTGCGATGTGGCAGCAGATGCCATCATTGATTTTTCACATGTCAGCTGCATCGATGCCCTGATGGCATACAGTGTATCCCGTCAGATCCCGGTGGTTGTATGCACCACAGGTCTTTCCGGGGAGCAGGATGCCCTGTTAAAAACATCCAGTGAAAAAGTCGCTGTACTGAAATCAGCAAACATGTCTCTGGGTGTCAACACACTGATGGAGCTGCTTCAGACCGCAGCAAAGGTACTGGCACCGGCAGGATTTGACATGGAGATCGTAGAGAAGCATCACAATCAGAAGCTGGATGCACCGAGCGGAACAGCCATTGCCCTGGCTGATTCTATGAATGAGGCTCTGGACGAGGCATATTCCTACAAATATGACCGTTCCCAGGAGCGCAAGAAACGTGACAAATATGAGATCGGTATCCAGGCAGTCCGCGGCGGCAACATCGTCGGCGAACATGAAGTGATCTTTGCAGGAACCGATGAGGTGATCACATTCAAACATACCGCATATTCCAAAGCCATCTTTGGCAAGGGAGCCATTGAGGCTGCAAAATATCTGGCAGGAAAACCGGCCGGATTTTATGGAATGGCAGATGTGATCAAGAGCGCGTCATAAAAACCGAACTTAAAAATGTACGCCCGGAATCTTTTTAAGTCTTTTCGGCGGAGAGAGAAATTCTGAGCGTACTTCAGATTATAAGGGGGATAACCAGGCATGGAAAATGCAGATATCAAGTATTTGAAGGTACTGGCAACACAATATCCAAACATTGCAGCAGCAGCCACAGAGATCGTCAATCTGAAGGCGATTTTAAGTCTGCCAAAGGCCACGGAGCACTTTATCACGGACGTTCATGGGGAGTATGAACAGTTCCGTCATGTCATGTGCAACGGTTCCGGCGCAGTACAGCGCAAGATCGAGGATGAATTCGGAAGTTCTCTGGGGATTCCGGAGAAACGTACCCTGGCCACACTGATTTATTATCCGGAATTAAAGATCAAACAGATCGAGGGAAAACTGACCCAGCGGGAGAATCTGGAAGACTGGTATAAAGTGACCATCTTCCGCCTGATCCGTGTATGCAAAAATGCATCATCCAAATATACCCGTTCCAAAGTGCGCAAATCACTGCCAAAAGATTTTGCATATATTATTGAGGAACTGATGACGGGCAGACCGGATGTGGCAGATCAGGAAGCTTATTATAATGAGATCATCAACTCAGTTATCCACACCGGCAGAGCCGCACAGCTGATCATAGATTTCTGTTATCTGGTACGGAGATTTACCGTGGATCATCTGCATGTGGTGGGAGATATTTTTGACCGAGGCCCGTATCCGCATCTGATCATGGATGATCTGATGAAACATCATTCCGTGGATATCCAGTGGGGAAACCATGATATCCTCTGGATGGGAGCGGCGGCAGGCTCTGTGCCGTGCATGTGTAATATGCTGCGTATTTCCGCCCGTTACGGCAATCTGGCGATCCTGGAGGATGCTTACGGTATCAATATGATCCCGTTGATGCGCCTTGCCATGGACTGCTATCAGGAACATACAAGCAAGACATTTAATGTCCATGTGAGGGATGACGATAAGGAATACGACCGGGATTATGCGGAGATGGATGCCATGATGCACAAAGCCATCACCATCATTCAGTTCAAGGTGGAAGGTCAGCTGATCAAGGAACATCCGGAGTGGGATATGAAGGAGCGTCTGCTGCTGGACAAGATTGATTATGAGCAGGGCACCATCAAGCTGAACGGAAAGGAATATCCGTTGAATGATACCTATTTCCCGACCATCGATCCGAAGGATCCGTACAAACTGACCCAGCAGGAAGAAGATGTGGTGGAACGTCTGAAAAACAGCTTCCTCGGTAGTGAGCGTCTGCAGCGCCATATCCGTTTCCTTTATACAAAGGGAAGCCTTTACAAAGTATACAATGGAAACCTGCTCTATCATGGCTGTGTACCGCTGAATGAGGACGGCAGCTTTATGAAGGTCAACATATACGGCAAGACATACAGCGGCAAAGCACTGTATGACATTCTGGAGCATTATGCCAGAAAAGGATATTATTCCATCGATCTCCAGGAGAAAAAGCGGGGCGAGGATATCCTGTGGTATATCTGGAAAAACAAACATTCACCGGTATTCGGAAAAGAGCGTATGGCGACATTCGAGCGTTACTTTATCGATGACAAGGAAACCCATGAGGAGCCGAAAAATGCCTACTACCGCCTGTTCGAGAAGGAAGAGATCGTGGATAAGATCCTGAAGGAATTCGGGCTTCCAGTGCAGGGGGCACACATCATCAACGGTCATATCCCGGTCATTGTGAAAAAAGGCGAATCCCCGGTAAAATGCGGCGGCAAGCTGCTGGTCATCGACGGTGGATTTTCCAAGGCTTATCAGCAGAAGACCGGCATCGCAGGTTACACACTGATCTACAACTCCTACGGACTGGTGCTGGCAGCGCATGAGCCATTTACGTCCATGGAAGATACGGTGCTGAATGAGACCTGTATCCATTCTCACATCGTCATGGAGCAGAATGTGGTAAAACGAAAAACCGTAAATGATACCGATACCGGAAAGGTACTGCGGGAGAATATCGCGGAACTGGAAGAACTGCTGCAGGCATATCGAAGCGGTATGCTGGTGGAGAAGTTCTGATCTCAGTCTGTTTACATACGTTCGACCTGAAAAAAACAGAATAAGTAAGATGCATAAGAGGAACAGTTGATTTTATAATTATTTAAGAATTGATTGTTCCTCTTTTTATTGACACAAAAACTTAACAGTGTTAATATTTGTCAACGGTTAATCATTAACACTGTTAAATATTGGGAAAAATAAGATCGTCTCCCCGGTTGTGTTTTCTGACGGGAAGCAGGCGACTTTTTCAGATCATGATACGGAAAGGAGGTCTTTTTCAGGAGTTATGAAATATGTAGAAAATATGGAACGGGTACTGGACCGGGAAAGAACCGGTACTGTGGATTGCAGGGAAGGTTCAGAGCCTGTGGAGCAGGAAGAATATATAGAGCATAGGAATCACATGGGACATATGGAACACGGAGCGCATATGGGCTGTATGGAGCATATGGAGCAGAACGTGTGGGAAGCCCTGCATATGTTTCGCAGGCTGAATATCGGAAGTATTCTGCCCCATTTGAACAAAGGTGAGTTTGTGCTGATGAACGGCATCTATCATGTGCAGAAGAAGATCGGTTCGGAGCACGGGGTGAAGATGTCTGATCTGGCAGAATATACCCATGCGCTGCCACCAGCGGTATCCCGCAGCATCAAGGCACTGGAGCAAAAGGGATACGTCAGACGTTTCGTGGATGCGAAGGACCGCAGAAATACACTGGTGGAGATCACGGATTCCGGCCAGGAAGTGCTGCAGGAATCCAATGAGATCATGGATGAGTTTATCCGCCGGGTCTTTGAAAAGACGGACAAAGAAGAAATGGCGCGGTTGGTGAGCTATATTTACCAGCAGTATGATCTGGCAAAAGAAGAACTGGAGAAGATCCGGGAGAGCCAGAAAAAAGCGGCAGATAAGGATAAATCGGATAAAAATCCAGCAGATAAGGATACAGATGTAAAAGCATGATGCGAAAACATCTGAATTTTGGGAAAGCTTAAAGTAGTAAACAGAAAGGAAATCACGGAAATGAAGAAGATTTTTAAAAACATGATTCCGTACTGGAAGTCGATCATTCTGATCGTGGCAGTGCTGGTGATCCAGGCGTACTGTGACCTGGCATTGCCGACGTACACCGCCGATATCATTGATGTCGGTATTCAGAATAAAGGAATCGAACATATTCTTCCGCAGGAGATGACAGCAGAGGAATATGAGAATGCGCAGCTCTTTATGACGAAGGAAGAAAAGGCACTGTGGGCTTCCAGTTATGAAGCGACACAGCATGAGACCTATGCGTGTTCTGTGACCGAGAAGGATACACTGGAGGATCTGGATTCGGAATTTGCGATCCCGCTGATCCTGAATTATCAGATGTCTCAGATGGAAGAAGATTCTTTCAGGGAAATGCTGGCGCAGCAGACCGGACAGGATGCATCGGTATTTGAGCAGATGAGTCTGGAGCAGATCGGTCAGATACTGGGAACGGAACTGAAGGTTTCAGAAAAAGAAGTAGAACAGGACGATGGAAGCACCCAGACAGTCAACTGTGTGGACGTCCGTCCGATTTTTGAAGCGATGGAAGAGAGCGGTCAGATTGATGAGAGCACCATGCTTTCCATGCGTGATTCCATGCAGGATATGGTGGACACCATGGGCGATTCCATGCTGACTTCCACCGGTGCAGCTTACGCCGCAGCCTGTGATGAGGAGGCAGGACTGGACCTGGCGAAGATCCAGACGGCTTATCTGTGGAAAAAAGGTCTGCAGATGGCAGGGCTGGCAGCCGTCATGATGGCATGTGCGATCTTTGTATCTTATCTGGCATCCAGAGTCGGAGCCGGTGTGGGACGTTCCCTGCGTGGCAGACTGTATGAAAAAGTTATGCGGTTTTCCAATGCGGAGATGGAGCATTTCTCCACGGCATCCCTGATCACCAGAAGTACCAATGACGTACAGCAGATCCAGATGGTGACAGCGGTATTTCTGCGTATGCTTGCCTACGCACCGATCATCGGAATCGGCGGTATCATCAAAGTCGTGCAGACAAAAGCCGGAATGGGCTGGCTGATCGTAGTGGCAGTCATTGTGATCTTTGCATTTGTCATGATCCTGATGAGTGCGGCGATGCCGAAGTTCAAACAGATGCAGGAAAAGGTGGACGATGTCAATCTGGTTTCCAGAGAGGTTCTTACCGGACTTTCCGTTATCCGTGCATTCCGCCGGGAGGACAAAGAGGAAGAGCGTTTTGACGGTGTAAACCGTGAACTGACAAAGACCATGCTTTTTACCAACCGTGTCATGACACTGATGATGCCTGGTATGATGCTGATTATGTATGCCCTGACGGTGGCGATCGTCTGGGTGGCAGCAAAGAAGATCGACCTCGGTGTGATGCAGGTTGGTTCCATGACCGCATTTATCACTTACGCAATGCTGATCGTTATGGCATTCCTGATGCTGACAATGATGTCCGTTATGCTTCCACGTGCCGGTGTGGCAGCAGACCGTATCGATGAAGTGCTGAATACAGACTTTACGATTCAGGAAGCAGAAGAGCCGAAACATATGGAAAAATCAGCAGGCGTGCTGAAATTTGACCATGTGGAATTCACCTATCCGGGCAGTGGGGAACCGGCCATCCGGGATATTGACTTTACCGCATATCCGGGCCAGACCACGGCCATCATCGGAAGTACCGGCTGTGGTAAGTCCACCATCGTGAACCTGATCCCGCGGCTGTATGACGTGACCGGCGGAAACATCACACTGGACGGTACGGATATCCGGGAACTTTCCATGAAAGACCTGCGTCAGCAGATCGGATTTGTACCCCAGAAAGGTGTGCTGTTCTCCGGAACCATCGCTTCCAACCTGCGGTTCGGCAATGCAGAAGCAACGGATGCAGAGGTCGTTCAGGCGGCACAGATCGCCCAGGCAGAAGAATTTATCGAAGAAAAACCGGAGAAATATGATTCCCCGATCGCCCAGGGCGGTACAAACGTATCCGGCGGACAGAAACAGCGTCTTGCCATTGCCCGTGCCATCGCAAAACATCCGAAGATCTTTGTATTTGACGACAGTTTTTCGGCACTGGATCTGAAGACGGATGCAAAACTGCGGAAAGCACTGGCAGACACTGTACAGGACAGCACCGTGATCATTGTGGCGCAGCGTATCAGTACAATCCTGCATGCAGACCAGATCCTTGTGCTGGATGAGGGTGAGATTGTCGGAAAAGGAACCCATGAGGAACTGATGAAGCACTGTACCGTATATCAGGAGATCGCAAAATCCCAGATGTCGGAAAAAGAACTTGGACTGACAGACGGAGAGGAGGGTGAAAGCCATGAGTAATGAGAGAAATACACATTCCGCTTCCAGACCAAAGCGTCCGATGGGACCGGGCAGAGGTATGGTTCCCGGTGAAAAGGCAAAGGATCTGAAGGGCGCCATCGGAAAACTGCTGCGCTATATGGGAAAATATAAGATTGCTGTTGTATTTGTCATGATCATCGCGGCATGCTCCACTGTCTTCAGCGTGGTCGGCCCGAAGGTACTCGGCAAGGCAACCACAGCACTGGCAACCGGTCTGATGGCAAAAGTAGCCGGAACCGGCGGCATTGATTTCACTTATATCGGAAAAATCCTGCTGTTTGTGCTGGGCTTATACCTGCTCAGTTCCGTGCTGAGTTTCGTGCAGGGCTGGATCATGACCGGTATCACACAGAAGATCTGTTACCGGATGCGAAAAGAGATCACAGAGAAGATCAACCGTATGCCGATGAAATATTTCGAGAGCCGTACTTACGGTGAAGTGTTATCCAGGATCACCAACGATGTGGATACCCTGGGTATGGGCCTGAACCAGAGTGTGACACAGATCATCACATCCACAGCCACCATCATCGGTGTACTGGTCATGATGCTCAGCATCTCTCCGCTGATGACACTGATCGCCCTGGTGGTGCTTCCGGTATCCGGACTCTGCGTGTCACTGGTGGTAAAAAAATCCCAGAAACACTTTGTGACCCAGCAGGAGTACCTTGGCCATATCAATGGTCAGGTAGAGGAAAGCTATGGCGGCCATCTGGTGATCAAAGCCTACAACAAAGAGGATGAGATGATCGCTCAGTTTAATAAGACGAATGACGTGCTGTATACCTCTGCATGGAAATCCCAGTTTCTTTCCGGAATCATGATGCCGATCATGCAGTTTATCGGAAACCTTGGTTATGCGGCAGTGGCACTCAGCGGCGGTATGCTGGCTATCCGTGGTGTGATCACTATCGGTGATATCCAGGCGTTTATTCAGTATGTCAAGAGCTTTACCCAGCCGATCCAGCAGATCGCCCAGGTAACGAACCAGGTGCAGTCCATGGCAGCGGCAGCAGAGCGTGTCTTTGAATTCCTGGAAGAAGAGGAAGAAGATCAGGTAGTGGAGCATCCGGCAGATGTGACAGAAGTCGTTGGAAATGTCACCTTTGATCATGTAAGCTTCGGTTATAATCCGGATCAGCTCATTGTGCATGATTTCAGTGCAAAGGTAGCTGCCGGACAGAAGATCGCCATCGTAGGTCCGACGGGCGCCGGCAAGACCACTATGGTGAAACTGCTGATGCGTTTCTATGATGTAAACAGCGGTTCCATCAGCATCGACGGTCACGACATCCGCGATTTCAACCGCCGGGAGCTGCGAGACGCGTTCGGAATGGTATTGCAGGATACCTGGCTCTTCAAGGGAAGTATCATGGAAAACATCCGTTACGGACGTCTGGATGCCACGGACGAGGAAGTAAAGGCAGCCGCAAAAGCAGCCCATGCGGATCATTTTATCCGGACGCTGCCGGGTGGCTACGATATGGAACTGAATGAGGATGCCAGCAATATTTCCCAGGGACAGAAACAGCTGCTCACCATCGCAAGGGCGATCCTGGCAGACAACCGTATTCTGATCCTGGATGAGGCGACCTCTTCCGTAGATACCAGAACCGAGGAACTGATCCAGAGTGCTATGGATAACCTGATGAAAGGACGGACCAGTTTCGTGATCGCGCACCGGCTGTCCACCATCAAAAATGCGGATATTATTCTCGTCATGAAAGACGGAGATATCATCGAGCAGGGATCCCATGAGGAACTGCTGGAACAGGGTGGTTTTTATGCGGATCTGTATAACAGCCAGTTCGCGGAATAAAAACAATGCTTAAAATTTAATATATGAAAGCAAAATCGGAGAAAATTATCTCGTTCGCTAGACGTGCACTACCTTCGTTTCACTGCGTTTTCATCGCGCTCGTTCCCACGCCTGAAAAAGAGGTCGTTCCCACTCGCGCAAAAACTTGTGAAACTCAGTCGTTTACTTAATCGCTCACTGAGATAATTTTCTCCGATTTTGCCATTTCAGTTATGAAATCACGGAATGATATAACATCTGTAAATCTGCATGCACATCATAGTGCTGTTTTTCTACAAGTATAGATGTGCATGTGGCATGTGAGCCACTGTGTAAATGGAACAAAAAGAAAAACATCCAAAGACAAGACGGTAGGGCAATTTTCGTTATCGAAGTGAGCATAGCACGACTGCGGGAGTGTGTTTGAGGCAACAGCATTTTTGCTGTTGGCGAGTTCGCGGGAGCAGTCGGGAATAGGCGGCGCAACGAAGATAGAAAATTGTCCGTGTCTGTCTTGGATGTTTTCATTTTGTTCCTTACATTAAGTATGCGAACGGTAATACTTTGTAGTGTGCTGGCGGTATAGCATGAGCAGTCCGCGGACACACAGTTCAATCGGCATTGCGATCCACATGCCGGTGAGACCAAGGCGGCTGACAAGAATCAGTGCCAGGCCGATGCGCACGATCCAGATGCTGCCAAGGTTCATCAGACTTGGTACGAAGGTGTCTCCGGTGCCGCGCAGTGCGCCGGCGGCAACGATGGACACTCCAAAGAGCGGTTCCGCAAGCAGCTCAATGCGCAGGATATGAACGGACATTGCCTGCACAGTGACATCCGGTGTCAGAAGCCGGAAGACCAGCGGGCAGGCGAACATCATAATGGTACCGGTGCAGCCCATGAAAATGGCACCCATGGCGGTACTGATGTTACCGAAACGTTTTGCTGTTTTAAATTCTCCGGCACCGATGTTGCGTCCAACCAGTGTGGTTGCAGCCATACCAAGACCATAGCCTGGCATGTAGCACAGACTTTCTGCGGTAACGGCGAAAGAATTTGCAGCGATGGCAGCGGCTCCCAGTGGGGCAATGATCCGGGTGGATACGACCATAGCACTGTTCATGGCGATTTCCTGAACGGCTACTGGCATGCCAATCTGAAATGCTTTGCGCAGAATATCACGATTATATGGATGTGAATCGGAACTTCTGAAGCGCAGACGTTTATTGCAAACACAGCAGCGCCATGCCATGATCAGACTGATGATGGCACAGGCGAGTGCTGTTCCCATACCGGCACCAAGGACACCGAAGCGTGGAATCAGTAATGAATTAAAAAGAATATCCAGTACACACATGACGGCATTTAAAATACTTGGTGTCACCATATCACCGCTGCACTGCAAAAATGCCGATGTTAGGGAATTCAACTGTGAAAATGGGATCATCAGTGAATATACAAAAAAGTATGCAGTTGCATCCGGGCAGATTGCAGGATCACCGCCCAGCACGATTGGCAACGGATGACTGAGCAGGAGACCGCTCAAACATAAAAGGCCGGAAATGATCAGGGCACTGATCAGACCGTGCCGGATAACATTTCGGGCTTCCATATCCTGATTGGCTCCGATGTGATGGGCTACCTGCACAGAAAAACCGGCAGAAACCGCGGACAGGACTCCATTATACAGCCAGGTCATGGCAACGACCAGACCGATGGCGGCAGAGGCGGCGGCACCCAGAGCACCGACCATGGCAGAGTCGATGTACTGCATGGCAATGGTTGTGATTTGTGTTAAAATTGCGGGCAGACTTAACTGCCAGACTTGTTTGACTTCCGGTCTCAGTTCAGACCAGTTCATGTTCTTAAGTTTCATATATTCCCCCAAAAAATAATTTATGCAATTTTATACTTAAATAAAGGAAGCATTGGCATCCATGAAAGATTCTGTGTATCGCAGTGTCATTTCTGGATATTTGCAAAAACAACAACAGAACAGATTTATCATATCATATAAGAAATGTCAAGGAAAGCTGAAAGGGGAATACGTCTGTCACCAATATGAATGCAGAAATAAAAAATGCGGTAGTCATTCAAAAATAAAAGTAATGCAATGCATGAGCTCATGTTTTAATAGCATTTCATTCTTTAACTTTCAAAAGCTATAATGTATACAACACAAAGGACAAGATAAGGTTGTTGTGTCAGGAAAAAGGAGGAGAAGGTTATGAATCAAAAAAAGACAGTCAATTTTGGATTCAGGGGATGGATGCTGATTATCTATCAGGCAATCGCATTTGTTACATATCAGGTTTTTACAAACTATCCATTGAATATTCTGGCTGATATGTATGGCGGGGCGCAGGTATTATCAAAAGTATATTCTATCTGTGCAATTATTGGTGTACTGGCTCAGCTGGCCATGGCCGGATTGATTTCAAAGCTGAAAAGTATCAAGAGGTTCGGAAGTATTCTTGGTGCGGTTACATTATTATTAGGACTTGGAATTATGTTACTCCCTGCAGGACCAATCTGGATGCTGTGTTATGCTGTTGAAAATGTTGTTTCTGTTCTGTATGCAACGTTCTCTATCGGTATTCTGGTTGGACAGTGGTTCCCTACCAGAAAAGGAACCATCATGGGGATTGCAACGTTTGCATTTCCGATTGCAAACGGCTTGATTGGACCGTTTGCCGCAAGTGTGTTTGCAAAAGGTTTTCCGGATGTTACCGGTGCATTTTTACCATTTTTTATCGTATTTGTGATCGGATGGATCATTGGCCTGATCTTTATCAAAGACTATCCGGAACAGTGTGGAGCGTACAGGGATAATGATAAGAATCTGACACCGGAAATTGCAGAAAAGATGATGCTGGAAGAAATCGAAAACAAAAAGACTTCTGTATGGACATTACCGCATACACTGGCCTGTCGCGATTTCTGGCTGATCACAATTCCGGTAGGAACATTGTTAATGTTTTCCGTAGGTATGATGACACAATCTGCAGCAATTATTGGAAACTTTGAAAATGAACTGGCATTTGTGGGTGGATATACCGGTGTTATGGCTATGATCATGATTTTTGGTTGTATCGGAAGTTTTATTCTTGGTGTATTGGATACCCGTTTTGGAACAAAATTTGCTATGATTATTTCGGTAGTAATTATGATCATTTCCGGTATTTTAGGAACAATTCCAAATGCGATCACACTGTTGATTTCCATGATCTGCCTGGCGCTGTTTATGGGAGCATCCTCAAACTTTGGAGTGTCCATGGCAGCCCAGTACTGGCGCAGAGAGGATTTTAGCCGTGTGTTTGCAGCAGCAAGCCCGATTGGAAATATCATCTGTTCTTCCGGTCCGATGCTGATTGCAATGCTGATGTATTCCGCAGGGGGATATCGTACGATTTTTATTACAACAGCGATTGTAGGTGTAATTTCTCTGATTTTACTGTTGCTCTTCAAACCATCACATGTAAAAGAAGTGGATGATAAATACCGCAAGGCAGCAGGAAAAACGCTGGATGATGCTTTGGTAGGACGTAAATAATCAGATCTTCTGATAAAAAAGTTAGTATAAGCAAAAACGTGAAAGGCACAGCCCAGAATAGCTGTGCTTTTTGCGTGTTATATATACCTAACAAAAGAAAATCTGTTACAATATGTGATAAGAGAGAATTTTGCACATCAGGGGGAATGAAAATGACATTAACAATGTTTGAATGTTTTATGGAAGCTGTAAAAACTTTGAATTTTACGGTTGCAGCGCAGAACATTCATATGACGCAGCCAGCATTCAGCAGAAATATTGCAGCCATGGAGGATGAACTTGGCTTTTCACTTTTTTTACGGAGCAAACAAAGCGGACTCCGGGTGACACCGGCCGGACTGGCGATGTATAACGGTCTTGTAAAACTGAATACAGAGTATGGAATGCTGCGGGAACAGGTGGCCAGAATCAATCGCGGGGAAGAAGGAGAGCTTGTAATTGGTATATTGAACGGAATGTGTCTGGACAGCAAAACGATGGAGACTGTTCACCGGTTCCAGGAACGGTATCCGCAGGTGGATATTAAATTGATCAGTTATCCGTTAAAACGGTTGCTGCAGAGTGTGGAAAATGGGGAAAGTGATATGTGTTTTTCTGTCTGCGGTGCTGTAGAAGGCAGAGAAAATTTGTTACATGAGGATGTGTTTGAGATTGAAAATTATTTGATTGTTCCGGCCTCTCTACATTGTGATTCGAAAAAAATGTATTCATTGAAAGATTTTCGGGAACAATATTTTTTACTGTCAGAGGATTCACCGGAACTGAATCATCTGTTAATAGAAAAGTGCCGGGAAGCCGGGTTTGAACCAAAGACAAAAATGGCACCGGATTACGATACAAAAATGCTGTGGGTGGAAATTGGAAAAGGAATCGGGGTTAATTCCAAAGAGCACTTTATGAAAAACAGTCCTTATGTGGATTTTGTAAAAGTGAAGGAAATCCGCATGGATGGATACTCCATGATCTGGCAGAAGGATAATTATAATCCGGCCATTGCAATTTTTTATTCTATGTTCGAAGAATCATGAGCTCATAAATATTAAGCATTTCAACATTCTTCTTTCGTTTGTTACTGTATAGGTAAGAAAAGAAAGGGGGATGTTTTTTTATGGAAAAAGAAGGAATGGCAAAAGTGCCGGTAACAGATGAAGACCGAAAAAAACCTTATTTTAAATATTATGAGCGTGATGTGATCTCAATGGTTCCGGAAAAAATGCCGTTTGCATTTGGAGGACCGATGACTCCGATGGATGCCGTACCGTTCACAGATCGTGCCAGAATTCTGACGGATGAAGGTATCGGAAGCAGGATTGGATATACCGTTATGCCGGATGGCACCGGATATATGGCAGATGTTACTTTTATGCCGGGGGTTACAGCAGACATGCTGGACTGGTATATGGCATGGAGAGGATTGGATCCACTTCGTTTTGTGATTGCAAACCCGGAGAACAATATGTCTGCCATGAGCATGCAGACATCAAAATTTGCAGATGAAGATCTGATCGGTGCTGAGAAGTACTGGGATACGACACAGATGGTGATAAAAATGTCCGATATGGGTCCGGCAAAAGAGGCAGTGAATTTTAAATGTCCGTCGGATGTTGGGTTTGATATGGAGGTGCTAAAATCATCTAACACAGCATCGCTTATCTGTGCAAGAGGCTATGCACATGGTCAGCCACCTGCAGCAGGACCGGATTATCTGATCTGCCATCAGGTGATTGAAAAAGAGGATGGTGTGGAAGTGCGTACCAAATGCTGGATTGGCTGGACTGTGAGATATGGAAAAGATTATAAGCAGCTTCCAGACGGATTCTTTATGCCGCCGGTATTTGCAATGGGTGTATTTTTGCAGAATGTGAAAGAATGGGCAAATTTAGCAACAATTCTTCCGCAACTTTATGCAGAAGAGCATGGGGAATAAGGAGGAGCAAAGATGATTCATACAAATCATAAAATTAAATTTGATCCTGCAAATTGTGTGGGATGTCAGTTATGTTATAAGGCATGTTTTATCGATGTTATCCGTTGGGATGCAGAAAAAAAACAGCCAGTATTTAAATATGTCGAGGACTGTGAACATTGTAATTACTGTGAGATATCCTGTAAACGCGGATGTATTCAGGTAATTCCGGATTTTAAGAGCCAGAAGTTCAGACAGAGTTTTGATCAGTATCACTAGGGAGGAGGTTACTTTATGGCAAAGATTGAGACACAGACAGTAGAACATAACATTGATGTGCTGGTCATCGGCGGTGGCATTGCAGGCCTGACAGCAGCTGTTTCTGCGAAAGAAAAAAATCCGGATGCAGAGGTAATGATTGTTGAAAAACAGACTACAGGATATGGTGGAAAAGCAAATAAAGGTGGTGGAGTATTACAGTATTTTGATCTGGAGCACACAACACCTGAAATGTTTGTAGAATATCATGCAAATTCAGTAGGCTGTTATCTGGGAAACCAGAATATGTTGAAAAGATATGTGGCAATGAATAATGAAATGCTTGATCGCATGGAAGGATGGGGGGTCACCATTCCAAAGTTGAGGATTCCAACCGGTCCGATGACCTATATGGTTGGCATTGACTTAAATGTCACGATTCAGATGAGGAAGACAGCACAGAAACTGGGGGTAAGAATAATTGATAAAGTAACGGTATCTGATCTTCTGACAGAAGAAGACAGGATTGCCGGAGCGGTGGGATACAGTATTATTGATGGTACGTTTTATGTATTTGTGGCAAAATCTGTAATTCTTGCAACCGGAAGTCAGAACTATCGTGTAGCACCGATGTGGAGCAATGGTCGCGGAGACGGTATTGCGGCAGCTTACCGTGCAGGCGCACAGATGAGAAATACAGAATTTGGAAATTTCGCGCAGTTGTATAAGGTTAATAGTTTTCAGGAACTTGTATTTGGAGAAAACAATATGTTCAATGCATTAAATGAAAACGTAACACAGAATTTCCGACGTTTCCCGGAAGCTGATGTAAGTTCTACGGCTCTTCGAGAGTGGTATGAGCAGATGTCTGCAGGAAAAGGTCCGATTTATCTGCATGTGCCGGATGTGGATGATAATCCACTGGCGAAAATCTGGGATCGACCATATGGTGTTCCGTTCTGGGATGCAGATCATGGAAAAGCAAGAGGTCTGGATCCGGAGCTGGAAGTAGCACCTGGTTTTGTTGGTGAACAGTCACCGGTTCGTGTAGGAGATGACATGCAGACTTCTATTGCAGGTATGTATGCAGCCGGAGACGTATGTTATTGTGGTTCCGGTGCACCGGGTGCAGTTCCGGCTCCTCCGGGAAGAAACCGCGGTTCTGGAATTTTAAATGCAGTATTTGCAGGAATTATCAGTGGAGAATCAGCAGCAGAGTATGTAAAAACAATAGGGGAGTCTCATATCTGTAAAGCACAGGCAGAAGCATACAAAGAGGATGCATATAAACCGTTAGAGCGTGAGGAAGGTGTGGATCCAATCGAGATTATTGATGCAATCCAGCAGATCCTCTGCCCGGTTGAAAATAGTATCTATATGTCACAACATCGTTTGGATGTATTACTGCGGAAGCTTGAGAAAGTGAAAGAAAAAGCAAAATATATGAAAGCAGATGATCTGCACGGATTGTTGACCTGCCATGAGGCTGATGCGATGGTTTTGTGCTGTGAGATGCAGTTGAGAGCAGCTTCCATGAGAAAAGAGTCCAGAGGATGGTTCATTCGTGAGGATTATCCGGATATGGATAATGAAAACTGGCTGAAATGGATCATTGTACAGAACAAAGAGGGTGAGATGACATTCCATACAGAAAGAGTTCCTGTGGAGGAATATGACGTCCAGCCACCGAAATATTGATGAAATTGAGAAGTACGCTGTTGTTGCGCTGCCTGAAACGGATTGTAGAAAGGCAGTAAGACATTTTTGAAATCAAATTGAAAAAAGCTTAAATATTAGTGAAGATAGTGTGAAAAGGAGATTGATAACATGGCAAACAGAGTGTGTGAAATATTGGGGATTGAATATCCGATTATTCAGGGGGCGATGGCATGGACATCTATGGCACCACTGGTAGCAGCAGTATCAGAAAATGGAGGACTTGGTGTACTGGGAAGTGGATTTATGCCAAAAGAAATCATATTACAGCAGGTAGAAATTGTTCGTTCTATGACGAAAAAACCATTTGCGGCAAATCTGTTCCTTGATCCGGGACCGCAATTGGAGGTTGGTGTATCTGCGATTATTGAGGGAAAAGTTCCGGTAGCTTATATCGACAGTTTAAATTTGTTGGATCTGGATATGGCAACGGAATACTATAAGAGATTGCATGATGCAGGCTGTAAAGTAATTGCAAAAATTAATTATCTGGAAGATGCCATTGTTGCAGAAAAAGCAGGTGCTGATGTAATTATTGCAAAAGGTGTAGAAGGAGGCGGACACTGTACAAAAGTCAGTGGACGTGTATTGCTGTCAGAGGTAGTAGAGCATGTCAGTATTCCAGTTGTAGCATCCGGTGGAATTGCAACGGCCAGACAGGCAGCAGCAGTTACCGTGGCAGGTGCAGAAGGCGTTGAGATGGGTACGGCATTTATGGCATCTGAGGAGTGCCCGGTACATCCGAATGTAAAAGAAGCAGTGGTACATGCGATTGATCGTGATATTGTTGCCTGTGGCGCATCCACCGGTGAACCAAGCTGGCAGGTCCGGAATAAACTGGCAGATGAAATGCTTGAAATCGAAGCAACACATACAAAAGCAGAAGCAGCAGATATGATTCGCGAGATATCTCAGGGATCCTTACGAATTGCTTCCCTGGAAGGAGAAGTAAAAGAAAAAGGAGCAGTTCTTGCAGGTCCTGTTGCAGGATTAATTCATGAAATCAGACCGGTAAAAACCTGGATTGTTGATTTTACTGAAGAATGGAAGGAATGGCTGAAAAAGAGCTATACATTATTCTAAGTCAGGGAAGGAAAAGAAGATTCGGTTATGAGTAAAGAGAACGTACGGGAAAATTACAGTGATAGAAAAATAAAAATCATGCTTGCAACCATGATCTTCTGTAGTGTGGTGTATGGCTTTGGAATGTTTAAATTTATTCCGATGCAGGATGCAATCACTTCTCATTTTGGTGTAAACGAGGGGGCATACGGATATCTGAATTCAGCAACAAACTGGGCAGTGATCATACTGTCTGTGCAGATGGGATTTCTGATCAGGAAGTGGCCGAGTAAGCGAAGCATAATTCTTGGATTTGCAGTCGCGCTGGCTGGTATGGGAATGCAGCTGTTTGCTCCGAAATTTCCACTTTTTGTGGCTGGACGTGCAATAGAAGGTGGCGGACTTGGACTGGCGACACTGGCAGTTACCAGCCTGTTGCTGAATATGGTTCCGAGAGATAAGGTTGGAATCTGGAGCAGTGTATCCATTTTGTGCGCAGTTGCTCCGCAGATTCTGATCACAAAAGGCGGTTCGGTTTTGATGCTGAAAGCAGGTATGTCATTTTTACAGATTTTTGCAGGAATCGCGGTGATGTATGCACTGACCATTGTTGTATGTATGATTAACATTCCTGTATCCATAAAGGCAAATGGAGTTGCTGCAGATGAAAAGCCGACCAGAGAGCAGACGTTGCGTGTGTTCAAAAACAAGTCCAATTGGCTGGTCAATATCGCATACATTTTTTTCAGTCTTGTATCAGTATCATTTAGCGCATATGTCGTAAAATATATGATCATCAAGGGACTGGAACCAGGGCAGGCGGCAAGTGTTTACAGTTACACAACATTGATCGGTATGGCATCCATGTTTGTATTTGGATTGATTTCAGATAAACTTGGAACAAAACGAAAAATAGTTATGGCCGGATTTTTTGCAGGGGCAGTGGCGCTGATTTGCTTGGTAAATCTGCCGGCAAGTATGATCATGGTGTATGTAATTGTGTACGGAACACTGCCTAGATCTATTGCCGGTCTGTCTACCGCATCAGCGACAGATATAGCAGAAGTACCTTCCGATGTACCGGTTGTTAATTCACTGAAAAATGAAGTGACACAGGTGGGAACGGTAGTATTTACCATTGTGCTTGGATATATTATTCAATGTCTTGGATATGAAATTGCAATCTACCTGTTGGCAGGTACAATGGTGCTTGGTGGAATCTGCTGGTTTTTTGCAAAGAGGATTCCGTAAAGAAAGGATAGGGATAAGATATGGCTGTTGAACTGACAGAAGAACAGAAAAAATCACCGTATTATAAATATTATGAGCGTGAGATTAAAGAAGTTCCACCAAAATTAATGAAACGGATCATGACAGAAAAATTTGATGATTCGGAAGCACTATTATTTGTGGACAAAAACAAATTATTTGAGGATGGATATCTGCCGGGAGAATTTGGAGTATTCCATTTGCCGAGCGGTGGATATGAAGTGGCAAATTGTACACAGATGCCTGGAGTGACACCAGAGATGTTTGATTGGTGGTTTGCCTGGCATGGACTTGATCCGATGCGCTATATTATTTGGAATAAAGATGAACATTATTATTGCAAAACACGCAATCCGGAAATTGCGTTGAATGAAAAATTAACCATGAAAGAACGTTACTGGCATACAACGCATGACGTAAAAGAATCGATGCTGAAAGATGCACCGGTGGTTGATCTGATATTAAACTTTTTACCACCGGAAGAGATGGGCTTTGATCCGGAAAAATTAAAAGCCTTCCAGGGAACAATCGTTTGTACTCCGGGAATGGTGCATTTCCTAAGACCTACAGAGCATGGCTCAGAACTTCGTACCAGATTCTGGTTCGAGGATCCCAATGTTCCATTTGATGAGATGGCAGCAAGAGCTTTGCTGGCACATAATGTTAAAGAGTATACACATCTGGCAGAAATATTGCCGGAATTGTATGCTGAATTTAAGAATAAATTCTTGTTTAGGGAATCTTAGAACAGGATGTGACAAAAACTCCAATGCAGGCACGACGGATTTCCTATCTTCGCTGCGCCGCCTATCTCCGACCGCTTCCGCGAACTCACCAACAGCAAAAGCAGCTGTTGGTTCAGACACACTCCCGCGGTCGAGCTATGCTCGCTCCGATAACGGAAATTCGTCTACCGCCTTGCCTTGGAGTTTATGCTCACATCTTGTTCTATTTACGCCGTGGCACCGCGTGACACGCATGCATATAATTTCTTGAAAGAATAAATGCCGTGTTGCATGCGCACGATTTACATATCGAAAGATGACTTGCATGTAAGCGCTTGGCTATGGACGCTACCCTTGACAGAAGAAAAAAAGAACGGCTTTCCCTTTGTTACCGACGGCGAAGAACTCAAGAACATGTAGATTTTCTCCGTCGCCGGCAACAGTGTAGCCGTTCTTTTTTTCTCTTTCAAGGGCATGCCGCTACGCGGTAGCTGAAATTCTCTTCGTTTCTGCTTGTTCCAAATTACCCTAAACAAGAACTTACAGTAACTGAATGCCAGCTTCTTTCAGCTGTGCTTCCATTTCTTCCGGCCAGAGAGAACACTGTACTTCTCCGATATGTGCCTTACGCAGGAAGAACATACAGATACGGGATTGCCCGATTCCCCCACCCATGGTGTACGGAAGTTTTTTCTCCAGAATTGCTTTCTGGAACGGAAGTTCTGCGCGCTCCGGGCAGCCGGCTTTGTCAAGCTGCTCTTTCAGAGAAACTTCATCTACACGGATACCCATGGAAGAAAGTTCCAGTGCGATATCAAGAACCGGATAGTAAACAACAATATCTGCGTTCAGAGCCCAGTCATCATAATCCGGTGCGCGGCCATCATGTGGTTCGCCACATTCCAGTTCATCACCGATCTGCATGATGCAGACAGCACCTTTTGCCTGAGCAATATAATATTCTCGCTCCTTTGGTGTATTATCAGGGAACATTTCTTCCAATTCATGTGTTGTTACAAAGAAAATTTCTTTTGGCAAAATCTCATGGATATAGTCATACTGAATGGACATATATTTTTCAGTCTTGCGTAGTACTTTGTAAACCTGACGAACAGTTTCTTTTAATGTATCCAGATTTCGCTGATTTTTATCAATGACTTTTTCCCAGTCCCACTGATCTACAAAGATGGAATGTATGTTATCTGTAATCTCGTCACGGCGGATGGCATTCATGTCGGTATACAGACCGGAACCAACTTCAAAATCGTATTTGTCCAGTGCGTAACGTTTCCATTTTGCCAGAGAATGCACAACTTCTCCGATACGTCCGTTCTGCTCTGCAATGTCAAAACTTACCGGGCGCTCCACACCGTTTAAGTTGTCATTCAATCCAGATGCCGGATCTACAAAAAGCGGTGCAGATACACGGGCAAGGTTCAGCTCCTGAGCCAGACGTGTCTGAAAAAAATCCTTTACTGTCTTGATCGCAATCTGAGTATCATGCAGATTGAGGTCAGATTTATAGCCTTTTGGAATAGTAATGGTACCCATAAAAATCTCCTCTATTATCATTTCTCGTTATTTGTTCATATTTATTCAGTGTCATGCGCTGAGCAAAAAAAATGGATGACTCAGCCATTGTTTATTATATCATCTAACTATGATTTTTCAAGATTTGATACTTATTTCACATAGAAAAATACAAAAAAAGCATTTTGTTATGAAGGGGAGATTTTTCGTGAAGGGAGGAGCATTCATTCTGAACTGAGAGATAGGATGAATAAAAAATTGCTATTGTGGGGCGGGTGACATATAATAAAAAATAATCGAACAATTTTTGTGGAAAAAATTTTTAAAAGATGTTTTCCAAATAAAAAAGTTCAAGAATGCCCTCGGCATTCTTGCTGCAAGAGGGTTTCGAATCGTGAAAAAGAGGGAGGAATATGATGGACAGAGAACGACTGGAACGTCAGTTTGATTTTATAAAAGAAATTGATAAGGAAAAGTTTATTCAGAGGCAGACGAAATTGTCGGATAATGCGCGCCGGGAAAATGACGCAGAACATGCATGGCATATGGCAATCATGACGGTTCTTCTGTCAGAATACGCCAATGAAAAAATAGATGTGTTGCGGACAGTTATCATGCTTCTGATCCACGATATCGTGGAAATTGATGCGGGAGATACATATGCTTATGACGAGGAAAGACAGAAAACACAACATGAACGGGAAAGTCAGGCCGCAGACCGTATTTATGCGCTGCTTCCGGAGGATCAGCAGAAAAAAATGAGAGATATCTGGGAAGAATTTGAGGAGGCAAAGACCCCGGAGGCAAAATTTGCACATACTATGGATAACCTGCAGCCGGCCATGCTTAATACGGTTAACGGAGGTGTGGCGTGGAAAGAACGCGGTATCGCAATGAGTCAGATCATGAAGCGTAATGCACACACGGCAGAAGGTTCGCAGGATTTGTGGGATTATGCATATGAAAACTTTTTTAAGAAAAATATAGATGCCGGAAATATTGTAGATGACAGTGAAAAGCGACTGCGTTCATGAGCAAGTAGCGAAAGCGGATTGCGAATGTCCGTTTTACACTGTGACAAAAAAGAAACAGAGTGACAATCTGGGAGGAGATTCTTATGAAAGAAAAAATTGATGTTCATGCACATTATTTTCCGCCTGCGTACAATCAGATGCTGGAAAAGAGAGGAATGAAACTGTTGGACGGTGGCTTTCCAAAACCGGAATGGAATGAGGAGATTCAGCTCTCCTCCATGGCGACGATTGGCATAAGCTACAGTGTTCTTTCGATTTCTTCTCCACATTTACATATGGGAGATGCAGCAGAGGCAATTGAGGTTGCAAGAGCATCCAACGAATATGGTGCAGAATTGATGAAAAAATATCCGGAAAAAATCGGTGTGCTGGCAAGCTTACCGTTGCCGGAAATTGATGCTGCGGTAGAGGAAGTAAAATATTGCAGAGAAAATCTGCAGGTGACAGGATTTGCGCTGCAGACCAATTCCTGTGGGATGTATCTTGGTGATACGAGATTAGAGCCTGTGATGGAAGTACTCAACCAGTCAAAAGAACTGGTGCTGATTCATCCGACAGAACCGGCAGCGATTCCCCAGGGCGTCAATGAGACATTGCCGTATCCGATGATGGAATTTTTCTTTGACACCTGCCGTGCGGTGATGAATCTGATCCTGACAGGCACATTGAACAAATATCCTGGCATCCGTTTTGTGATTCCGCATGCAGGGGCCTATCTGCCGATTATCAGTGATCGTGTGGCTTCCATGTCAAAAATGCTTTGCCCGGACGGAAGTGTCGATATTCGAAAATGTCTGGCTGATCTGTATTATGATCTGGGTGGAACAGCGATGCCAAAGCAGTACGGAAATCTTTGCCAGATAACGACCGGGGATCATATTTTATATGGAAGTGATACTCCGTTTACGCCGCTGCCGTTGTGCTGTAAGCTGGCAGAGACTATGGATGAGGGGCTGACAGCAGAAATGCAGGAACTGGTTTACCGGGAAAATCCGAAGAAGCTGCTAAGTGTATTCTTATAAATGGATACATATCACGTTGTGTGGTGTCTGCATAAAAAATAATTTTCAGGAAAATATATAAAAAAGTCACAGCGTAGAAATAATGGAAAAATGAGTGAGAAAGAGAAATTTTGGATAACCATTGTTCTGACTTTTAAAAGCTGTGAAAAATAGATATTGACCTGGAGGAAACGGAGATGAACAGACAGAAAGCAGCAATCATCGGTTGTGGATTTGTGGGATCATCCACGGCATTTGCTCTGATGCAGAAAGGACTTTTTTCGGAGCTGGTGCTTATTGATGCAGATCAAAAAAAAGCCCATGGCGAAGCGGCGGATATTGCCCATGGACGCCCTTTTGCACATATGATGCAGATTTATGCAGGAGATTATTCGGACGTAAGAGATTGCGGACTGATCATTATTACGGCGGGAGCGGCACAGAAACCCGGTGAGAGCCGGACAGCACTGGTGCATAAGAATGTGGAAATATATAAGACCATTATTCCACAGATCACAGCTCAGAATTTTGAAGGGATTTTGTTGATCGTCAGCAATCCGGTGGATATTTTGACGTATGCGGCATGGAAAATTTCCGGTTATCCGAAGGAGAGGGTAATCGGAAGTGGAACGGTGTTGGATTCCGCACGGTTTCGCTATCTGCTCAGTGAACATCTGCAGGTGGATTCTGCCAGTGTACATGCCATGATCATTGGAGAACACGGGGACAGTGAACTTGCGGTGTGGAGCGGTGCCAACGTATCTGGAATTCCAATTCATGATTTTTGTGAAATTCGAGGCCATTATGACCATGAACAGGCGATGGAGCAGATTTATCGCCGGGTGCGTGAAAGTGCATATCAGATCATCGAAGAAAAAGGTGCTACTTATTACGGTGTGGCCATGGCGGTGACGCGCATTGCGGCGGCGCTGATTCGGGATGAGGGCGCAGTGTTGCCAGTATCAAGCCTGATGCAGGGGGAATACGGACTATCCGATCTGTGTATCAGTGTGCCGGCAATTGTTGGAGACGATGGTGTACGGCAGGTGTTGGAAATTCCGTTAAATGAGAAGGAAAATAAGGAACTCCGTCATTCGGCAAATGGATTGAAAGAAATCTTGCAGAAAATTTGGCTATAAAAAATGTGAGACAGGATAATCATTCGAAAGAGAAAAAGAGTGAATGATATTTTTTGTGTAGAAACGATGAAAGTAATTGTATAATGATGTAAAAAAGTATGGACAGTAGAATATGGGTATTGCAAATAATTAGTAGATGATGAATGATAAGAATCAAAAGACAGAGAATGAAATGCGTGACAATCATACAGAAATGAATAAAAGAGTACAGTATACGTGGTTAAAAGAAACGTTGGCACAGCATGCGCCGACGTTTATCGGCATGGAATCGTGCCATCAGGCAGCTGTGTGTATTCCGTTGCTGAAGAATCAGGATAGTTCTTATGATGTCCTGTTTGAAGTGCGTTCTTCCACCATTGCACACCAGCCGGGAGACGTCTGTCTGCCCGGCGGGATGGTGGAGAAAGGTGAGACGCCCAGAGAAGCAGCATTGCGTGAACTGAAGGAAGAATTACTGTTAAAGGAAGATCAGATCAGTTACCTTGGTGATATGGATAAGCTATATAGCGGAGGCAGTCTGGTGATGCATTCTTTTGCAACGGAGGTAAAGGGGTATCAGAACACCTTCAATCCGGCAGAAGTAGCGGAAGTGTTTACGGTTCCGTTGGAATTTTTTTTACATACGGATCCGGAATGCTATGTGATCCGGGCAAAGGTGGAACCGGGAGAGGATTTTCCCTATGAACGGATCTGTGGCGGACGGGAGTACCGCTGGCGCAGCCGAAAGGAAGAAGTTTGCTTTTATCAGTATGAGGGACATGTCATCTGGGGGCTGACGGCAAAATTGATGCGGGCCTTTGCAGATGTCGTCAGAGATAGGGAAACAGGATATGAAAAACACGTATAAACAGGTGGAAAAATACGCGATAAAATTCTGTCTTGTCAGTTGAAAAATTAACATCCACATAGTATACTAATTTATATCTGTGCATAGTTTTGAGCAGGTGGCGAAAGCGGATTGTGAATGTTCGCTTTGCTTTTTGCAAACGGAAGAAACTTGCAAGGAAAATACAGAACTGAAAAAGAAAAATCCCGGAAAACGGTTTAAATAAGGAGGATATGAGTACATGGAACAGTACAAACAGGAATTTATCGAATTTATGGTAGAAAGCGATGTTTTAAAATTTGGAGAGTTTACCTTGAAAAGCGGCAGAAAGTCTCCGTTTTTTATGAATGCAGGAGCATATGTGACAGGTTCCCAGTTAAAGAGACTTGGCGAGTATTATGCAAAAGCAATTCACGATAAATACGGCGATGATTTTGACGTTTTATTCGGACCGGCATACAAAGGAATCCCAATCAGTGTCGTGACAGCTATCGCTTACAGCGAGTTATACGGAAAAGAGATCCGTTACTGCTCTGACCGTAAAGAAGAAAAAGACCACGGAGCAGATAAAGGAAGTTTCCTTGGAAGCAAACTGCAGGACGGCGACCGCGTCGTTATGATCGAGGATGTTACCACTTCCGGAAAATCCATGGAAGAGACTGTCCCGAAGGTACGCGGTGCGGCAAATGTGGAAATCGTAGGTCTGATGGTATCCCTGGATCGTATGGAAATCGGAAAAGGCGGTCAGAAGTGTGCCCTCGAGGAGGTAAAGGAGCTCTATGGTTTTGAGACAAATGCCATCGTAACTATGGCAGAGGTGGTAGAACATCTTTACAACCGTGAGTGCAACGGCAAAGTTGTCATCGATGATACATTAAAAGCTGCCATTGACGCATATTATGAGCAGTATGGTGCAAAATAAGCATTGAAGCATGTTTATAAACAATCATAAAAAACAAATTCGACTTTTATGCAGAGTAATGTTTGCGTTGTATATCGCCGGTCTGGTTTATTTCCTGTTTTTTGCAGAAATGTTGGACCGGACCGGTATTGAGCGCAGTTATCGATACAATTTAATTCCGTTCAGGGAGATACGAAGATTCATCGTGTATGCGGATCTTCTGGGACCGGTGGCAGTGATTTCCAATTTATTTGGAAATATTGCCATTTTTATGCCATTTGGTTTTCTGGTCCCGATCCTTGGCAGAAAAAAACGGAAATTCTGGTTCACAGCACTGGCAAGTTTTGAACTGAGTCTGAGCGTGGAATGTATCCAGCTTATAACCCGGACCGGTTGCTTTGATGTGGACGATATTTTCCTGAATACAATCGGTGGAATATTAGGGTATCTGGTCTATGCACTGATGCAGCGTAAGCGGGACCGGGATGCCGATGCCAGAAGGCTGAAAGAAAGATCATAAATTTTTTCAGACTGTCGGTGCCTGTGAAGTATGTCGGCGAGGTAACGCAGATATATTTTGCGGCGCATGTGAATAAATGAGGAGGCAACGTATGGCAAGCAACAGAAGAAAATATTTTCGCCGGACACGCAAGACCCGGATGAGGGATTTAAAACATTCCCCTACCGGGATTTTGTCTTTTTGTACGGCAATGGCTGCACTGGCAGTGTTTTTAACGGCAGTGGTACAGTCATTTCTTGCATCCGGTGAAGGCGGATATAAAGTAGGCGGTCTGGGATTGATCGGACTGATCCTGGCACTGGGAGCGTTGCTCTGTGGTATTTTTGCAGTAAAAGAGCCAAAAATCAGACCGCTGCTTCCGAGACTTGGCATTGTGTTCGGTGCAGTGCTTACCGTTGGTCTTGGCGGCATGTACATATTCGGTCTGGTAGGATAAAAATCAGTAGGAGAAAAATAATATGGGTGACAGCATTTGGAATAATTTTTTAGATGAAACAATGAAAGAACGATATGAGTTGGTGGCGGAGCGGATCGTGGAGATCAGTAAAGAGCCACAGGTGCCGGAATGTTACAAAGACTATTTTTCAGAGGCAGCAGCTTATCTGGAGAAAACGATGGAATTATGTCAGATGGCAATAGCGGGAACTTTGCAGCAGCGCAGTCTGGAGACCTGCAAGGGAGATCAGGAGTTTTTGTATCATCATATGCTTCCGGCCTATTATGCGGAGAGTTATGCAAATCCAGCCTATGCAGTTACTGTTTTTGGAGAAAAAGAAGGAGAACTGCTTAGTTTTCTGCGGGCAGAGCTGGATGTGGCGATTGCTTATGCCTTTGAGGGAAAACTGGCAGAATTGACTTTACTGATAGAACTTTTTGTACAGGTGTACAATTGTTTTGAAGAGGAAGATGTACAGGAAGCAAAACAGACGATTTACTGGTATTTCCATGATTACAGTGAAGTCTTTGTGGAGAATCAGATCCGGGAAATGATCGACCCGGTGGATAGTCTGTACAAAAAGATTATTATGAAAGCAGATCTGTCGGATCTCAGTTATCTGTATCAATATGGATTCTATATCGGAGAAAACGAACTCGGTATTGCAGCATTTTTAAATGAACTTTCCGAGGAAGAGATTCAGAGCATGGCGGACACTTATACAGAAGGATACCGCATTGGATTTGAAATTACAGGCAAGGATATCAAGAAGAAAAAGACGGTGCAGATCCACTATCAGGTTGGATTTGAGCGTATGATCCGTGCCGCGATCCGGAATTTTGAAAAAATCGGACTGCAGGCAACGATCAGCAGAGAGGCGTCTTCTTCGTTTCATAACAGAGGCACTTCGAAACGCTGTGCTTATGCAACCAGTGTAAACCGCCAGTATGATTTTGACCATAAAGAAGATAAAGCGTTCTATTTTGACAAAGCATTTGTGGAGCGTCGTCTGGAAGTGCTGCGCACCGTATTTGAGCAGCATAAGATTCAGGCAGCAGAACATGGCGGACCGGCTGTGCTGGAAGTGTTCGGTGAGGAACCGTTTTCTCCGGAGAAAAAAGAGGCGTCTATTCATTATCATGACCGCCAGCAGGAACTGGTGGTTTACAATGCCTCCATGTCCGGTCAGATCACAAACGAATATATCAAAGGAGAGGAGCGCAGTTTTACCATCATTGCGTATCCGATTCCGGAGATCGGTGATCAGTTTAAGGAAATTTTTGCAGAAACCGTTGTGATCAATACACTGGATTATGCAAAGTATCAGAAGATGCAGCAGTGTATCATTGACGTACTGGACAGTGGTACAAAAGTACACATTACCGGTCGTGGCGGCAATCGTACCGATCTGACCGTAGCCCTTCATCCGCTGACCGATCCGGACAAACAGACCATTTTTGAGAACTGTGTGGCAGATGTCAATATTCCGGTTGGTGAAGTGTTTACGTCTCCGGTTCTGGCAGGAACAAACGGAACACTGCATGTATCGGAAGTATTCCTGAACGGTCTGCAGTATCTTGATCTGGAGATTGTGTTTAAGGACGGTATGATTGAGCGTTATAATTGTGGAAACTTTGCAGATGAAGCACAAAACAAGGCATATATCCGTGACAATATCCTGATGCGTCATGAGACACTTCCGATGGGCGAGTTTGCCATCGGTACCAATACAACCGCATACCGTATGGCAAAAGAATATCAGATTGGAGCGAAACTTCCAATCCTGATTGCAGAAAAGACAGGTCCGCATTTTGCAGTAGGAGATACCTGCTATTCCCATGCGGAAGATACCGCAGTATACAACCCGAATGGCAAGGAGATCATTGCACGGGATAATGAGAAGAGCCTGCTTCGTAAAGAGGATATGTCGAAGGCATACTTTAACTGCCATACGGATATCACCATTCC
>JALESO010000068.1 GCA_022781925.1 Lachnospiraceae bacterium
TAATAACAAATCTTTCTCAGTGGGAGTTCAATCTCCGACTGAGATAAACGCTCCGCGAGGATGTGCAGTGATTCTGAGAAGAATATGTCAGCTTACGCTGACCAGAATCACGCACCAAGTCTCACATGCGTTCGACTTGAATGTTTCTTTTCATAAATCAAGTATATAAACCGTCGTGATAAATGTAAAATTACTTTTCAAAGTCATATCATGCAGTTTAGTTATGCTTTCATCCTGCTCTTGTTATGCTCTTGTTATTGAAAAAATAACTGGAAGTTTTCTGAAAAAAGTGTATACTGGAAAAAAGGCGTTTGCCGAAATAACTGGCAGCACTGTCTGCCGGTATTATAAGGATAGGGAGGAAATGACCGGCCGCCGGTCATATTGATACTATGAGATCATTAAACCTGACATTACTTACTGATTTATATGAAATAACAATGATGCAGGGCTATTTCAAAGCCCAGAACAATGACGTGGTCGTATTTGATGCTTTTTACCGCGAAAATCCATGTGGTGGTGGTTATGCCATTGCCTGTGGTCTGGAACAGGTCATCGACTACATCAAAAATCTCCAGTTTTCTGCAGATGATATCCGTTACCTGCAGAGTCTGAACATGTTTGATGAAGACTTTTTAAAATACCTGAGCACCTTCCGTTTTTCCGGCAGCATTTATGCGATCCCGGAAGGCACTGTGATCTTCCCGCGTGAACCCTTCATCAAGGTCATCGCTCCGATCATGGAAGCACAGCTGGTGGAAACCGCTATTTTGAATATCTTAAACCACCAGAGTCTGATCGCCACAAAGGCAGCCCGTGTCTGCTATGCGGCACAGAACGACGGTGTCATGGAATTCGGTCTGCGCCGTGCACAGGGACCGGACTCCGGTATCTACGGTGCCCGCGCTGCTGTCATCGGCGGCTGCTGCGGGACCTCCAACGTACTTGCCGGACAGATCTTCAACATTCCGGTCAAAGGAACCCACGCCCACAGCTGGATCATGAGTTTTCCGGATGAATACACTGCTTTCAAGACATATGCAGAATTATATCCGGATGCCTGCATCCTGCTGGTAGACACTTATGACACGTTAAAATCCGGTATTCCAAATGCCATCCGTGTATTCCAGGAAATGAAAGATGCCGGTGTGGAACTTCATAATTATGGTATCCGTATGGACAGTGGTGACCTGGCTTACCTGTCCAAGAAAGTACGCAAAATGCTGGATGCCGCAGGTTTCCCGGATGCGATCATCTCCGCGTCCAACGATCTGGACGAATATCTGATCGAGACCTTGAAGATCCAGGGTGCCAAGATCACTTCCTGGGGTGTCGGCACAAGCCTGATCACTTCCAGAGACTGCCCTGCTTTCGGCGGTGTATACAAACTGGCTGCCATCCGCAATGAGGACGGCAACTTCACACCGAAGATCAAGCTTTCTGAAAACACAGAAAAAGTAACCAATCCGGGCAACAAAGAGATTTATCGTATTTATGATAAGGAAACCGGAAAAATCCGCGCAGATCTGATCTGTCTGGCAGATGAAACCTTTGATGAGAATGAAGATATGGTGCTCTTTGATCCGAATGAGACATGGAAACGCACCCGGATTGCCGGTGGCACTTACACCATGCGAAAACTGCTGGTTCCGATCTTTGAAGAAGGAAAATGTGTCTATACTTCTCCGAGCGTTATGGAAATCCAGTCCATCTGCACACAGGAAAAAGCCACACTCTGGGATGAGAATATGCGTTTCGTAAATCCTTCCAAAGTGTATGTGGATCTGTCAGATAAACTGTATAATCTGAAACAGAAAGTGTTCAAAGAATTGAGTGCAGCGAAATATCATGTGTAGAATGGTATAAAATTTAATCTGTGAAAGCGCCAGTCATCAATCTTACCTCTGCAGCTAACAATCGCTTGCCGAGGAAAGATTGCCTGACTGGCGCTTAATTTACTTTTCTGTTACTAAACATATTTATCTAAATTTCAGGGAATTCCAAATTTAGCCAAATAATCCACTGTTATAAAATATGATATCTTACACCAAATCTACTAACTGTTTTTGAGTTCCTCGGCGTCGGTAACAGACGCTTAGCAGTTCTTTTTTGTATTGTCAAGGGTGGCGTCCCATTTCCATTTTTTAAGCTATTACTATTTCTATTATTCAGCCTTACATCACTTATCTCTAGTGTACAATAATGTTACAATTGATACTTTTCTTTGATCGACTCAATGAATCTGACAAGTTCTGCACTGTATTTTTCTTTTATAAGTATCACGCCTTGATTCATTCCTGTCAAAATATAAATATTCGTATCTGTAATGACAATTTAAATGCGCTGGATAAACCTACCACCAAAATAAGCACTGCCAGAATCACCGGCAGATACATATGCACATAAAGTAAAAATACTGATCCAGCAACTATTATAATCGAACAAATATATCTTAACTTTTTATTCTGCGCATTTTTCTGTACGACTTTAGAGAACTTTTCATACTCTTCCCATGTCAACGTACTTTCCGTTTCATACAATGCCTGTTTCATATTTGATAATTTTTTTGCACACGTTACACAACGTAAAAATAAGGGACTCTGGCTATTTTTTCTCAGCGAGCGATTGTTAGCCGCGGAGACAAAATCGCAGAGTCCCTTTTCATAACCTTCTTTTTAAACAACACAATTTCCCGAAACAAGAACTAATTGAACCCAATTACTTTTTGGGAAATCTTGTAAATGGTCAGCGACAGTTTTCTGCCACCTTTTCCCGGAAGATTCAAGGTCTGTCCCATGATGCGGTTCCGCAGTTTATGGAACAGCCGGATATCCCGGTTCTTGATATAAGTCCAGAGTTCTCTCTTCTTCTCCAGATTTTCCTCCGTACCGGATTTCAGCAGCATCACCGTGGAAATCACCGTAATGATCTCCAGATAGTTCAGCATATAATGCCGCAGGTGATGATCCGGTATCTTCCACAGATCATAAGAATCCACCATGATCTTATTGACCTTGATCTGCTGATCGATATTTTTGATCATATTTTTCTCATTGACGGACTGATCTTCCCGCCCGATATAATAACGGTAAAAGTCAACATCCAGATAATACATGGTCTTCACATATGGAAGCGGCACATACACAAACAGATTATCCACATAAAAGGTATGCTTTGGCAATACCAGATGGCAATCACGCAGCAGCTGTGTCCGGTAAATAACCGAATGCATCAGGATATATTTTCCGATTTTAAAATTTCTGGTCTCTTCCCAGCCAAACAGCTGTCCCTGCGGAAGTATATTATGATAACGGATCGCAGACTTGTGTTTTGCCCCTTCTTTTTCATAAACAAAATTACTGATCATCATATCCAGCATGCAGCCTGCGGAGCACAGATTATGTAACGTATCCAGGATCTGGTGATAACTCTCCTCATCTACCCAGTCGTCACTGTCAACCACTTTAAAATACAGTCCGGTGGCATGATTCAGTCCCGCATTCAAACCCGCGCCGTGACCGCCGTTTTCCTGATGAATGACCCGGACGATGGACGGATATTTTTCAGCATATGCATCTGCGATCGCACCTGTATCATCAGTGGAACCATCATCCACGATAATAATCTCCACGTCTTCACCACCCGCCAGCAGTGAATCCACGCACCGGCGCATATAATCCTGTGAATTGTAACAGGGCACGGTAAATGTTAATAACTTCATACGATATCTTTCCCCTTTTCGTACTTCTTGTTTTCATACAGATAATCTTGTTATTCCTCACTATATAGATAGAAGTCTGAGTCTTCCCGACTGAGATAAACATGTACTTCATTCAGCAACTGATTGTCCGTTTTCGATACTTGCTTCTTTTTAGTATACATCACGATTTTAAAAAAATTAACCTGTTTTTTCTAAATTTTTTCTTACTTATTTTGTATTCATAATTTGTTCACATTTTATTTGCAGAAATAACATACTCTCCACATACGAAAGACACAATTTATCTCTATACTTCTAACTGTAAGATAAATAAAGAACTTACACAAAACAATTTAGTAATTTTCAATTTCTTTTCATAAATCTTTTTCATGTATAGCCGATGCCAGCCGCATCGGCTCCTCTTTATTTTAAACAAATCTTTCATTTCCCAGACGGATATTCATATATTTCGTATAAGCTGCAAACGCCGCCGGGATCGGATACGCTTCTTCTGAATGTGCCGCCTCCACAAACAGCAGCCCTGCTTCTTCTCTGGTCAGAGAGTCCACTTCTACCATATAGCCCTGCATATGCCATTCCACATGGGAAAAAATATGTTTTGCCTCCTCAAGGCGCTGGATCCGCATCGGATGCAGATGCATCTCCTGTACGGTGCGCAGTGCCTCATCCTCCGACAATCTGCCAAGCTCATTTGGAAATTCATACAATCCTGCCAGCAGACCTTTTTTTGGACGTTTCTTCAGAACCACACGCTCACCGTCACGGATCACCAGTACCGTGCGTTCTTCAATCCGTCTGGCCTTTGCTTTTTTCTTTACCGGAAGTTCCTGCCAGAGTCCCTGTTTTCTCGTCTCACAGAACCCATACCACGGACACCGGTCACACAGCGGTTCTCCGTTTGGCACACAGACAATGGCGCCAAGTTCCATTAATGCCTGGTTAAAACTTCCTGCCCGATCCTGTGGAATCACATCCAGAAGTGCTTTTTCCACCTTTGTTTTTACAGACTGCTTCATAATATCCGAATCATCCGCAGACACACGCATCAGGATCCGCAGGACATTTCCATCCACCGCCGGCACCGGAATTCCATATGCAATGGAAGCGATCGCTCCCGCCGTATAGCTGCCGATTCCTTTCAGAGACAGCAGTTTTTCATAATCTGCCGGCAGTACTCCTCCGTACTCTTCCATCACCGTCTTTGCCGCGATCTGCATGTTGCGCACCCGGTTATAATAGCCCAGACCTTCCCACAGTTTTAACAGCCGCTCTTCCTCACATTCCGCCAAATCCTTCACATCCGGAAGTGCATTCATGAACCGTTCAAAATATGGCTTCACCGCCTCCACACGGGTCTGCTGCAGCATGATCTCCGACACCCAGACACGATATGGCGTGGCAATGGACCGCCACGGCAGCTCCCGCGCATTTTTTTCAAACCATGCAAGCAATGGTTCCACAATCTGTTCCAATTCAAAATCTTCCAGCATTTTCTCTTTATCTCCTGTCATGCTCATCCAGAGTAATACTCTATTTGTCTATATCTTTTAGCACTTTAACAGATTTTTTATACTTTTTCTACTGGCAAATGTTAGTTTTATTGTTTTCTTTTTAACAAATATGGTGTATAATCAACTTGTTGAGTAAATTGTATTGTCAAGATACATAAATTACCAAAACAGGAGGTATTTGAAATGAATAATTTACTTTTAGAAGTAGAAGGCCCAATCGCCGTACTTACTATCAACAGACCAAAGGCATTAAATGCCCTGAACAGTGAGACACTGACAGAGTTAAACGAAGTGCTTACTGAGATTGAAGGAAGAGATGACGTCAAAGTCGTAATCCTTACCGGTGCAGGCGAGAAATCATTTGTTGCAGGTGCAGACATCTCTGAGATGGTAAACTTCTCCGCAGCAGAAGGACGTGCTTTCGGTATGAGAGCTTCCGAACCATTCTTCAAATTACAGAACATGCGTCAGGTTACGATTGCAGCTGTAAACGGCTTCGCATTAGGCGGTGGATGTGAGATTTCCATGGCTTGTGATATCCGTATCGCTTCTGAAAATGCATTATTCGGACAGCCGGAGTGCGGTCTTGGAATTATCCCGGGATTCGGTGGTACACAGAGACTTGCCCGCCTGGTTGGTATGGGACGTGCAAAAGAAATGATCTTTGCATGCCAGAACATCGATGCTGCTGAGGCTTACAGAATCGGTCTTGTAAACAAAGTTGTTCCGCAGGAAGAGCTTATGGCTACTGCTAAGAAATTAGCTGGTAAGATCGCACGCAACGCAAGCTACGCTGTTGCAATCGCAAAAGCTGCTATCAACAACGGTTATGACATGGATATCAAGAATGCGGTTGAGTACGAAGCAAACCTCTTCGGTATGACATGCTCTACACATGACAAAACAGAAGGAATGACTGCTTTCCTTGAGAAACGCAAAGAGAAAAACTTCACAGATTTCTAAATCGAAGATCATTCGTTTTTGAATATTGATTTAACATTTGGTTTTTGATAGATCAAATCATTATGGGGGTGCCACCAAGTACAAATATGTATTTCTGGCACTCCTTCTTTTATAAAAAAACAAATGACAACCATGCGTTCTTTTATATGCATACATTACACGACATTTTGAACGTGATCCGGTTGTCTGACTATGTTGAAAGGAATTAGAAAAGTATGATTGAAAAAATGATCAGTTTCATCGGCGGCGGAAACATGGCCACCGCCATCATCAGCGGACTGCTCTCTTCCGGATTATCAGACTGCGATCATATCTGCGCCACTGCCGCACACGAATCCTCTGTCATCCGTCTGAAAGAAACCTTGAATATTGAGGCAACCACCGACAACAAAGCCGCCGCGCAGAAAGCGGATATTCTGTTTCTGGCAGTAAAACCGAACCTATTCCACAAGGTTATACCGGAAATCCGCCATGCCATCAAAGAAGATGCCATCATCGTATCCATCGCCGCCGGACAGCCGATTGAGCGCATTGAAGAAATGTTTGAACGATCCATCAAACTGGTGCGCGTTATGCCAAACACACCGGCTCTGGTAGGTGCCTCCATGAGTGCCCTCTGCTGCAACGATGCTGTCACAGACGAGGACATGGCTGAGATCCAGTCCATCTTCAACAGCTTTGGCGAATCCGAGGTGATCAGTGAACATCTGATGGACGCTGTCGTAGGTGTCAGCGGTTCCTCTCCGGCCTATGTATATATGTTTATCGAAGCTATGGCGGATGCCGCTGTCGCAGACGGCATGCCACGGGCTCAGGCATATAAATTTGCCGCACAGTCTGTACTTGGCTCCGCAAAAATGGTGCTGGAGACCGGCAAACATCCGGGTGAACTGAAAGATGCCGTATGCTCTCCGGGCGGTACGACTATCGAAGCGGTTGCTGCTCTGGAAAAAAATGGATTCCGCAGTGCGGTTATAGAAGCACAGCGGGCATGCGTGCAGAAATCCCGGGATATGAGTTCCTGATTTCCTGTTTTAGGATGACTTGAAATTTATTAATTAGATTTTATAATACGAACTTCTGCAATTTTGTCTCAGTCGCTAACAATCGCTCCTTAAGAAAAAATGGCAGAAGTTCTAATTTTACTCTGTTAAATTTTCAGATTTTAGTGTCTCCCTGCATTACTTATATAGCAAAACATTGAATTTGCAAAAAGCATATATGTAGCATACAATACCTCTACAAAGAAACTTTTTATTCGCCTAAATATATCAAATACTAATATGCAATTCTCTACACCAGCGCATGCAACAGATACTATGAACAGAACTCCTGTAATGCCTGCACATATGCCGCATTGTCGACCAGATATCCGGTGCCATGCTCTGCTCCTTCCACCAGAAGCAGTTTTTTCGGTGCGATGCAGTTTTCGGCAGCCTGGATCGTCATTTCCACCGGTACGTTACTGTCTGCCGTTCCATGCACCAGCAACACCGGAATCGTATTTTCCTTCATTACTTCCGGTACAGACAATGCTTTCAATGCATAGTGTGCATAAAAGCGGCTCCAGATCCCGATCGATGCCGTGATCAGAGTCCCCTTGCAATGAAACATTGTGTGGATTCTCTTTTTTATAATATCGTATGGTGATGAAAATGCACTGTCCGCTACGATTCCTGTTACATTTTCCGGAAGTTCCATACATACTTCCATCGTTTCTTCTGTGGAAATACTGATCGGAATCCGCTTCTTTTCATGATGTGCAGTAGCCATCAGTACCGTAGATGCTCCCATGGACAGCCCTGCCAGAATGATTTTCTGATCCGTGCCAAACCGTTTTGCAATATACTGTGCCCACAGACAGCAGTCTCTGCTCTCCAGTACCCCAAATCCGATATACTTTCCTTCGCTCTCGCCTGCTGCCCGCTGATCAATATGTACGATCCGGTTGCCACATCCATAATACACATGGGAAGAGGCGGAAAAGTCCACTTCCGGATGGGTACGGTATCCATGAAACATCAGCACCGTTCCCTTTGCTCCCGGCTGATCCATCAGACGACCATGCAGCCGCAGGCCAGCCTCAGACCGGATAAAAATATCTTCTGCCTCCTGCCGGTTGATCCAGTCGATTCCCTCCTGGATTTCCTCATAATACTGATCCCAGGATGTGCCTTTCAGTGCCTCACGGTCTGTAATATCCAGTTCATGTCCACGGCAGATCGCCGTCCGAAATCCCATATATCCGATTACTATCCACAGCAAAATAACAACTGCTGCTACAATTATAAGTATTATCCACATTTGTATCTATCCATGTACTCCCTTCCAACAGTTCAAGAATGCCCTCGCATTATTTCTACATGCATTTCATCTCAATGATATTCCCCCGGAATACGATCCCCTTTCTTGCTGTCCAGCCAGATCAGGCCTTCTGACCCACTGAAATCTCGTCGATCTTTCGGATTTCTTCCTCTGTAAAGCCGGCACTTTCTATCACTTTAATGTTATCTAAGATCTGCTGCGGTCTGGAAGCTCCGATCAGTACACTGGTGACCACATCATCCTTTAATACCCATTTCAAAGCCATCTGCGCCAGACTCTCACCACGCTGTTTTGCGATCTCATTCAACGCCTGGATCTGATGAATCTTACTGTCCGTGAACTGCTCTTTTTTCAGGAAACGTCCATCTGTATTGACACGGCTGTCTGCCGGGATTCCATTCAGGTAGCGGTCTGTCAGCATCCCCTGTGCCAGCGGACTGAACGCAATGATACCCTTGCCATCTTCCTGTGCTGCCTGTTTTAATCCATTCTGCTCAATGGTACGGTCAAAAATAGAATAACGGTTCTGGTTGATGACAAACGGGCAATGCAGTTCTCTCATGATCGCTGCCGCGCGTTTCATCGTCTCACCGTCATAATTGGAAATTCCTGCATACAATGCTTTTCCGCTCTTTACCGCCTGATCCAGTGCCCCCATGGTTTCCTCCAGAGGTGTATTTGGATCCATCCGGTGGTGATAGTAGATGTCCACATAATCCAGTCCCAGTCTCTCCAGACTCTGATCCAGACTTGCCAGCAGATATTTGCGGCTGCCCCAGTCGCCGTAAGGTCCTTTCCACATATCATAACCGGCTTTTGTACTGATGATCAGCTCATCCCGGTAAGCCGTAAAATTCTCTTTCAGCAGTTTTCCAAGATTTGCTTCCGCACTTCCATACTCCGGTCCGTAATTATTGGCCAGATCAAAATGCGTGATACCATTGTCAAAAGCAGTACATACCATCTGCCGCATGTTCTCATATACTCCGGTATCTCCGAAATTGTGCCAGAATCCAAGGGAAACTTCCGGCAGTTTTAATCCACTGTTTCCACAACGGTTGTATACCATTTTGTCATATCTTGTCTCTTTTGCCTGATACATGATACTTGCTCCTCCTCATACTAAACTTCAAGAATATCCTCGGCATTCTTGAAATCTACACTCTGTTTCGCACCATATTGTACCATGAATTTCTTTCCTTGTGGTGCATAAATTTATGATTATCAAAACGCAAAAAATACCCAGCAATCTTTCCTCGGCAAGTCACATGCTATGTCGTGCAGCTAAAAATTTCAATATGCCTCAACGTAAAATGAGGGAACTGGAAATTTTCTCCCGGAACGCGATTGTTAGCGAGCGAGATAAAATTTCAGTTCCCTCATTTTCATACACTAAATTTGTTTAAAACACTACGGATCCACTCTGGATATACCAGTTACCGTATGCCGGAGATGCATACCAGCCTGTATAGCCAAAATCTACCATTCCGCTGCTTACTTTCCACCAGCCGACGCTTGGAGAATTATAAAGGTCTGTATAACCAAAGTCTACCATTCCTCCGCTTACTTTCCACCAGCCGACACTCGGAGAATTGTAAAGGTCTGTATAGCCAAAATCTACTGCTCCTCCGCTTACTTTCCACCAGCCGACACTCGGAGAATGATAGAGATCTGTATAACCAAAGTCTACTGCTCCTCCACCTACTTTCTGGTGCTAGAATATAAATAGTACAAGTCAAAATGAGAAGTTCCAAATATATATAAGCATGGTACAATAGAAACATGCTGAAGGAGGATCTCATTATGGCAAAGCAACATGACAAACAGTTTAAACTTGATGCAGTCCAGTACTACCAGGATCATAAAGAGTTAGGAGTACGTGGATGTGCAGAAAACCTCGGAATCGGATACAGCACATTAACAAAGTGGCTGAAGGATTTCCGGGAATCTGGTGATATCCCTGTTCGCGGTTCTGGCAATTATGCATCCGATGAGCAGAAAGAAATCGCCCGGCTCAAACGCGAATTGCGTGATGCCAAAGATGCACTTGATGTATTAAAAAAAGCAATCAACATTCTGGGAAAATGACAGAAGCCATTTATCTCGAAGTGTCTGAGAAGACGGAAGCTGCCAAAAAGGCTGGACGCCGGGTTTCCGTCTCCGGAATGTTGAAACTTCTAGGTGTCTCACGTTCAGGATATCAGGCATGGCTCCACCACATACCTTCCAATACGGAAAAACATCGTGAAGCTGTAAAATCAAAGATAAAGGATATTTATGAAAACTCCAGGCAGAACTACGGTGCCCCAAAAATCACTGTAGAACTGCGAAAAACAGGTGAAGTTATTTCAGAAAGAACCGTTGGTACATATATGCGCCAAATGGGAATCCGTGCTCAATGGAGCAAGCCTTGGACAATCACCACAAAAGATTCTGATTTCAGCACTGAATTACAAAATATCCTTGATGAACAGTTTAATCCTGACCGCCCGAATGCTGTCTGGTGTTCGGATATCACCTATATCTGGACGATAGATGGATTTGTCTATCTGACCAGCATTATGGATTTATTTTCCAGAAAAATCATTGCATGGACACTTTCAGAAACACTGGAGGTATCCTGTGTGATTGATACTATAAATAAAGCGAAAGCCCGCCGAAATATTGATCAGCCACTTATTATTCACTCTGATCGTGGCAGCCAGTACGTTGCAAAAGAATATATAAAAGCAACAGAGCATATAAAACGTAGTTATTCAAAGAAAGCGTTTCCATGGGATAATGCGTGCATTGAATCCTTTCATTCGATCATCAAACGTGAATGGCTCAACCGCTTCAAAATCCGCGATTACAAACAGGCATACCGACTGATTTTCGAATATCTGGAAGCTTTCTACAATACAAAACGAATTCATAGTCATTGCAACTACATGTCACCGGATGAATTCGAACGAGTGTATGAAAGAACACATACGGAGGCGGAGCTTCTGGCAAGTTAAAATGGGGAGAAATTTCTCATTTTAACTTGTACTAAATCTTGGCATAGAACCAGATTACTGGATGTTGCTGCAATAATACCCTGATCTGCTTCCTGATACTCCGATACTCAGGCTGTTTCGATTCTAAATATTTACACACTTTTTCTTCGATTTTTTCATCAAGCAGCCCGTCCTGCCATATGATATTTTCCCTTGTTCTCATATGTAAAACTCCTCTCTTGGTTATTTCACTGACGTACTATACCATGATTTCAGAATATAGCAATTCACCATACCTACCAAAAAAGGAGTCTACAGACTTGTTAATTTACCTTTTACATACTTTTTATGATATAATGCATATTATAAAATCACTTACAGACAAGAGGGGTACTTCATGAAAAACTCAGAAAAATGTATGATTCTTCGACTGCTTACATCTACCACTTCCGTGTCTGAATATTACAAGGCAATGGAAAGAATCGGAGATATAAAATCAAACTACGGTGACTACCTCATTACTGAGCCAATCAACTGTAATACAGAATTAGAGCGTCTCCCCGGAGCAGACTATGATTTCTGCTGCGCTTTGCTGACGATGCTTCTCCGAGAAGATCATTTCAGTAATGGTTCCTTCGAAAGACGTTGTAAATCCGGACAGGTGCAGCCAGTCATTGACAAAATGATTTCACTTCTGTCGAATGGAGAATAGGAGAAATACACTATGGAAATAAAATTGAATGATTTGCTCCATTTCAGTGAAGCTGATATGGATATTGTAAAAATAAAATTCAATCAGTCCAGTCCTGATAGCAACCCACTTGATCTTTATCAGCAAGATCCTGAAATTGTCAATACCCAATGGCTCTTTTGGAAAGAACAGCGAAGATACTTTTATGAAGGACAAATTGCCATCTGCTTTCTA
>JALESO010000075.1 GCA_022781925.1 Lachnospiraceae bacterium
GAGGACGGCTGTTTGATGGTGTTATGCCCAGTGCATACAGTGTTTCCAGCATGGTCGCACCTTTCATGGGCGAACCATTATCGGAATGCAGCACCAGCGGCATGGTTGTCAGCCGCTTCTGTGCAATGCAGGCGCGTTTGATCAGTTCGCTTGCATGGTCTGCGGATTCCTCTTCCCAAACCTCCCAGCCGACAATGTCCCGGCTGAAAATGTCTATGATCAGATAAAGATAGTAGAAGAGACCTTTCACCGCTCCTGCGAGATATGTGATATCCCAGGTCCATACCTGATTTGGTGCTGTTGCACAATACGATGTGGGCTTGCCGTGTTTGCCCGGTTCCTGGCTCCGCCCCCTGTGGTTCTGCATTTTTTCTTCATGCAGTACCCGATAGAAGGTGGACTCGGAGGCAATATATTCACCATTGTCTGCCAGAGCTGGCACAATCTGGCATGGAGGCATGCTGGCAAAGCGTTCCTCGTTCACTGTATCGAGGATCCGCTGCCTTTCCTCAGGGCTCAGCTTGTTTGACGGATTCGAGTGATCCGCAAAAGATCGCCGATCTTCATAGGAAGCATGTTTTTTATCAAGTGCCTGCCAACGGTAATAGGTCCGTTCGGTTATGCCGAGCCTTTCGCAGGCGGCACGGAGTCTGGCGCCGTGTTCAACCGCTTCGTCAATAAGCTTGATTGCTTCACTGCGATCTGAGGCGCTTATTTTTCGTCCTCGGGATCCCCCCAGATCGCATTTGCTTTTTTTGACAACACAAGCAGAGCCGCTGCTTCCGCAAGAGCTTTTTCCTTTCGCTGCAGTTCTTTTTCAAGCATTTTGCGTTCCTTCTGGGAGTCTTTGAGTTCCCGGTTGAGTCGGGCAGCTTCCTTTGCGATCCCGCCATTTGCATTCATGCAGGCATCCTTCCAGGCTTTGATCTGCTCGACATACAACCCCTTTTTGCGGGCATATTCAGCCAGCTCAGCCTCGTTAAGGCTGGCGGTTTCTACAACGATCAAAAATTTATCCTGTGTGCTCCAGTCATCCGGAGATGCATCCGTGCCAGGAGCGGCGTATCCTTCCTTTCTCGCTTTATCGCGCCAGTTGCGAAGGGTCTGTTCAGAGAGACCTTCTTCTTTAGCGATCTTTTTGATGGATTCGTTGTTTGGCGGAAGCATCCTGCGAAGCATGGCTTCCTTGAATTCTGGACTGTAGTTCATGTGTGAAGTTCCTTCCTGTGGTAGTTCTATTCTACCACAAAAACTATTTCGCTTCACTGACAACTATCCTAATACACAGGGATATGGTGAAAAACCACTGGGAGAGTTTGTGCGTGAAATTGTTGGCCTGGATATGAATGCAGCCAAGGAAGCATTTTCGGAATATCTGTCCGATACAAATATGGACAGCAGACAGATTTATTTTGTAAATCAGATCGTGGAGTATATTGTTCATAATGGAATGATGAAAGATCTGTCGGTACTTCAGGAGTCACCGTTTATCGATCGTGGAAGTGTCGTGGAGATATTTACGGATTTATCCGTATGGATGGGAATTCGACAGGTGATTGAACGTATTAATGCAAATGCCGCAGCTTAAAGGATTGCCTGAGAAAAAACACTTGCTATATCAAACACACAAACGTATAATAAACTATGTATGTGAACACAGAAACTGGAAAGGACGTCTGTGTTTGACAAGGTATACGAAAGCAGATGTCGGAATCTGTTTTATAAGGTAATATAAAATACAGAGCAATCTGTATGGAATGGAGGATATACAGTGGCTTTAAAGAAAAAACCGGTAAACGGTATGAAAGATATTATGCCGGATGAGATGCAGATCCGTGATTATGTACAGAGCGTGATCAAGGAGACGTATCGTGCATTCGGATTTACTCCGATCGAGACTCCGTGTATGGAAGACATCGCAAACCTGAGCAACAAGCAGGGCGGAGAAAATGAGAAACTGATCTTCAAGGTATTAAAACGTGGTGAGAAATTGAAACTGGAGACGGCTCAGAGCGAGGCTGATCTGGTTGATTTTGGTATGAGATATGATCTGACCGTACCGCTTTGCCGTTACTATGCAAACCATGCAAACGATCTGCCATCCCCGTTTAAGGCACTTCAGATGGGAAATGTATGGCGTGCAGACCGTCCACAGAGAGGTCGTTACCGTCAGTTTATGCAGTGTGATATTGATATCCTTGGTGAGCCGTCCAACCTGGCAGAGATCGAGCTGATCCTTGCGACCACAACCACACTTGGCAAACTCGGATTCAAGAATTTTGAAATCCGTATCAATGAGCGTCGTATTTTAAAAGCAATGGCAGCTTACAGCGGATTTGCAGAGGAAGAGTTTGATACCGTATTTATCATTCTGGACAAGATGGACAAGATTGGTCTGGATGGTGTTGCAGAGGAGCTTGCAAAAGAAGGTTATGCACAGGAAGCAATTGACAAATATCTGTCTCTGTTCACCGGTGTGGAGCAGGCAGAGGATGGCATCAGCTATCTGGCAGACACCCTAGGTGATTATCTGGATGCGGAGATCGTTCAGAATATGAAAGAGATCGCATCTGCAGTAAATGCGACAAAGACAGCATCCTTTGAGCTGGTATTTGATCCGACTCTGGTACGAGGCATGTCTTATTATACAGGAACTATTTTTGAGATCGCGATTCCGGAGTTTGGCGGAAGCTGCGGTGGCGGCGGACGTTACGACAAGATGGTTGGAAACTTCACCGGAAAAGATGTTCCGGCCTGCGGATTTTCCATCGGATTTGAGCGTATCATTCTGCTTCTGATGGAGAATGGATTCAAGATCCCGGAGCAGCCTAAGAAGACTGCATATCTGATTGAAAAAGGATATCCGGGAGACAAACTCAGCGAAGTGATCGGACAGGCACAGCAGGCCCGCGCAAATGGCGAGCAGGTACTGGTTGTCCGCATGAATAAAAATAAAAAATTCCAGAAAGAGCAGCTTTCCAAAGAAGGTTACGAAGAGTTCGTGGAATTCTTTAAATAGGAGGAAAAAAATATGGCAGAGTCCATGCGTGGATTGAAAAGATCCCATAGATGTACAGAGGTATCCAGTGCAGATATCGGAAGTACCGTTACCGTTATGGGTTGGGTACAGAGAAGAAGAAATCTGGGCAGCCTGATCTTTATTGACCTGAGAGACCGTTCCGGTCTGCTTCAGATCGTATTCGATGAAAACAGTGTAGGAGCAGATGGATTTGCAAAAGCAGAGACACTCAGAAGTGAGTATGTGATTGCTGTTGTTGGTAAAATCCAGAAACGTTCCGCAGCAGTAAATGAAAACTTAAAAACAGGTGATATTGAAGTGATCGCAGAGAGCCTTCGTATCCTTTCCGAGTCTGATACACCGCCTTTCCATATCGAGGAGAATTCTCAGACAAAGGACGAGATCCGTCTGAAATACCGTTATCTGGATCTGCGTCGTCCGGACTTACAGCGTAACCTGATGCTGAGAAGTAAAGTGGCTTATCTGATGCGTGATTTTATGGCAAAAGAAGGTTTTATCGAGATCGAGACACCGGTTCTGACAAAATCCACTCCGGAAGGAGCAAGAGATTATCTGGTACCAAGCCGTGTGCATCCGGGAAGCTTTTACGCGCTTCCGCAGTCCCCACAGCTGTTCAAACAGCTGCTGATGTGTTCCGGATATGACCGTTATTTCCAGATCACAAAATGTTTCCGTGATGAGGATTTACGTGCTGATCGTCAGCCAGAATTTACACAGGCGGACATGGAGCTGTCTTTTGTAGATGTAGATGATGTATTAGACGTAAATGAGCGTCTGTTAAAATATGTATTCAAAGAGGCAATCGGTGTGGATGTACAGATTCCGCTTCCGCGTATGACATGGCAGGATGCTATGGATCGTTATGGTTCCGACAAACCGGATACCCGTTTTGGCATGGAATTACATGATGTGTCTGACGTTGTCAAAGGTTGTGGATTCGGTGTATTTACCGGTGCATTAGAAAACGGCGGCAGCGTGCGTGGTATCGCTGTTCCGGGCAAAGCTTCCATGGGTCGTAAACAGATTGACAAGCTGGTTGATCTGGCAAAAACATACGGGGCAAAAGGTCTGGCTTATCTGTGCGTAAACGAAGATGGCACATACAAATCCTCTTTTGCAAAATTCATGACAGAAGAAGAACTTGCAGCTTTAGTGGAAGCTATGGAAGGAAAGCCGGGAGACCTGCTGTTATTCGCTGCAGATAAAAATAAAGTTGTATGGGCAGTTCTTGGCGCATTAAGACTTCATATGGCAAAAGAACTGAACCTGCTTGATCCGAACCAGTACAACTTCCTCTGGGTAACAGAGTTCCCGTTACTGGAGTGGTCTGACGAAGAGAATCGTTACATGGCAATGCATCATCCGTTTACTATGCCGATGGAAGAGGATTGGGATAAGATTGATTCTGATCCGGGCGCTGTTCGTGCAAAAGCATACGATATCGTATTAAATGGTACCGAGCTTGGCGGCGGTTCTGTCCGTATCCATCAGGATGATATTCAGGAGAAGATGTTCGAGGTACTTGGATTTACAAAAGAGCGCGCATGGGAACAGTTCGGTTTCCTGCTCTCCGCATTCAAGTACGGTGTACCGCCACACGCAGGACTGGCTTACGGCTTAGACCGTATGGTAATGCATATGGTACATGCAGATTCTATCCGTGATGTCATCGCATTCCCGAAGGTAAAAGATGCATCCTGTCTGATGACAGAGGCTCCGGGTACCGTAGACGAGAAACAGTTGGAAGAACTCGGACTTGCGATCAAGCTTCCGGAAGAGACAGCAGAAGAAGAGTAATGCTAGATTCAAGAATGTCTATGACATTCTTGTTGCGAGATGTGCGTCATGCGAAGCGTGATATATTTCTTTTGCACATCTCTGCAATCCGGCCGGAGGCTATATCAGATGTGCTTTGTACATCTGATACAAAAATGAGTAAAAAGCAGGAGTGGAAAATCCGTGGATTTTCTGCTCCTGCTTTTTGTATGCCTTGAAAATAAGGATTTGTACGGAAAAATATGTGTTGTGCAATTTGTATAGTGGAAAAAATATGACAAAATTTTTGATTGACGCCAAATGCTAAGTGGTATATATTCATGTTATCGTTCTTAAAACAAATCTGATTCAGATATAAAAGCATGATTATCAGAATTTTGATAATTTGTGTACAGTCTAAATATTGTTTCGCCGATTCGGTAAATATCAGGATGAACAGAAATTCAGATAGTATTAAATGATTTGTAAAAAAGAATTAAAGGCACAATTTGTAACGAAAAATATAGTTATTTTATACGGAGGAGGTTATACAAAATGACAAAGAAATTGCGGGATTATTTTCCTATGCTTCAAACCAGAGAAGCAATTTTGAAAGAGATTAACAATAACGAAAAGATGTGGGGGACATTTTATTCGTGGGAAGAAGAACGGCAGGAGGAATTTTTGGATTTTTGTACTGGAGCGCGGGGAGTAAAAGTAATGTATGAATTTGTAAGTAAAGAGGTTTTGAATCCGGAATCGACACCAGAGCGTATTGATGAATTGCTGTCTCTTCTGTTAAAACAGGAGGTTCATGTGATGGAAGTTTTACCGAATGATGGAACCCGACTGGCAGATGAAGCATCGCTTGTTATTATGGATATTGTAGTGCAGCTTTCAGATGGCAGCATTGCAAATCTGGAAATTCAAAAGATTGGATATAAGTTTCCGGGAGAGAGAAGTGCCTGTTATTCTGCAGATTTGTTGTTGCGACAGTATAAGCGGGTAAGAAGTGAACGAAAGAAAAAATTCAGCTATAAAGATATCAAGGACGTATATACAATCGTGTTGTTTGAGAACAGTCCGGAAGAATTTAAGAAATTTCCGGATGTATATATACATACTTTCGGGCAAAAATCAGATACAGGAATAGAATTTAATCTGCTGCAAAAATATGTATTCGTAGCGCTTGACAATTTTAAAAATATTCAGCACAATAAAGAAAATAAGTATCTGATAAACAGTCGGCTTGATGCATGGATTGCTTTTTTATGCATGGATGATCCGGAAATGATTGTTGCGATTATCGAGCAATATCCTGAGTTTGGAGCATACTATGAACAAATCTATGACATCTGTCGAAATATCGAAGGAGTGATGGATATGTTTTCGAAGGAATTGCAGGAACTTGACCGGAACACTGTGCAGTTGATGATTGATGAGATGCAGGAAGATTTAAAACAGAAGGGAAAAGCACTGGATCTCATAAATCAGGAGTTGGATGAGAAGAATCAGGAATTGTATGAAAAGAGTAAGGAATTGGACGAGAAAAATCAGAAATTACAGGCAGCTTTAGCGCGTATTCGTGAGCTTGAAGGGGAAAAGAAAAAAGAAAATCATTAAAGTAGGAAGTGAATTAATAGCAGAAAGCCGGCCAATGCCGGCTTTCTGAAGCTATGAAAAAATGATACTATTCATAATCCACCTGGAAAGATGCAAAATCCAGATCGGTTTCGGTTCCATCCTCGAGATGGAGGTATGGTGTGACTTCCAGAGAGGTGAAGTCCTGTGTTAATGATGGAAGCAAAATATTAGTCTGGAAGCAATAATTTCCATCATCGTCGACATAGGTGCTTTCTCCGGAAGTGTTCCAGTGCTCATCTTCGGAGCTGTTTAAGTCAAAGTAGACGGAAGAGAAAGTCTCTGAATCAGTCTTTGTATCAAAGGTATTTCCATTGGAGTCTGTAATGCGACAGTAAATCCAGTTAAAAATGGTATTACCGGAAATGATTTTATCGAACTGTTCATAGGAGGCTTTATCTTTGCCAAAATTCCATGTCAGACTGAGATAAGTTCCGGAAGCGGAAACCTTACTCTCTCCAACCGTTACCGTTGCACCATTTTTGGCAGATGCAGTGACGGAAGGTTTGAGATTGGCATTACCGGAAATATTAAAACTGATGGTCTGCATATAGAAATAGCCGGTCTTGGGATCTCTGCTGGTTGTCAATGGAACCTGTACTGTGCAGGTATCTGGAAGATTTGCATCAGAAAGTTCTACCGTAGCATGGAATGCACCACGTTTATACTGTGCATGGGTAGCGTCAGTTAGTCCGTTGATGTCCCAGGTAGCCAGATAAACGGTATCATTGATGACGATACGATCAGGAAGAAACCAGTCTCCTAAGGTTTTGATACCATATGGGGTTGCTTCTCCATAAATAGAAAGCAGGCCACCATCGTAATAGGCATCGATCACATTCATGTACGGGTTTGGTTGTTTTTGATATTCATTGTCCTGATCATACATTTCCAGCATAACATCTGGCCAGGTATCCGAAAAAGTAGTAACAAGACCGCTTTCTTCTGATACGATTGTTGCTGGTGTCACAGAAGCTGTCGTGTCAGATGTAGCAGATGTTTCTTCTTCGGAAGAACTTTCCGGAGTAGAGATACGTCCTGATTCCTGCAGGTATTCCTGCGATTTTGCCTGGTACTGTTTTACTCCGGCATATGCACCGGTAGTTCCAACGGCGGCGCAGACGATTACGGCAGCGGCAACTTTTGCAGGAAACCATTTTTTGCGTGGTCTGTGCTTTTCGACAGATGTCTGCTTCAATTCTTTTTCTACCTGAGCCGCAACAAGCTGTTTAAAATGTTCCGGTGTTTTTGGAAAATTATCTTTTTCGTATTCAAAATCATTATATTTAGAATCGTGGTTCATATGGCGGCCTCCTTTTCAAACATGGTTCGCAGTTGGATTTTTCCGCGGTTTAACCGCATTTTTATCGCACTTTCGCTCATTTCCAGAATGTCAGCAATTTCCCGTATTTTAAATCCGTCAAAATAATACATGACCAGTGGCAGGCGGTAGGAGATATCCAGCCGCATCAGATTCTGATACAGATCAGAATAGTCCTGTTGCACAGCCTCTTCTTTCGAGACATGTTCCTCATAGGCAATTTCTCGTTTCCGTTTGCGCAGGATCATCTGGCATTCATTGATGAGAATACGTGAAAACCAGGTTTTGGCGTATTCTGTTTTTTTCAGTGTGTGGATTTTGGTAAAACCTTTTACAATCGCAGCTGACATGGCATCTTCACAGTCGGCATCTTCTTTCAGAATGGCCTTTGCGATACGATAAAAGTCATCTGTGAAAGTAATGATCAAATCCCCTAATTCCTGTTTTGTCATAACTTCCCTCGTTTTTTATTTTCTTTTCATAGTTCTGCTGTTACCGGTTGCTCCGACATTTTTTAGAACAGTTGTAATCGATGATCGAAGCCGGTTACCTCAAATGTTTTCTGTAATAGCTATTACACCCATTAGATGTAGTTTAACACAAAAAGGTCACAAGATTTTACCTGCAATTTACGAAAAGCTGGTTCTGAATTTTACCGGAAGATCATAAGATGAGAATGTTGCAAAAGGATCAGAAACAGAAAGAACTGGATAGAAAAATAAAATTTATGTAGGAAAGCACTTGAAGTACGATGGAACGGAAGCGATAAATTATTTTATCTTTGATATAAATATCTGGTCATAAATCAGAAAACCGTGCATATAATTATAGAGTGGCAATGAAAGGAGCGATGCATATTTGAAAGAAGAAAATGTAAAAAAATGTTACCATAAGGAAGAAACAACAAAAGAAGCTGGTAAAAAAATAAAAGATACAGAAGATCCGGAAGGAAAATCTGATTTGATGAAAGATACAGAACAACCAGAAAGCAAATATGATTTAATGAAAGATACAGAACAACCAGAAAGTAATTCTGATTTGATGAAAGATACAGAACAATCGGAAAGTAATCCCGATTTACAGGAAGATACGAAACAACCGGGAAGTGATCTTGTTTTACTGGATGATCCAAGAATTCGAAAGGAATATCTGGACTGTATGAGGGAGCTGCTCATTCAGATCACGGATTTTGGAATGCAGCAGGAAGCGCTGCTGGGGCGGAGTATCATCAGTCATACAAAATACCGGCTGAAGAGCCGGGACAGCATTGTGGCAAAAATGATAAAAAAGAAGAGAGAACTGACAGAGGAAAATGTGTTTACATATATCAACGATCTGGCGGGAATCCGGGTGGTCTGCCTGTTTCTGGATGATATTTACCGGGTGCGGGATTTTATTTATCAGATCCCGGATCTTACGATCCTGAAGGAAAAGGATTTTGTGAAGAAACCGAAAAACAGTGGCTATCAGAGCCTGCATGTGATCGTACAGTTTACAAATGGAAGAAAGGTGGAGATCCAGCTGCGGACGATAGGTATGGATTTCTGGTCTGTGCTGGAATATCAGCTGCAATATAAGAAGCATCATAAAAAAGGAAAAGCGTTGAAAAAGGAGCTGTTTTCCTGCGCGATTGATGTGCGGAATATGGATCAGCGGATGCTGGATCTGAGACAGTCAATTGAAAATGTATAAAAGGTGTGCCTTCCCGGAAAGCACACCTTTTTTGCACTATATAATAATATGTAAAATCACACTGAAAAAATATGTATGCGTCTTTTTACGCCTTGCGTAGTTTACGTTCTCTGGCTGTAAAGATAAGAGAGATTGCTGCCAGCACCAGTGCGATCACGATGACCAGGATAAAACGGTAACGTGTACTCTCACTTCCAAAGACGGCAGCTGCGATATTTGTAATCTGAGGTGTCAGGAATGTACCGATATTGGATCCGGCCAGAACAACAGCAGTAGCCATTGCGGATTCCTGCGGTGTTGCCGCATACACACCAGTCTGAAGGATACACTGCGGAGTTACAAGGCTGATGGACATTCCGGCCAGCAGACAGCCGATAAACAGGCATACCACGTTTGGATTTACAATGATAACGAAAAATCCAAGTGCCAGGAACACATATCCAACCGGGATTGTGCAGACATCCAGTTTTTTGGCAAGAAAACCGAAGGCGATTCCCATTAGTGTACCACCCAGAAGGAAGATCGTTGCAGCCCAGCCTGCAAGGACAGAGTTTCCGATACCGAATTCTGTGACGTACATGGCAAGGTTTGTAGGACCTACATTAAAGAGCAGTAGCAGTAACAGTGCGAAAATCGTATAAATCCAGACTTTGCCGTGCTTTAATACGGAAAAAGAGCCGGCAGTCCGTGCTGCCGGGGCAGCTTCTTTTGCAGTGGTGACCGTTTCCTGCTTTTTGTACGGAACAAATAAGAGTAACAGGATCAGTCCCGGAACACCGATAATGACATAGACGAGATAATCCAGGTTCCATGCGACAGCGGTTAAGACACCGCCGACAGCTGTCATGATCATACCACCGACGTTTGCGGCACTTGTCTGAAGTCCCATGAGAGAGGTTTTCTCCTGACCTTCATAAAAATCCGTAATGAGGGAAGCGGTCAGAGCGGATACCAGTCCCATACCAATACCCATGATCACAGACCATGCAAAGAGAAGGGAAAGGCTCTGATAAATAAAGGTTCCGAGAATACCGGTCAGACAGATGCAGACACTTCCGATCCCGATCAGGACTTTTTTGGAAATTTTTGATGTCAGCCATGCGGCCACAAAGGATAATACTACAACAAAAATACCCGGAAGACTCATCAGAAGCTGTATGGTAGAAATGGCTGTATCCGGGAACGCAGCAGCGATGTCCGAAAGCGCCGGAGACAGACCGTTGGTAGCCATCTGGGCGAATGTGATGACCAGAATCGCTATTTTCAGCATTTTTTTATTCACCATAGATGTGAATCTCCTTTCAGTGATTTATTTGAAAAATGATATAAAATATAAGATCGGAACTATTATATACGCAAACAAAAAGGTATGCAAGAGCATACCTTTTTGAAATCATACAAATTTAGTTTATTTTGCGCGAAGGATGAGGTAATCCTTTGCATAGCCTGTTGGGTAAATGATTACTCGATCGGTTTCAGATCATCAGCGATGATCAGTTTTGCTTCAGTAGCAGCCTGGATCTCTTCAACAGTGAATTCCGGATTGTACTCTTTTAATACGATTCCTTCCGGAGTTACTTCCATAACACCCATCTCAGTAACGATTAAGTTTACCTGAGCTTTTGCTGTCAGAGGTAATGTACACTCTTTTAAGATCTTCGGTGCACCTTTCTGTGTGTGCTCCATAGCTACGATAACTTTTTTAGCACCTACTACAAGGTCCATAGCTCCGCCCATTCCAGGAACCATTTTTCCAGGAATGATCCAGTTTGCGATGTTACCTTTCTCATCTACCTGAAGAGAACCAAGAACAGTAGCATCTACATGTCCGCCACGGATGATGGAGAAAGATGTAGCACTGTCAAAGAACATACCGTCTTTCTCGATACCAGCCGGCTGTCCGCCTGCGTTTACGATGTAATCAGCGTCCGGATCTTCCGGATCAACAGCTGCAAGACCGATGAATCCGTTCTCGGACTGTAATGTAAGTTTAACAGATGGATCAAGGTAATCCGGAACCATAGTAGGAAGTCCGATACCAAGGTTTACAACATCACCATCATGTAATTCTTTAGCGACACGTTTCGCGATATATGGTTTGATTTCACTTCTTTCCATCTTATGCTTCCTCCTTTACTACTAAATAATCAACATAAATGTGTGGAGTTTCCACATAGTTTGGACCAATCTCGCCAGCCGGAACGATCTTCTCAACTTCGGCAATAACGATATCAGCTGCAGAAGCCATCATTGGGTTGAAGTTACGTGCAGATCCTCTGTAACGGATGTTACCGGACTCATCAGCGATGTATCCTTGGATGATTGCAACATTACCGCGGATTGCTTTCTCAAGAAGGTACTCTTTACCATCTAATTCGATTACCTGTTTTCCCTCAAGTGTTGTCGGGGAAGTGCTGTCAGCAACGATAGTACCGATACCTGTTGGTGTAAGGAAGCCTGCAAGACCAGCTCCGCCTGCACGTACCTGCTCAGCAAGTGTACCCTGTGGCTGAAGTTTTAACTCGATCTCGCCTGCATTGAATTTTGCAGCTACTTCTTTGTTCAGACCTACATGTGTAGCGATTAATCTTTTGATCAGTCCGTTGTGAAGTAAACGACCTGTTCCTTCATTTTCGAAACCTGCATCGTTACATACAACGGTAAGGTCTTTTGCTGTTACTTCGTTTACGATAGATTTTGCTGTTCCGTTTGTCATGAATCCGCCGACTAATACAGTATCGCCATCTTTGATCAGTGCGGCAGCTTCTTTAGCAGAAATAACTTTTGTTCTAGCCATTTCTTTCCCTCCTATTAATTACATGATAATAATTTTGCTCTGTTGACAACGTCATACGTCCACATAGCCTGTCTCCATTATAACACCTTGCCCGGCAAAATCCAGAGATATTTCACAAAAAAAACGATTTTTATGCTATCTGTTTGTAAAAAATTCCATTCAATTACAGAATTTGATAAAAATTAGAGGGAAAAATGCCAGATTTAACAGGTAGAAGCAAAAGTTTACTGCGAAAAATCAACGCTTTAAAGTGATAAAATGTTTTTGTTGATTTTTAGTATAAAGTAAGATAAAATGACAGGAGTGATTTTGAAATAAAGGAGACAAAAGACAATGATGGAAATCAAAGGAAACATGATGTCAGTGCGTGAAGATGTCCGTGTGCTGGACGCAACCCTGCGTGACGGAGGTCTGGTAAATGATTTTTATTTTACGGATGATTTTGTGTATGATTTATATAAAGCAAACCTGGCTGCCGGTGTAGATTACATGGAGTTTGGATACCGTGCAGACAAAAAACAGTTTGATGTGAACAAATTCGGTAAATGGAAATTTGCGGAGGATGAGGACATCCGTGCAATCGTTGGGGACAATGATACAGATATGAAGATCTCCATTATGGCGGATGTAGGACGCTGTGATTACAAACACAGCATCAAAGACCGTGCGGACAGCCCGGTAGATCTGATCCGTGTGGCTACTTATATCAATACCATGCCGGAGGCGATCGCGATGATCGAGGATGCGGCGGCAAAAGGATATGAGACAACCTGCAACATCATGGCAATCTCAAAATGTCAGGAGCGTGATATCCTGATGGCACTGGAGATGCTGGCAAAATCTTCTGTGAAAGGTGCCTATGTGGTAGACAGTTATGGTTCCCTGTATCCGATCCAGATCCGTGATATCACAGATATGTATTTGAAAGCGATGGCAGAGAGCGGAAAACTGGTGGGAATCCATGCACACAACAATCAGCAGTGCGCGTTTGCCAATACCATTGAGGCACTGTCCATCGGTGCAAGCATGGTGGACGGAACTGTCATGGGAATGGGCCGTGGTGCAGGAAACTGTTCCCTGGAAGGTCTGCTTGGTTTCCTGAAAAATCCGAAGTATGAGATCGCGCCGGTTCTTTCTTTTATCGAGAAACATATGCTGAAACTCATTGAGGAGGGAGCGGTATGGGGTTACAATATCCCGTATCTGCTGACCGGTCTGACAGATCAGCATCCGAGAACCGCCATCGCGGCAACAAAAAATCATGATACCAAGTATCTGGATTTTTATCATATGCTGCTGGATGATTAAAGGAAGTTCTATTTTTAAATGATGAGAATTTATCGGTAAAAATATGGATGATATTTTTGCGTTTTGATAAAAAAACGAAATGACAGGAACATATAAAAACTGTGAGAGGGAAAAGAAAATTCCCGGTTCTCACAGTTTTTTTACGAATATCAGTCTGATAGATGTATTTTTCTATAATAGATGAATCCTGTCAGATCCGCAAGGATCCATCCAATCGGAATGGCCCACCAGATGGCAGTGACACCCAGCGGAGTCGTTGGTGCCAGTGCATAGGCAAGAGCCACCCGGGTGCCCAGTGACACGATGGTGAGCACCAGTGACATAGCAGGGCGCTCGATGGCGCGGTAAAGTCCGTAGAGCAGAAACAGACAGCCGATTCCCCAGTAAAAGGCACCTTCAATGTGCAGATACCGGACACCTTCCGCGATGATTGCTGTTTCGCCGGCATCTACAAAAATCTGCATCAGCGGGCGGGCAAAGACCCAGATCGCTGCGGAGATGATGATGCAGAACAATACGGATACCCGGACGGCGGTCCGGATGCCTGCCTTTACCCGCTTTGGACGTTTCGCTCCGTAGTTCTGGGAGATAAACAGGGAGAAGGCATTGCCGAATTCCTGTACCGGCATATAAGCCAGGGTATCGATCTTTACTGCAGCGGCAAAGGCTGCCATGATAGCGGTGCTGAAACTGTTGACCAGTCCCTGGATCATCAGGATGCCGAAGTTCATAACAGACTGTTGCAGACAGGTGAAAAAGGCATAGCTGCCTACCTGCGCAAAGGTTTCCCGGCGAAGATGCGCTGTTCCTTTGACGGAAACAGCTGCGGATTTTTCCGAAGGGCGGCAATACTGATCCCGATACCGGCCACAGCCTGTGCGATGACCGTTGCACCTGCGGCACCGCCCACGCCAAGGTGAAGCCCCAGGACAAACCAGAGATCCAGCGCAATGTTTAAGATGCTGGATATGGCCAGAAATATCAGTGGCAGGACGGAATTCCCCACGGCCCGCAGGACAAAAGCAAAGTAATTGTACAGAAATGTAAAGCCAATACCAATGAATATAATGCGGGAATATGTCCGCATCAGGCTGTAAATGTCCGCCGGAGTCTGCAGGAGTTTCAGAATCCCATCGGTACCGGCAAAGACGATCAGGTACATGACGAGGGTGACCGTGCAGATCAGCCAGAAGGAAACCCACATACATTCCTTCATTCTATCCGGATGACCGGCACCGTAATGCATGGAAAACAGGGCACCACAGCCCATGTACAGTCCGATCATGACGGAAGTGAGAAAGGTCATCAGAGTGTAGGTGCTTCCCACGGCGGCCAGGGCACCGGAGCCGAGAAAACGGCCGACGATGATGGTGTCGGTGATATTATAGATCTGCTGCAGCAGGTTTCCGAGGATCATCGGAAATGCAAAGAGCAGAAGTGTTTTTAAAATAGGTCCTTTTGTTAAATCTTTTTCCATATATCCTCCCGTGTAAACGTACCGTATTACTATAACACGAAGCAGGTTGTTGAGAAAGTACCATTCTGCGTATCCATGCAAAAACAGGGTTACCAATCGGAAACTTTTTTGCTCAGATGGATTGACTTTTTCGGGGCGGTTCGGTATACTATATGTATCTGAATAGAACATTTAAGTGTCGCGTATTTTGTGTTGACAGAGAATCGATTTTGCGAAGTGATTCAAACTAATTTTTAGGAAATATGCGAAGAATAGTGAATCCGGTCAGAATCCGGAACGGTACCGCCACTGTATGCATGGAGGCACTGCATGGGACGAAAGTCAGTCATTGGGAATGATCCTGAGAAGGCAATGCAGAAAAGCTGTTGATATGCGAGTCAGGAGACCTGCTTAAATGGAAGTGCTTATTCATTTTCGGAATTGGAATGGATAGGTTTAGTATGTATGTTTTGCAGAAAATCGGCTGCGGCAGTCAAAATGGCTTGCCGCAGTTTTTTATTTGCAGAAATTCAATTCCTGGAGAAGATTTTTTGAGTCAGGAGGGCAAAAATGAAACGAAATGAAAAGCCGATGAAAGAACGGATTCTGGAAGAAGCGTTACAGCTTTTTGCACAGAACGGGTACACAGGTACCTCAATGAACGACATTGCAGCGAAATTAGGGGTGACAAAGGCTGCACTGTACAAACATTATAAGAGCAAACAGGAAATCCTGGACAGCATTATTGAAAAAGCATCTGAGTATGGTCTGCCGGAAGAGCAGAATGACGAGGATTTTCAGGGTGAAAGACAGATGTCTTATGATGATATCAAAGCATATACAAAGGAACAGTTTTCTTATTGGACCAGTAAGGAGTTTCCAAGTTGCTTTCGGAGAGTGCTGACACTGGAGCAGTACCGGGACCCGCGGATGGCAAACCTTTATCAGAGATATCTGGCAAAAGGGCCGGTGGCTTATATGGAGCCGATTTTCGAGCAGCTGACCCAGGACAGCCAGAAGGCGAGACAGCTGGTGCTTGATTTTTACGGACCGATTTTTCTGCTTTATAGTATTTATGACGGAGCAGAGGAAAAGGAGAGCGTGATGGACATTCTGGATCGTCATGTGGACAGTTTTTCCCAGGTGTTTCAGCAGAAAGCAGCCGCAGCCAAATAGCTGGCAGCTGGCGCATGATGTTTTGGATAAACAGCAGATCTTATCCACAGGGACTGCAGAGTTTATCTCAGTCTTTGACTGAGATAAACGCTCCGCGAGGATGTGCAGTGATTCTGAGAAGAATATGTCAGCTTATGCTGACCAGAATCACGCACCAAGTCTTACATGCGTTCGACTTGAATTTCTTAAAAATTGATAGAAAAAAGAGTGGGAAAATAAATAAGTTTCATTTTATCATGTAGGAGGCTATTATGAAGAAAGAAGGATTTGATTTTTTTCAGAATCGTGCATGTGAGTATTTCCCATGTCACAAAGGGGTTGCTGATGAGGATTTTAACTGTCTGTTCTGTTATTGTCCGCTGTATCTGCTGGGGGATGAGTGCGGAGGCAATTTTGAGTATCTGCCAAACGGCATCAAAAACTGTTCCAACTGCACGCTTCCTCATTGCAGAGAAGGATACGCACATGTGATGAACAAATATCTGCTCATTGCAGAACGGATCCGCAAAAAGACAAGATGTATGGAGGGCTAACTCATTTTAGATTCGTTTGTGAAACAACCATGAAAAGTCTGTGTTTTCGATTGGAGAACACAGATTTTTCTTTTTGTGCATATGATGTGATAAGAAATAGATTTCTTTTGGAGTGCAGTATGAATTTCGGACAGGAAAGATACGCATGGATGGAACAAGATCCGTATACCAGAGAGAAAATGCCCTTTTATATGACATATCCCATGCAGAATACATTGTTTGAGGAGACGGAATATGAGAAGGACTGCAGGCGGCTGCAGGAACTGTATCCGAGGGATGCAAGGCAGATCCAGAGCCTGGTGGACCGGGAGTGTGACCGTATGGAATATGAGGGCAGCATGATGTTTGACCGTTATCCGGACCGGCTGATGCTGGAGATGCTCTGCCGGAAAATTTACCGGGAATTGAATCCGGATCATGTGGATGAAGAGGGCAGGCTTCAGATGGAAGAACGCTACTTTCAGCTGATCCAGGTGATGCTGATGCAGGAGATGTATCGAAGAAGATGCAGGCATTACCGGTGCCGGAGATGGTATTAGGGCTTGTGTGACACAAAAAGATACCCTATAATTAGCACAGTAGAAATCTTGTAACTAAACGAGATAAGATACATTGGAAAATAACCACAGAAAAGAGATATAGTATGATAAATGAATGGAAAGAGATACTGGCGGACTGCATGGACAGACTGCTTGCAAAGATCATCATCAGCGGTCCGCGGAAAAAAGACGGTGTGAGAAAGATCGAGATCCGCCCGGTGCTGCTGAAGGAACAGCTGGTGTTTCAGGCAAGTGCCTATACGGAGAAACAGGTGCAGCACTATAATCTGGCGGAGGAAGAAGTATATGCAAAGGTGGAGAGCTGGATGGAAGGATTCCGTCAGCTGGAAGCACTTCACCCGAAAAAACATGTGCAGGTTCTGGTCAGCAAAAAGGGTAAGCGGACGGTTCGCCAGCTGAAGGGCGGCTGCCCGGTGCCTGCTGCGCCGCTGGAGCATAACCGTAGGAAAAAATATATTCTGGATCCGGACATCCCGGTGCCGTTTCTGCATGACCTCGGGGTACAGACGAAAGAAGGAAAGATCGTTCAGGCCAGATATGACAAGTTCCGTCAGATGAACCGTTTCTTAGAATTTATTGAAGATATCGTCCCGGAGCTTCCAAAAGACAGGGAATCTGTTATTATAGATTTCGGATGTGGAAAATCTTATCTGACATTTGCCATGTATTATTATCTGCATGAACTGAAACACTATGATGTAAGGATCATCGGGCTGGACCTCAAGGCGGATGTGATCGTACACTGCCAGCAGCTGGCCGAGGATTACGGCTATGAGAAGCTGACATTTCTGACCGGTGATATTGCGGATTATGACGGTGTGGATCATGTGGACATGGTGGTGACGCTGCATGCCTGCGACACGGCGACAGATTATGCCCTGGACAAAGCGGTACGCTGGGGGGCAAAGGTCATTCTGTCCGTGCCATGCTGTCAGCATGAAGTAAACCGTCAGATAAAAAATGAACTGCTGCAGCCGGTGCTGAAATATGGGCTGATCAGGGAGCGGATGTCTGCGCTGCTGACGGATGCCATCCGGGCAAATCTGCTGGAAGAAGCAGGCTATCAGGTGCAGGTTCTGGAGTTTATCGATATGGAGCATACACCGAAAAATATCCTGCTCCGGGCGGTAAAATCCGGAAAACCGAAACAGACACAGGCACTGACAAAGTTGATGGAGGAACTGCATATTTCCCCGACACTGGCGGCACTGATGAGAGAAGAAAGGGATACGGCGGATGCGTAAAGGAATACAGAAATTTTTGATTTTGCTGGCAGTTTTTATTGTGGCGCTGTTTGGATTTTCCAAACTGACCAACCACGAGACGAAGGATCTGACCACCGATCTGGTGGCACCGACGCTGCCGGTGGTTTATTTTGAGGACAACGATCATCTGGTGAATGAACTGCATGGTTACGTGAAGGAAATGTCCGTGATCTCCATGCGGGATACGATCACACCGTTGCTGGAGAATGGAAAACTGTCTCTGCGGATCGATCCTTATGATAACAAGATAAGTAAGGTGACATTTCAGATCCGGAGTCTGAACGGGGATCGTCTGGTGCAGGACGGAGAAGTCCAGGTGTCCGGGGACAAGTCAGCGATGACCGGAACCATCAGCGTGGAAAATCTGTTGCAGGAGCAGACTGAATATCAGCTGATCCTGCAGGTGACAGTCGGGGAGCAGACCAGTTATTACTATACGAGGATTATGGAAGCCGGAAAGAGCCAGATTGATGACTGCGTGGATTTTGTGGAAGAGTTTCATGCCATTACCATGGACAAGGAACGCCAGTCTGAGCTGAGTTCTTACATGGAACCGTCTTCGGCAGCGGATAATACGACACTTCAGAAAGTGACCATCAACAACAGTCTGTCCCAGGCATGCTGGGGTGATTTTGTGGGAACAGAAGTGACTGCGCCGGTGGTTTCCATCAAAGAAATGAATGATGATTACCAGGTGATCCTGCTGGAGTACATTATGTCCTCCGTGGGTGACAACGGAGAATCCGAATATTATAACGTGGAAGAATATTACCGTGTGCGTGTCGGTGCAGAAAAAATCTATCTGCTGAGTTTTGAACGTACCATGGAAGAGATTTTCCGCGGAGAGGGCAATCAGATCAGCAAGGATACCATTGATCTGGGCATTCGTTCCGAGGATGTGTCTTATAAAACGAATGAGACCGGAAATGTCATCTGTTTTGTGCAACAGGGCGAACTGTGGAGCTATAATCAGATTGAAAACAGCCTGACCAGAGTCTTCAGTTTCCGCAGTCAGGAAGGCATGGATATCCGGGAAAATTATCAGGAGCATGATATCCGTATCCTGCGTGTGGACGAGGGCGGAAGCCTTGATTTTGTCGTATATGGCTATATGAACTGCGGCGAGCATGAAGGACAGGTGGGGGTCAGCGTCTGCCATTATGACGGAGTGACCAACACTGTGGAAGAGATGCTGTTTGTGCCGACGACACTGTCCTATGAGATTGTAAAGGAACAGATCGGAAAACTGATGTATGTATCCGACAGCGGTGTATTTTATCTGACGGTCTCCAATCAGGTATATCGTATCCAGATGGACAGCCGCAAAGCGGAAGTATACATTGACGGTCTGAAATCCGATATGCTGGTAAATTCCGAGGACGGACGGTATATTGCCTGGTCCGAGGATGGCACCACGATGCATGTGACAGATCTGGAAAAAGGAGATTCCTTTGATATTCAGGCAAATGGAGATCAGATATTAAAGCCGCTGGGATTCCTTGGCAGTGACTGCATCTACGGATGGGGTTACCGTACCAATATTTTCAGCACCCAGACCCGGACAGATACACTGGCACTCAGCCAGGTGCTGATTGTGGATACGTCTGACAGTACACATTCTGTGTTGAAGACTTATGAGGCGCCGGGCGTCTATGTGACGGACATCCGGATTCAGGACGGAAGCATTTACCTGAGCCGTGTCATGAAGGATGGTGATACTTATGTGGATACCACCGAGGATACCATCATGAACCGTGATCTGCAGGAAAAGGATCAGGTAAGTGTCGATTCCATTACATCGGATGTGAAGCAGAAAGAAGTCGTTTTGAAACTGCTGGAGGAGACTTCTGGCAGCGCACCGCGGACTGTGATACCGAAACTCATCGAAAATGAGGAATCAAATACACTGGAGATGAAAAATCTCAGCGCATCCAGTGCTTATTATGTGTATGCAAAAGGAAAGGTATTGCTGGCAACGGATGATATGGCAGCAGCTGTGCAGAGTGCAGATGCCAATAAAGGTGTTGTGATCGGAAGTGATCTGCTGTATGTATGGCGGCTGGGACAGAGCCAGACGCAGGAACCTCTGACGATTGAATAGCAATCTGTCAGTTTATACTGACCAGAATCACGCACCAAGTTTCAAGTGTGTTTGACTTGAATGAAATATATATGAAAAATGTATATGAAATAAAATATATGTAGGAAAACGAAAAGCATTCTTGAATAGATCAAAATTAAATCAAAAATACCGCTGTTGTATGGAAAATGTCATACGTCAGCGGTATTTTTTACTTTATAGGAAAGTTCTCCTTTGGAGAACTCTTGATATAAAAGTAGCCCGCACGGAGGCGGGCATAGCAAATAAACGATAAGTTTTTAGAAGATATAAAAACCCTCAGCGCCGGGAAAATCTTCATCAAACACATCGTC
>JALESO010000011.1 GCA_022781925.1 Lachnospiraceae bacterium
ACATGGAACGGCTGGGACAGGAAACGCTGGATCTTTCTCGCACGGTATACGGTTGTCTTGTCTTCCTCGGAAAGTTCTTCCATACCAAGGATGGCGATGATATCCTGCAGCTCTTTGTAACTCTGCAGAATCTCCTGTACACGACGGGCAACCTCATAATGCTCCTCACCAACGATATCCGGCTCCAGAATACGGGAGTTGGACTCCAGCGGATCAACAGCCGGATAAATACCCTGCTCAACGATCTTTCTGGAAAGTACGGTGGTTGCATCCAGATGTGCAAACGTAGTAGCCGGGGCCGGGTCAGTCAGGTCATCGGCCGGTACATAGATCGCCTGTACGGATGTAACAGAACCTTCTTTTGTGGACGCGATACGCTCCTGCAGTTCACCGACTTCGTTTGCCAGTGTCGGCTGGTAACCTACGGCTGACGGCATACGTCCAAGCAGCGCGGAAACCTCAGAACCGGCCTGTACATAACGGAAAATGTTATCGATAAATAACAGTACGTCCTGATGCTCTTTGTCACGGAAATACTCTGCCATGGTCAGGCCAGTCTCAGCCACACGCATACGAGCTCCAGGCGGCTCATTCATCTGTCCGAACACCAAGGCTGTTTTTTCCAGAACACCGGACTCTTTCATCTCAGTCCAGAGGTCATTACCCTCACGGGAACGCTCTCCGACACCGGTAAAAATAGAATATCCACCGTGCTCTGTTGCAATATTTCGGATCAGCTCCTGGATCAGAACGGTTTTACCTACACCGGCACCACCAAACAGACCGATCTTACCACCTTTGGAATACGGAGCCAGAAGGTCGATAACTTTGATACCTGTCTCCAGAACCTCTACCACCGGGCTCTGATCTTCAAAGGATGGCGGCTCTCTATGGATACACCAGTTTTCCTTTGCCTCCACCGGTTCTCCGTCATCAATCGCCTCACCCAGCACATTGAACAGTCGTCCCAGGGTTGCTTTTCCTACCGGAACTGTGATACCGGCGCCGGTTGCTGTTACTTCCATATCACGATGAAGCCCTTCACTGGAAGCAAGCATGATACATCTTACCGTATCATTTCCAATATGCTGCGCCACTTCCATGACACATTTTTTTCCATTATTATCAACTTCGAGTGCATCTTTGATGCATGGAAGGTTATGGTCGGAAAACTCTACGTCTACAACAGGTCCCATGACCTGAACGATTTTTCCTTTATTCATATCGCTTCACCTCTCTTATCTTTTCTTGCTCTTCTGCGCCTTGGCACCCGCAATGACCTCAGTAATCTCCTGAGTGATCGCCGCCTGACGCACACGATTATATTCAATTTCCAGATCATGAAGCATCTGCTTTGCACTGTCGGTAGCGGTCTGCATCGCCATCATTCTGGAATTGTGCTCACTGGCATAAGACTCTACCAGCGCGCCATATACAAATCCACACACTACGTTTGGAATCAGACTGTCCAGAACGGATTCCACCGACGGATGAAACGTCATCTCATCGCTGTATCCTTTCAGGTTTTTGTGTGTATACGCTTCTCTCTGCAAAGGAAGAAGCTTGAACATGTCTGCTTCCATCTTGAATGCATTGATCATTTTTGTATAAATAATGTAAACCTCATCCAGTTCCTCACGTACATATTCATCGATCAGCTGCAACCCGATATGCCGAGCCCTGTAAAGGGTTGGATTCTGTACGGTATAACTGAATTCTCCGTCAATATTTACATCCTTTTTCATAAAATACTGCCGGCCAAGCTCACCTACCACAAACAGTTTGCTCTGTCCGCCCTTTTCCAGCTGCTCTGATGCAAGTTTCAGCACGTTGTGGTTGTAGGCGCCCGCCAGACCTTTGTCAGCAGTGATCACCAGGTAGCCGCGCTTTTTCTGGTCATCCGGAATGTCCCGTCCAAAGAAAATATTGTTTGTATCCGGAACAGACTGCATAAAACGTGCCACCGCATTCTGCTGCGCAAAGAAAAATGGTTCGGTGTCTGCCAGGCTCTTTTTAGCCTTCTGCATTTTTGACGAAGAGATCATGTACATGGCACTGGTGATTTTCATCGTATCCTTGATACTCTGCATTCTGCTCTGTATCTCTCTTGCACTTGCCATGATAATCCTCCTATTTTACGAATTCCTTTGCGGCAGCAAGGATCTTATCGCCGAGTTCATCGGACAGCACTTTTGTCTCGTTCAGCTCATTGATGATCTCAGGATGTGCATTTTTGAAATATTCCAGCATGCCCTTCTGGGTCTCTTTGATCTTCTTCACATCCACATTCAGGAAAATCTTGTGTGTGGCAGTCCACAGTGTAATAACCTGCTCTGCCATGCTAAGTGGCTGACAAAGTGGCTGTTTTAACAGCTCCATCAGGCCTTTTCCGTACTGTAACTGCTCCTTGGTGTCTTCATCCAGATCAGAACTGAACTGGGTAAATACTTCCATCTCACGATACTGCGCCAGATCGATACGGATACTTCCGGCTGCTTTTTTCATGGCTTTTGTCTGTGCGGCACCACCGACACGGGATACGGACAGACCTACGTTTACCGCCGGTCTCATACCGGAGAAGAATAAGTTGCTCTCCAGGAAGATCTGACCGTCTGTGATGGAGATAACGTTGGTCGGAATGTATGCGGATACATCGCCGGCCTGTGTCTCAATGATCGGCAGGGCTGTGATGGAACCGCCGCCCAGTTTGTCACTCAGACGACTGGAACGCTCCAGCAGTCTGGAATGCAGATAGAAAACGTCACCCGGATAAGCCTCACGACCCGGAGAACGCTCCAGCAACAGGGACAATGCACGGTAAGCGACCGCATGTTTGGACAGATCATCGTAAACGATGAGCACGTCTTTTCCCTGATACATGAAATACTCTGCCATGGCAGTTCCTGCATACGGTGCAATGTACTGCAGCGGAGCCGGATCACTGGCGGTTGCCGCTACGATGATGGAATAATCCATGGCACCGTGTTTTTTCAATGTAGATACAATTTTTGCAATTGTTGATGCTTTCTGTCCGATTGCGACATAAATACAGATGACATCTTTGCCTTTCTGGTTGATCATTGCATCCGTCGCAATGGATGTCTTACCTGTCTGACGGTCACCGATGATCAGCTCCCTCTGTCCACGTCCGATCGGGAACATGGAATCAATGGAAAGGATTCCTGTCTCCATCGGCACGCTGACGGATTTACGGTCAACAATGCCCGGCGCTTCATTTTCGATCGGCCGGTAATCATCTTCTTCGATATCGCCCTCTCCGTCGATCGGAGCGCCAAGGGCATTGATGATTCTTCCGACGAATTTATCTCCAACCGGAATTCCGGCTTTCTTTTTGGTTCTTGTTACCTTGGTTCCTTCTTTGATCCCTGTATCACGGCCAAACAGAATGACACCGATCTCATTTCTTCTGACATCCTGTACCATACCTTTTACGCCGTTCTCAAAGACAACGATCTCACCATACATGGCCTGGTCAATTCCATAGACAGTGGCAATTCCGTCACCAACCCAGATGACATGACCAATTTCCCGATCCTTCGCTTCGAAATCGTAATTCTCGATCTCTTCCTTCAGGATGGAAATAATATCCTGTGAACTGATAGCGCTCATTGTCCTATCACCTCTTTCTTCTACTACTTTTTTATTCAGGTTTTGATTTTGCAGACATCATTCATGGACTTGTCCCAAAATCGATTTCCCATGAATGGTTCTATCTGGCAAGCTGCAGCTGCTCCTGCATACCGCGGATACGTCCACTGATGCTCCAGTCCCATTCACGGCCGTTTGCAGAGAGGACAAAACCTCCCACCAGACGCTCATCCCGGATCATCTCGACTTCTACCTGATGTGCATCAAACTCCTCCAGCAGGAATTTTTTGATGCCTTCCAGCTGCTTATCATCCGGTGCGGTCACATAGCGTAATGTTGCATTTACGATTGACTGATGTTCATTTGCATACATTTTATATTCCTCCACAATCTCTTCCAGATATTCCACATCAGAATAATCACAGAGAATCTTCATAAAATTCTGTAACTTTTTTTCCGGGAAAATACGGTCAACCACCGCATGTTTTTCCTCTTTGTAAACACTTGGGTCTGTCAGCACACGCTGAAGTTCAGGGCTTTCCTGATAAATCTGTGCAGCGTTTTCAAGATCCTCTACCGGAGCATTCAGCTCCCACAAAACTCTTACATATTTAGCCGTTGTTGCTGTCATGTTTGTCACCCGTTTTACTTAAAAACTCATTGTAAAGCTGTTCATCCGTGACTTTACTGCTATTCTCTCCGATAATCTTGATCGCTGCAGCCATAGCCAGCGTATTGATCTCTTTCTGTACACTCTGCAGTGCTCTGTCACGTTCTTTTTCCATATCCTGATTTGTTTTCTCAAGCAAAGCTTCGGATCGTTTTTCCGCATCGGAAACAATCTGCTTGTACTGCACATCTGCCCGTTCTCTGGCATCTGCCACAATCTGGACTGCCTCCTCTTTTGCGCCCTGCAAAGATGCCTCATACTGAGTTTTCAACTCTAAAGCCTCTGCATTTACCGTATCTGCTTTTTCAAACTGTTCCGTTACCATCTGTTTTCTCTTTTCGATGATATTTAAAACCGGTTTGAATAGAAACTTTCTGATCAGGAAATAGAAGATCAACAGGTTCACAATGATCCATATAAGGTTTGAATCAATTCTCAGCATCCTGAAATCCTCCTTCTAAAAACAAAATCTCACGTCTTTGTTTTTTATTTGCAAAGGAAAATGATCAGAATAGCGACAACCATACCATAAATAGCAGTTGCCTCTGCCAGTGCACAACCAAGTAATAAGTTCTTGCTGATCTTGCTGTCAGCTTCCGGCTGTCTTGCTACGGCATCTACTGCTTTACCTGTTGCGATTCCAATACCTACACCTGCTCCAATTCCTGCTAATGCTGCGATACCAGCTCCGAGTGCGATCATCATAATAATTATCTCCTTTTCTCACTTCAAATTTTTTATTCTGCCTGTAATTCAATAGCTTCCTTGATGTATAACGATGTCAGGAACACAAATACATATGCCTGGATCAATCCATCAAAAATATCAAAATAGAAACTAAATACCAGCGGTACAACCATCGGCACAACCGCCTTGATCAGCTCCATGATAACGAACGCTCCGAGTACATTTCCGAACAGTCGTAAACATAACGAAAACGGTCGGATAAAAATCTCCAGAATGTTGATCGGTGTAATGATCGCGACAGGCTGTGTAAATCCTTTCGCCCACTTCTTTACACCTTTTGCACGGATACCGGCGGCTTCCACCAGTATGATACTCATCAACGCAAGAGCGATCGTACAATTCAGGTCCTTTGTCGGAGGCTTAAATCCAAATAAGCCAATTACATTTGCAATACCGATAAACAGACCGACGCTCATCAGATAAGGGATATAACATTTTCCTTCCTCTCCGAGCAGCCCTTCGAAAAATCCATAAAATTTTCCGATACATACTTCCAGAAACAACTGCCTCTTTCCCGGATTCTCCACGCTCAATTTCCGCGTCAGGAAAATCGATGCCACTATGACAATTGCCATAATGATCCACATAACGACAACTGATTCCGCGATTTTGATCCCACCAAAAATGGGTATCGTGAACACCGTCTTGACACTCAATTGGTCGATCAACTCATCTACCAGTCCGTTCGTAGCGGTCACCTCCTTCTTTTCTCTTTCTTCTGTTTTTTGATTTCTCTGTGAAAAATGTTTTCCAATTCATTGCAGTTCATACATAATTGATACTGCTTTCTCATGATTGGTACTACCATTATTTTAGAGAAAATAAAAGACCGCGGTTGTTTCCAAAACTCCTTACCCCCGTTGGTCTTTTCGTGTATTTATATTAATACAATTTCCAGATTTTGCAATCGGCAAAATTTCCTAAATTGTTTTTATGTAAATACAGTTTTTCAGCAAAATCACGATTGACAATTTTCCGTTTAACAGATTATTTCTCTTCCATGCACTTTTTTACTTCTTTTTTCGGTAAAATTGCCTGCTTTACGAAAAACGAATCTTACAAATGGACCTGCATAAAACAACTGCCAGAACAATGCCATCGGAAAATTCCGCGCTGCTGTCTGCAACCAGTTGCCAAGCAGCATATCTGTTCCTTAAAATCCAAACAATACGGATGCAAAGAAACTCATGATCGGACACATAAATGCTACAGTCAGAGATGATATCAGCACGATCAGCATTTTCATCCCAAAAAATTATTGCTTCAGAATTTCTTAATATGTATTCTCCCCATTCCTTAATAAGTCTCTGGGATAATACGATAAGCATAATAATTTGAGGGAGAACGTTATGATCGGTTACTTGACACAGGGAATATATATTTTCAAATGGTGTATTCCATTTGGTATCCTTTTATTTGCAGTCATTGAAGCACTGCTTTTTCTTACTAAAAAAAGACAACTTCGCAATCTTGGCAAAGGAGATTTGTTCAGTCTCGGATGTGAATTATTACTTTCCATCTATTTTTGTACGATTTTGTGGATCACAGGAATTATCGGACAGGAATATTCTTTTCATTTTTCAGACTTTTCCATTGGAAATCTATTGGAGGTTCCGTTTGTGGGGGCTTCTCTGAAAATGGTTGCCCTGAATTGTATGTTGTTTATGCCGTATGGTTTTCTGGTGGCACTCGTCTTCCGGAAACGCCGTTTTTCCTGGTGGAAATTTGTACTGATCGGATTTTGCACTACCTTTGCGATCGAATTTATTCAGTCCTTCACCGGCAGATTAGCAGAATTAGATGATCTGATCACAAACACATCCGGTTTTGTCGTTGGTTCTTTTATTGCCAGCGGCATTTACAGCATTTGTACTGCTACTGAAAAGAAAAAACGCAGAAGTGGCCTTCTAAAAATCATCTGTCCGATCGTCCTCTTACTGATCGCATTTGCCGGTTTATCGGTTATCGCAACCGGAGATCAGGAACAGGAAGAACGGGATGCTTATTATGAAACCTATGGATTCAGTGATAAAAAAATAGATTCCATCAGCGAATTCAGCATTTCGTATCAGTCAGCTACTTATACCGCCGACAGCGATACCGAACTTGCCGACAATGAAGCTGTCTGGTACAGTTGGATGGGCAACAGCATTGAAAATAAAGCTGCCTCCTATCAGCTTCAGGATCAAAATACCGCAGAGGAGTTCGAATCAGATCCGGATAAAATTTATATTACAGTCAAGTACGATACGCCGCAGACTTTCAAATTTGAAAACAATTCTTCATGGGAAATGTCTGATGTGACTTATATGATGGTGTGCATAAATGACGGTACGATCTGGTACAGTTCCAATACGGACTACTTCGAACATACCGCCGTCTATGCGAATCCACAATACCCATATCAGGTCGATGAACAATTAATGGCTGAGATAAAATCATACATTAGCACACATTAGGTTATATTATATTAGCTTAAAATAAATCAATAATATTGATTAAAATAAATCATTCTGCTACTATAAACATTATGTTATACTCAGAAACATGAAATGCGAAGACAAGGAATAGTAACTGTCCTACTTTTTTCAGAGAGTTGCCGGTTGGTGTGAGGCAATAAAAGAAATACAGTGAACTCGCCTTTGAGCAGCAAACCTGAATACAAATAGTAGGGTTTGACGGAATCTCACCGTTACAGGGGAACAGCATGACAGTGCTGATGAGTGCGTATTTGATACGAAGTAGAGTGGTACCGCGGAACAATGGCTTTCGTCTCTACAACTATTACATGGTTGTAGGGATGAGAGCCTTTTTTTATTGGAGGAACATTGTTATGAAACATTATGAGAATTATGAAAGAGCTTATTTTATGCCACCAGAATGTACCTATGACTGGGTAAAAAAAGAATATATCACCAAAGCCCCGCTCTGGTGCTCCGTGGATCTAAGAGATGGAAACCAGGCGTTGGTAGAGCCGATGAGTCTGGAAGAAAAATTACAGTTTTTCCAGATGCTTGTTAAGATCGGATTCAAACAGATTGAAGTCGGTTTTCCGGCTGCTTCCGAAACCGAATATGATTTTATCAGAACGTTAATTGAGCAGAACATGATCCCGGAAGACGTCACCATTCAGGTGCTTACCCAGGCAAGAGAACACATTATCAAGAAAACCTTTGAAGCCATTGAAGGTGCACCAAACGTGATCGTACACCTGTATCTTTCTACTTCTGTGGCACAGAGAGAACAGGTTTTTCATAAGAGCAAAGAAGAAATCATAAAAACAGCCGTGGACGGCGCCATCATGGTAAAAGAGCTTGCCGACAAACAGAGTGGAAACATTTATCTGCAGTACAGCCCGGAGAGCTGCACCGGAACAGAGGTGGATTATGCGGTGGAAATCTGCAACGCGGTACTTGATATCTGGCAGCCGACACCGGAGCACAAAGCCATCATCAACATTCCTGCCACAGTAGAGAATTCCATGCCGCATGTGTTTGCCACACAGATCGAATACATTCACAAACATTTGAAATACAGAGATGCCGTTTTATTGTCCCTGCATCCACACAATGACCGTGGCTGTGCTGTTGCTGACGCGGAACTCGGCGTTCTGGCCGGTGCAGACCGTATCGAGGGTACACTGTTTGGCAATGGCGAGCGCACCGGAAACATGGATATCGTCACCATGGCAATGAATCTGTTTTCCCATGGTGTTGATCCGGAACTTGATTTTTCCGATATGTCAGCCATACGCAGTGTCTATGAGACCTGCACCGGCATGAAAGTACATGACCGTCAGCCATATGCCGGAGATCTGGTCTTTACCGCATTTTCCGGTTCCCACCAGGATGCGATCTCCAAAGGAATGACCTGGCGTGAGGAACACAAGACCGACAAATGGACCGTGCCGTATCTGCCCATCGATCCAAAGGACATCGGTCGCACCTATGACGGCGATGTCATCCGCATCAACAGCCAGTCCGGCAAAGGCGGCATCAGCTATATTTTAAAACAGAACTTTGTCATCGTTCTGCCGGAAGCCATGCGGGAAGATGTGGGATATGCCATCACGCAAGTGTCCGATGAAATGCATCAGGAGCTGTCTCCACAGAATGTGTACGACATTTTTGAAGAACAGTATCTTCACTCCACCAATTATTTCCGCATTACGGAGAGCCATTTCAAGCAGCTGACAGATGGCATTATGGCAGAAGTGACCATATTAAACAGCGAAAAAGAAACTGTCATCGACGCAAACGGAAACGGCCGTCTGGATGCCGTCAGCAATGCAGTCAAACAGTTCTTTAACATCGACTATACACTGATGAACTATGAGGAACATGCCTTAACCCAGACAACATCCTCCAAAGCCATCGCCTATGTCAGCATCAAAAAAGACGACACCACTTACTGGGGCGCCGGCATCGACGAAGACATCATCAAAGCCTCCATTCAGGCACTGTGCGTCAGCGTCAACAAAATGCTTGCCGTACAGAAAGGCAGCGCCTGCGAAGACATCCGCCTGACAAAAATGCTGAACTACATCCAGAACCATTACCAGAACGTGACATTGGCCGATCTGTCACAGGAATTTCACCTGACAGAGCCGTACATCAGCAAATACATCCGTGAAAAATCCGGAGTAACCTTCGGCGAACACGTCACAAATATCCGCATGAAAAAAGCATGCACCCTGTTAAGAAACGGAAACATGACAGCAGAAAACATCGCGGCTTCCATCGGCTATCCAAACGTCGAACATTTCAGCCGCACGTTTAAGAAAAAGTACCACATGACTCCAATCCAATATAGAGAGTCCAAGAATTAAATTTCTCAAAAAGCATATACAAAACGTATCAACTAACGCCTTGTATATGCTTTTTTGAAATTAACTCGCAAATTAGGGACCCTTCCAGTAACTTAAATGGGAAATTGAATATTTTCCTCAATAACTATTACTTGATTTTTCTTAATAGAACCCCAAAGGGAGAATATGCAATTTCTCATTCACATCACTTGAAAGAAAAATATCGCTTTTCCTCATACCCCCATTTTTCTAATTGGCACGTATTTTGCTTATTATATTTATCGTTGATATTTGTTTGACTAACGTGTCGTTTTGCTACATAATGGAAATAGGGGCTTTTACATATGTGATATACGATATTTTCAGAACCTATTTGGGATTATTCTGACTTATTTCCTATCGTATACACAAAATTTGAGGAGGTTTTTATATGGCAGCACAAATCACGGCCGTCATTATTTTCCTGATTATGTTTGCATTTATTATCACGGAAAAAATTCCACGGCACATAGCGACAACACTCTGCAGTGTTGCAACGCTTATTCTCGTGTTTGGTGTCTGTATGCACAGTTCTACTGCGTTATTTGAGACACTGAACTTTCAATCATTTGCATCTGTCGATTTCTGGCGGGCGGGGGCCGACGCCACCGAAAGCACAAAGGGAATCAACTGGCAGACGATCATTTTTATTCTGGGCATGATGATCATGGTAGAAGGCATGGCAATTTCCGGATTTTTCTCCTGGCTTTGTCTCACCATCGCACGGGCAGTCAAATACAATACCACAAAAATATTTGTGATGTTTATGATCCTGGCATTTGTCCTGTCAATGTTTATTGACAGCATCACCGTCATTTTGTTTCTGGCGGCGATCACCATCACCCAAAGCAAACTGTTACAGTTTGATCCGATTCCGGTAATCATCTCAGAGATTTTCTGTTCGAACCTGGGTGGTTCTTCCACTATGTGCGGCGATCCGCCAAACATCATTATCGGAACGGCTTTACACTATACATTTACCGATTTTCTGTTCAATACCGGCCTGATCGCCATGGCAAGTCTAGTGCTGATGATCTTTTTCTTCTATCTGTGTTTCCGCAAAAAGCTGAGCACACACAATCTTTCAGAAGAAGAGATCGCCAAAATGCCTGCACCGGAAAGTGCCATTACCAATAAGCGGTCTTTCATCATCAGCTGCATTATTTTTCTCTGTGCAGTGGTACTGCTGGTAACACATGGACGGACAGGATTAACGGTTTCCACCATCGGTGTGATCGCAGCTTTGGCGACATGCATCACAGCAGGGAAAAAAGCAAAACACATCTTGCGGCGTATTGATTATCCGACTCTTGTATTCTTCACAGGATTGTTCGTCGTAGTCGGCGGTCTGGAAGAGACAGGAATTCTGGAACTGATCGCAAACTTTATCCATACGATCAGTGGTGGAAATGTCACATTTATTGTAATTATTATTATTTGGGTATCTGCGGTGGCCAGCGCCATCATAGACAATATCCCGTTTTCCGCTACGATGATCCCGATCATCAAAAGCCTTGCAGCGGCATCCGGGGCAGATTTATCCGTCCTGGCCTGGACACTGGCACTGGGTACCGACATCGGTGGAAGTGCTACTCCGATCGGCGCATCTGCCAACGTGGTTGGTATCGCCGTCGCAGCCAAAAACGGTCATCATATTTCCTGGAATCAGTATTGTAAATACTCCATCCCGGCAACGCTGATCGTAATTGCAGTTTCTATGCTATATATCATTATCAGATATATATAAAGAACAAAAGTGCGTTTTTCGTACTTTTAGGTTCCAACAAAAAAAGATGCCTTTATTTTGCACAACTAAACTGGACTTTCCTATCCCAAGGATTAAGTCTTAGGCATCTTTACTCCTGCAGCCTCTCCCGGCTTTTTCTCATTCTTATCGGGAGAGGCATTTTTTATGACAAATCCCCCATCATTTTCTGCAGTTTCTTCAACTGCCCTGATATATGTTTTGGGTTATATACCAGATTCAGCGAAATCGGCATCGCATCCGTGATCGGTATCAGGATCAGATTTTCCAACGATGCCGCACAGTAATCCCGTGCGATAAAAGCAACACCCCGGTTTGCCCGCACCAGCGAAACCACCGTCTCCATATTGGGCAGATACTCGATCTTATTATGGTAATCCCGATGATTACCGTGCAGGAAAAACGGCAGCAATGCGTGCTGTACCGGCGCCTCCTGCTCACTCAGATACAGCAGCGTCTCATCCGAGATATCATGAAAAGAAATCTCACTGCGATCCGCATATTTGTGCCCCCGCGGAACGGCCAGTGACAGTTGCGCTTCGTGCAGCGTCTGCATTTTCAACGGCTCCGGACAGGTCGTTGTCGTCGCCAGTATGACGCCCGCATCAATTTTTCCATTCAACAGATCTGAAAAAATCTGGCTCGGCAGACTTCCCACAAGATTCAGACGGATCTGTGGATACTGCTGCTGAAACTCCGCCAGCACATCCGCCACATGGTAATTCAACGCCCCCGGCATGTGGCACAGCTGCAGACCGTCTTCCGATACATTTCCTGCGGCCCGCACCCGCTGCCGCAGTTCATCCTGCTTTTTAAACAGTTCATTCGTCTCGGACAACAGCACCTCCCCCGCATGGGTCAGCTTCAGGGAATGCTTTGTCCGGTCAAACAGCAGGACTTCCAGTTCCGCCTCCAGCTGGCTGATCTGTTTGCTCAATGCCGGCTGACTGATAAAAAGCTCTTTGGCGGCCTTTGATATATTCAAATGTTTTACAACTACCAGAAAATATTCTAATGATTTTGTGGTCATATATTTCTCCTTTTGTTCTCTATCATATACTATATGATACCATATTTTAGTCTTTTTTTTATTTTTACATTAACTTTACTTTAAAATGATATTATTGAACTATAAAATGTGTTATTTTTTCAATACAAGATCTTGAAAATTATACAAGGAGATATATTTATATGAAAAAAAAGAAACATTTTCTATCAATTATTTTAAGCTTAGCATTAAGTTTAACAATGCTATTTCCATCTTTTGCACAAGCTTCAGAGATTCCTAACCAATTGCAATCAGATTCTGAATACAACAATAACCAGTCAGATTCTAGAAAAAATTTACACTTTATCGAAGGAAAATTAGGAGATTCTCATATTGTCTATACATACGAAGAAAATAATAAACAATATAAGGCAATTGAAACTTCCAGTGATGATTTCAAAAATGTAACCAGTATGATATATTGTCTAAATGAAACTGGCAATTATATTCTACAATCAACCCAAAATTTTTCTATTGATGATAATGGAAATCCCGAAATACTTATTACTACTAAAGATGGTAATAACAGATATCAGAAAATTCATCTTGAAATGAACGAAGAAAACGGTATTTCTTTAACTGGATAATGGGCTACCCATTATTATAATGGGTCAAAAGGTGGCCTAAAAGGTCTTGCACTGTCAGTCTTAGTTTCAGTAGTTGCCGCTATTGCAACGTATTATACAGCAGGAGCACTGTCAGCCGCTATGGTCTCTGGAGCAAGTACTATTGCAACCGGACTATTCAACAGAAATTCTAGTGTAGTATACTATCATCTCATACGAAATACTCGCATTAGTCCTAAAAATAACTTTGTTGTTGATGAAACGAACTATACTACTTTCTATTTAGATTCGACACATAAATATTCACTTGGAAGCACTTATGCTGAATATATTTTTTAAATGAGCTAGTTTGTGATTTTGTATAAAAAAAAGCGCCTTAATTTCGGTAGTATAGATTTCAAAAGGGACAATCATACAACAATATAATTGTTCCTTTTGAGACAAATATTTAACTCAAACTTCGCACTTATAAAAGTGCGTATGCACCTTGAAAATTCAATAATAACTGGCAAAAAAATAGCATGAACACCATCTGGTTTGGTATAATTGAGTTGCTCAAAAACAATTAAAACCGGAGGACTCATGCTATGAATAAAAGTATAACACAAGACACTCAGAATGATAACCAGATTTCCAGAACTATTCGAAGATTTTTTACAAGATTTCATATTTCTTCTGCATTGAAATCGTCTAATGCCTATAAAAGAAAAGGAATTCCTGTTGTGAAAAAATCAGTACCTGTTTATACTGATTTTTTCAAATAGAAGCATGTATATGAATCTTCTTAGCGAAAGAAGTATTCCTGCATTCGGAAAAGATACTGTTTATCGTTTTATGAAAATGATTCAAATTAACTGGATCCGTTTCACAACAGTTCTTTCAAGCAGAATCATCAAAGAAGCCATACTTCTATTAAACTCTGAGGAACGCGCCAACGTTTTGATTATTGATGACTCTATGTTTGAACGAAATCGTTCTAAAAAAGTCGAACTGCTTGCAAAAGTATATGACCATGCAAAACATGCATATAAATTTGGCTTTCAGATGCTCACATTAGGATGGTCAGATGGAAGCTCTTTTCTTCCGATGAACAGTGTTCTTCTTTCTTCTGAAAACAGGAAAATCCGGATAAATGAAGCGTCTTCCATGGATAAAAGAACAGTTGGGTATAAACGACATCAGTTATCTATGCAAAAAGGTACATCTGTGATGCTTGAACTGCTACAGCACGCAAAACAGGCTGCCATTCCGGCAAAATACGTCCTCTTTGACAGTTGGTTTTCTTCTCCGAGTTCTATTCATGCAGTAAAAGAAATCGGATATGATGTCATTGCCATGGTTAAGAAAACCCCAAAAATGTTTTTCTGTTACAATGGCGAAGATATGTCGTTGACTTCTATCTACAACAAAAATAAAAAGAGACGCGGACGTTCCAGATATCTTTTATCCGTTATGGTTGATGTTGTAAAAGACGGAAAGGTCATTCCTGCCAAAGTAGTTTATGTCCGTAACAGAAATAAACGCAAAGAGTACCTGTGTATTATTTCCACGAACACGGAATTGGATGAAAATGAGATCATCCGCATCTATGGAAAAAGACGGGATATCGAAGTCTTTTTCAAAGTATACAAAAGCTATCTGCATCAGAGCAAAGAATGCAGATCCATCTCGTATGATGCAATGACAGCACATACCGCAGTTGTTTTTACCAGATATATGATGTTGTCCCTGGAAAGCCGTGAATCTAACGATGAACGGTCTCTTGGTGAACTCTTTCTATATTTTTCTAACGAAATGTCTGATATAACATGGATACAGGCTTTTCAATTACTGCTTCAGATGTTCCGAAAGCTGCTTACAGATTATCTTGATATGACAGATGATAAAATCGATGAATTAGTGGATATACTCATGAACACTATTCCAAATCTGCTAAGATCGAAGCTGCAAGCTGCGTAACCATGGATCATTGATAACTGAATCATTGCCAGGTATTGAATTTTCAAGGTGCATAACCCAAATTTATGTGCGAAGTTTGAGTATTTTATTTTAAGTATGTTAGAACAATCTTTTTACATCAGACTATGTATTTACTATATCCTGTTATTTTGTACAAATGGTTTCAAAAGGAATTTAAAAATAGGGCTTTGGGCATGGCGAATAGGGACTTTCTATATCATTTTTGATATCTTAGCATCCTTTTTCTACTCAGAAAATATTGCAAATAAAATGTTTCTTCTATTGTCACTAATACATTGTTTGATTATAATGCCCTTTTTTTCACAAAATAGTACCTGTAGCAAATGCGGACGACGCAATTATTATCAACCATTGCTTTTTAACAAATGTTGTCATTGTAACATGAACTATTAATTATCACACTATTCTCTTTAAACTCACACTGAACTATAACACAATGTTATATAACATAAAAGTTATACTTATATCCAATAAAATACTGTCTTTTCGTTTTATTTTAGGTTAAAATAAAATCATTCACAGAGCTGTCCATGACAGTTCAGAATCGTACAATACGGACAAATATTTCTATTATGGAGGAGGATTTTATTATGAGCACACCAGGTGTTAAAGTTGGAGTTTCTGAAGAAGAGAAAAAACTTTCTTACTACAAATATTTTGAGCAGGATTTAGCTCCGGTACCAGCCGAGAAAATCGCTATTTTACAGGGCGGACCGATCGCTCCGGAAAAATGTATCCCATTTGAGGAGAGAAACAAATTCTTAAAGGGTGAAGCTGATGAGTACGCAAACATTGGTTACGGTGTTGCAGCTGACGGAACAGGTCTTGTATGTAATACCACTTACATGCCAGGCGTTACAGGCGAAATGCTTGACTGGTGGTTCCCATGGCATTCCGTAGGATCTGACCTGCGTTACAAAATCTGGGATCCGGAAGATCACTATTTTGCAAGAGCATATCCGGCATCTTATGTCGTAGATCCTAACGTACCGATGAACCAGAAAACATGGGGCGTTGACCACTACATCATGGAGGACGTCGGACCGGGACCGGAGTTCTTACAGCTCTGCTTCAAGAGACCGGCAGACCTTGGCTATGACGAAAGCATCCTTGGTACAGAAAACTGCGAATCTATGGTCTGTGCAGTTGGAAAAAGCAGTTGTGCAGCTGTCATGACTCACAAATGGCATCCATACAAAGACGGCGTATTATTCGAGTCCCGTTTCTGGATCGGATACCGTATGGACGAAGACGGAAATGTTGTAAAAGCAATTCCGGAAGGCGTATCTATTCCGCCAATCGTACCGCAGGGATTATTCGCTCACAACATCAAAGAGTTTACAAATCTTGCATCCATTCTGCCAACCTTATACGCAGAAGAGAAAGATACTCTGTAAGATAATTTATAAAAAATAAGAGCAATGTGCTTCACGGCATGTTGCTCTTATTCTTTATATACGTTTACAAGTGAATCACTAAGACTTCCCATACCCAAATGAGATCCGCACTTTATTGGTGTGAAAAGTTTTAGTTCATCACTCATTGATTGCACCAGAATTTTTTACTAACTCCACAAGTTCCTGTAAGCCTGCTGGTGTCTGAGCCAACGACTTCACCGACTGTCCCACCATCGCATCCGCATCCGCTTCCGTCATAGTCAATGTCGTATTTCCATCCGCATTTCCTGAGCCATCCACACTATACTCAAAGCTGACATACCCCAGATTATCCGTCACTGCGATCAGCAGACATCCGAGCTGTTTCATCTCCTGCTGCAGCCGTTCCACATTTTCAAATGAAGATATTTGCACATTCAAAAACGTCCAACCGTAAGGTTCTTCCGCGGTCTGCAACTGTGTGCCATAAGAAAGTAACGCACCATCGTTGATTCCAAGCACTGCTCTGGCAGCCTGCACAGACCGCCCATCCGCAGAAGTATCTCCCACATATGGATTTCTGCTCTGATACAGATCCGAAACCGTTCCTTCAATCGATACTCCAACATCCCACAAGATCCGGTTTTCCAGTACAACCTGCTTTACCTCTCCGGAACTCTGATAATCCGCCTGAAACTCATTTGTGTGAAACGATGACTTTCTCGTTTCCCGCAGAGATACCGCCACAATTCCATCCTGCTCCTGAAACGCCACATCTGCCACACCTTTTGTCTGATCCAGCAGCAAGCCTTGCACCGACACTTTATGCTCTTCCACTGCCACATCTGCCTGCACAAACTCTGCCTGCTCCACCTTCTGTCCAATGACATATGCCTTGCACCAGAGCCCTGCACCGACTGCGATCACAACGATCAATACCGCCGCCAGAATCTTCATCCGGTTTTTTCTCCGGATCTTTTTCAGATAATCTATTTCAGATAGTATTTTGGAATCAGCCTTCTGTCCCATCTGTTCCAAATCCTGCTCCGACAAATCCGCGCCCTTCACCGGTTCGCTCATTTCACGATATAATTTTCGGCAGTTCTCACATGTCTTCAAATGCTGTTCCACCGCCTGATTGCTCACATCACTGGTCAATCCATCCACATAAGACGGAAGCAGATCCTGCACAACTTCACACGTCAGATCATTTTTCATGCTATGTCATCCCCTTCCCGAACCTCTTTATTTCCATATTTCTGATATCCACATCATGGTTCGATTTAAAATCAAAAAATACACTTGCTTTTCTGCCTGCATCCTTTCAATCTTTCTTTTCTCATACCTACGTTTCATCCATTTCTAACTGCCGCTTGAGATTCGTGCGCGCCCGGAAAAACGTCACCCGCGCCCAGTTCTCCGTCTTTCCCATAACCTCACCGATCTCCCGGAAAGACAGATTTCCAAACATCCTCAGATAAAGCACTTCTCTGCCCGGTTCGGGAAACGCATGCAGTTTCTTCAACAGTTCCACCTGCCCGACCTGCTGCAGCACTTCCTGCTCTGCAGACATCGCAGCTTCTGTTATTCCTGTACCGGCATCCATCCGGTCCACATCTGAATCAGCTTTCATCCGCGCATGCTTTTTCATATAGGAAAAATACTGATTTTTCGCAATGGCACACAACCACGTCGTAATCTTGCAGCTTTCATCAAACCGGTCAATACTTCGCACCGCCTGATAAAAGGTCTCCTGCGTCAGTTCTTCCGCCAGATCCGCATCATGCGTCAATGACATCAGATATTTAAACACCGTCTGCGCATGCTGACGGTACACAGCATCCATATCCTGCACCTGCGTCTCCCCTCCTTTCCGTTCAAAGTTATATTTTCTTAAATGCACTCCATATCTTAACCGTTTTAACTGCCACTTAAGAACCCACTTAAATAACTTGTATTTTTGTTGTTCTATCTATTAATAGCAGATTTTCCGGTTTCGTTACAGCATATTTTTATTTTTTTAATTTTTCAGCAAATAGGTATATAAAAACACCGCATGACTTTCACTCATCGAAAATCATGCGGTATTCTGGTTTTTTGGTTCTTCTTTTCAGAAGGGAGTTTATCTTTAGATTAGAAAAATTTCAAAATACACTTTTTTCCTTATGTTATTTTTACTTCCTTATGCAAGACCCGGGAACATTGTCAGGATCAATGCAACAACCAGAGCTGTAATTGTTGTATTTAATACCGTTGTAATAAATACATATTTGTAAGAATCTTTGATCTCAACTTCTGCAATACCTGTTGTGATGATATATCCCGGGTTCGTCGGTAATGTATCCAGCGTCTGGGATGCAAATACAGATACACGGTGCAGAGCACTCATGTTGATACCCATACTTGCAAATGTCTCTGACATATACGGTAAGGTTGCAGACAGACCCGCAGGACCGGATCCTGATGCACCTGTCAGTAATGCGATTGCCAGAACTACCTTAAATAATGCCGGACCACCCATATTTAATAATCCGTTTGTAAGTACCGGGAATGCCGGAGATGCTGCTACGACACCACCGATAGCTCCAAGTAAACCAACCTGAAGAACCAGCATGGTTGTCTGCTCTCCAACTGGTTTGATCAGTTCTTTCAGACCTGAGAATTTTCCATAATATGGGAAGAAGAAAACCATGGAAAGAATGATGTTGAGCATCATACTTACTAAAATATTCCATCCAAGTCCGTTGAAGCAGATCAGTGTAACAGCGATTGGAATAATGGAAATTACCCAATGCGGTGTCTTCTGTCCTTCCGGACGTTTCGGTGCGTTTGGTGCAGGATCATATACATTTCCTTTTGCAATCTCTTTTTTAGAGATAACATTCATCATCACGATATTCAGGATCAGGACAACTGCGCCGCCGATAAATCCAGGAACTGCTGCTGCCATCGGAGATGTACCAAGCATCTGTACAGCAATAACGTTCTGGTCGGATGTAGTACCCGGCATAGAACATGCAGCTGTTGCAAGTGCTCCTAAAACAACACCAGGACCCATAGCTCTTGGCATTTTTGCTTTTTCAAACAAATCCATAGCGATCGGGAACAAAATGAACATCAGTACAACCGGGTTCATTCCACTGTAAGCAAGTACCGTACCGATTACATAAATGGTAAGAATAGCAAGAATTGGTTTCATAACTACCTGCTGACCTGCGGCAGCCTGTTTTCTTGCTTTGATTGTAAATAAATCATATAATGCGTTTGCGATGGATAATGCAGCACCACTTGCATTGTATAATGCAGCAATTACACATCCCATCAATACCGGACCAAGCATTGCAGTAACATAGTTACATACGCTTGGCAACATTGTGTCTGTAAATGTTGTCAACAGGTTCATTCCGTTGAACAACGCAATCAGCAGTGCACATAACGGTGCAAGAATAATTGTGCTGATTCCTTTGTAGGCGCCATAGATCAGTACAGCGACACCAACAACAATACCTATAATACCTAATGCAGCCATTTCTCTTTCTCCTCCTACTTTGCTTTTGAGTTTTTCTTTATGACTGCCTATATTATAATTTATAAATTTTTTATAATCCAATACTTAATTTTTCATAAAATCATATCAAAACTGATATATAACTTTACCGTTCACCCATCAATATACATGGCATCTTCTTAAAAAATAATTCAGAAAGTGGACTTCGCTCAAAATTTCAGTCAGGATGATTATGCTTGCATAAGAAGTTACTTTATGTCATTCCGATTCACTGGCATCTCACCTTCAAATACAAAAAACTGATAATCCGTGATCTTCTGACCTTCCTGCCATTTAAAATTGCTTTGAATTCCCTGCAGCGACTGTGAATTATAAAACCATTGCGTCACATCTGTATTTCCAATAAATTTCTCATAATTGTCACTGGTAACACCAAACTGCTCATAACATTTGCAGATAGCCTGTACTGCATCATAATAGTCTGATACAAGATTTGGCATTTGCTCTGCGTTTCCATTATTAACCATGCCTTTTTCATAGGATTTCAAAAGCTGCTGCCACTGTGTTCCTTGGTAAAAAGGATCAAATTTGTTCCAGATAGATACGCCATCAAGTTGATTCCCTGCAATTTCAAACAGTTCTCTGCTATATGCAGAAAAAGAAGTTGAAATCCGCCGACCTTCTTTTACACCATGCTGACGCAGCTTTACTAATATATTGGCACACTCCCGTCCACGGATCAGAAAAACATAACCGTCTGCATCTTCATTCAGTCCCTGAATGGCATAAGACGCATAATCCAGTTCCTCTGCCTCCGGCTTTACATCCACAACTTTTAAGATATTCAGTCCAATATCCGCCTGTGTATTCTGAAACAGCTCTGTAGTATTTTCCTTGGATTCGTCCTGCGACATGGTATACAGCACAATATTTTTTATATCCGGATTCTGCTGCGCCCACACACGTACCTCCTCCAGTTCTCCCTCATCCGAATCACTCATAAATGAAATTCCATACGGAGCCATAAACTGGCGCGATTCTGCATAAGAATATGCCGCAATATGAACGGTCTCATTGCGCTCCACATTCTGTGCAATGTAAGTTGTCTCCGGTGCATCAATTGGTCCAAGCACCGCAAAAGCCGCCCTGCTGGCGCCCTGATACAAACTCAGTGCTTTACTGTTATCCGAACCGGTATTTTCCGACACGATCCGCACTTTGCAGCCATTTACCCCGCCTTTTTTATTTACCTGTTCTGCCGCATATTCCGCAGCCCAGAGCGCTGATTTTCCCAGTGATCCATACTCTCCGCTCTCCTGGGAAAGTACCACCACCGGAAGTTCTCCCGCCTCCAGACACTGCTCTATTTTTTCCTGAAATGCACTTGCCTGCAGATCCCGCTGCACTGCAGTCCTCGAAAGGACCAGCAGCAGCCCTGCCACCACAAGCGCCTGCCATATTCTACGTCTCATCTTCATAAGCCTCCAGCATGAACCAGAAACAGGTTCCTTCATTTGGTGTACTCTCAGCTCCAAACGGCGCGTGGTGCAGCCGCAGGATCTCACTTGCGATATTCAGCCCCACACCCATGCCGGATTTCTGCCGGTCATTCGGTTTTGCCTGATAAAATCGGTTCCAGATATACGGCAGCTTGTCTTTTTCAATGCCGATGCCATAATCAATGACTTCCACCCGGACACTACCCTGATATCGCCGTATCACGATACGGGCCTCCTGTTTTTCCCCGGAAAACTTCACCGCATTAGATGCAAAATTATAAATTACCCGGTAGATCAGTTTGCGATCCGCACACACCAGCATGGACTCCGGACAATCCATCTTAAACAGAAATTCCGGTTTATTTGCGCACACACTGGACAACACCTCTGCCGCCACATCCTCAATGGCAAACACAGAAGGATGCATCTCCATGGTTCCCGACTGCAGTTTTGCCAGATCCAGCGTATCACTGATAAAATTCGTCAGCCGGTCCGTCTCTTCCAGGATCATCCGCACATGCTCCTCCCGTTTCTCCGGAATCTCCCCTGAAAACGCTTCCAGCATCTCCGCATACATCCGGATCACCGTAAGCGGCGTCCGCATATCGTGACTGACATTTGCCACAAAATCACGGCGCAGTGCCTCCGTCCTGTTAAACTCCTGCTCCGCCAGTTCCAGCGTATCCGCCAGCTGCCGGGCTTCCATCGGTCCTTCCCGCACAAACACCGTCTCATAATCCCCTGCTGCCATCTGCAGCGCACTTTTATTCAGATGACGGAACGGCCGTGCGAAATATTCCGCCAGCCAGATAGACAAAATCGATGCCAGGATCAGCACGATCACCGTCACCAGCAGATACCGGCTGTTCAGCAGCTTCATCAGCGCATCTACATTTGCCTGGGATCTGCTCACCACCAGCACCTGACGGGAACCGTTGAGATTTGCCAGCACCACCGCCTGTACCGCCCAGCGGGAGGCATGTACCGGATCATCCACATAATACTGGCAGATACCATCCGAGTCATTCAGCCGCTCAAACAGTGTCTCATCCGCAATATCTGCCTGCTGCGGTGCCGCTGTTTCTCCCTGGTTATTGACCGAAAGAACCACCTGCATCGGATTCTCTGACACGATCTGTACAAAATAATCATTCGACTTTGCCAGAAACGCAATATTTGTCTCCAGATCCTCGTCTCCATACATATCCCAGATGGACTGTGACGCCATCCGCAGATCATTTTCCGTCTGCTCCTGATATTTATTTTCCACAGAAAAATGAAGCACCATCCAGAATAACAGTGCCATCGCCCCTGCCAGCCCCATAAATCCGACCCAGAGGCCAAACATCATCTTATGCTTTTTCTTCAGCTTCAAATTTGTACCCCGCTCCTCTGTATGTCACAATGTATTTTCGATAGTCACCCAATGCGTGCCGCAACATCTTGATCTGCGCATCCACCGTGCGGTCATCTCCCATGAAATCAAATCCCCATACTTTTTCCAGCAGGGCATCTCTGGAAAATACGATACCTCTGTTTCGCACCAGGAAAAACAGCAGATCATACTCTTTGGGGCGTAGTTCCACCCGCATTCCGTTCACAAAGACTTCCCTGGCAGAAATATTTACCGTAAGCCCCTGAAATTCATAGATTTCTCCCTGCGGTTTTTCTTCTTTCGGCTCATGCCGCATCAGGATCACCTTTACCCGGGCCATCAGTTCCTTGATGGAAAAAGGCTTTACCACATAATCATCGATGCCCAGTTCAAATCCCTGCAGCTTATCGTATTCTTCTCCCTTTGCAGAAAGCATCAGCGCAGGAATATCTTTGATCTCCCGGATCCTCCGATATGCCTCATAGCCATCCATCTCCGGCATCATAATATCCATGATGATTAGGTCAAAATCCTGCTGCCGGCACAGTTCCAGCGCTTCCCGGCCATTGGCTGCACCTGTCACTTCGTAGCCCTGATATTCCGCAAATTCCCGAATTCCCATCCGGATCGATATCTCATCATCCACGACCAGTATTTTCTTTGCCATAGTTTCTTTCTCTCCCTACTCTCTCACTCAAAAAAAGCAGACCGTCGACTGTTCTCCAGCCAACTGTCTGCCTTATCTTCACAGTAGCACACGGCTGTTTTCACTGCCAGATTCGCTACCTGTACTATATCGTTTATGCACTGATTTTGCAACTGCTCAACGGTTTTTCTGTCATATATCCGAGTAAAACCTGAAGGGCAGAATTCTCCTGTGTCTGTTTCCATGCCGCCGCGATTTCCGTAGAATGTTCCAGCGGACAGCACTGATAACCCGGTGCATACACATTCCGCACCCAGGAATTGCACACGGTCACACCCAGTCCATTCTCCACGTTCATCAGAATGGATTCCATGCTGTTCACGCCACATACATTCGGCACAAATCCATATTTGCTGCCGATGGCACGCACGCATTCCAACTGCATTTCTTCTCGGTCATCTGCCAGCACAAAAAACGTCTCCTGGCGGAAATCTTCCGGTTTCCAGTTTTTCTTTCGTGTGCGGAATAACGTATTGGAAAAAAGAATCATTTCCTGCGCCGTGTCGATCACCATAGCTTCCGCATCATACATTTTTGCTGCACGATCCTGCAATGTGATGATCAGCTCCAGCTGTCCCATCTGAAAACGTGCAGACAGCTCCTGAATCGTATATGCCTCCAGTGAAATCCGGATACCCGGATATTCCAGACGCATTTCCCTCAGGATCGGCTGCATATAAGTACCGATATTCCATCCGTTCACATATCCGATGCGGATCATTCCCATGTCCATGGAATTCAGCTGTTGTACCCGTTCTTTTGCTTCTGCAAAACACTGCTCCATCTTCTGAAATGTTTTTTCATAAATCCGTCCGGCTTCCGTCAGCGCGATATGTTTTCCACTTCTGTCAAAAAGCTGCGTATCCAGCTCCTTTTCCAGCCGTGCGATATTTCTGCTCAGATTCGGCTGAGAAATATAGATTTTCTCTGCCGCTTTACAAAAGCTGCCTTCTGCTGCTACCGACAAAAAACTCTGAATTAACGTATCATTCATCTCATTTCCCCCATGTTATCCGATCTTGTATCCGTGTACTTTTTAGTTGATATAAGTCTGATATAAGTTTATTATTCATCACCTATATCCTGATCATGATGAGTTGCCTCATACATGATGTACCTTTTCTATATTGATAACATAACAGAGAAATATGATAGCTACATGAAATCTGCTTTCACAAATCCAAATTTGTTCAAATCGAACGCACGTGAGACTTGGTGCGTGATTCTGGTCAGCGTAAGCTGACATATTCTTTTCAGAATCACTGCACATCCTCGCGGAGCTGAATATGATTTACTTTATTGCCGGGATAGATATCTCAGCTCCCGATCCATTTATACTGATACGGAACGTATATACCGGCTGATAAAAACCTTTAGAATCCTGTTCATAGGTCAGGGAATCATCTCCCACTTTCACGTCATAACGATCCTCATCAAACATCCATACATGAAATTTTCCTTCCACGATTTTCTCATATGCTTCCTGCTCGGAAATGATCGTAAAATCCTTATAATAACGCCCCTGCGTCATCCCGTTGCTGATGCCGCCCATTTTTCCATTGCTGTAATATTTGCACTCGATGGTTCCATCATATATGTGATCTTCCTCATGAAGTTCACTGGCTGTAAAGGAATAATTCCCCTCCCCTTCATTGCCGAATGTGCACCCTTCCGGAACCGTGATCTGATATTGTGCCAGCGCAGCACGTATCGCAGCTTCATCCGCATCCGTAACAGTTTTTATTGCGCCTGTATCTGAACCGATTACGTCTGAATCACCTATATTTGAATCATCTATCCATGAATTACTTATACCTGAATCACTTGTATCCGATTCATCCTCAGACATATCATCTACATCTTCATCTTCGGAATCCGAAGTATCAGCTTCTTCTACATCTTCCGCATAAGTTGTATCAAAATCCGTATAGGTCCAGGTCAGACCAATATAATCAAGCCATAGCGTGTTACCGCTTTCTCCATAAAAGACATCCGTATTATCATAATGAAGTGTTTCATCTGCCGCCAGCTGATCCCCGATCTTTTCAAAAAAGTCAGCCGCATACGCTTCACATTCCTCCCGGTTCATCTGCACCAGCTGATACACCGGCACCGTCTGCTCTTCTGTCGCATACGTCTGATCTGTTGACACCGTAAGTTCATCATTCCGAAACAAATTTGGCAGCTGACTCCGCAGATTTCCCAGTTCTTGATGCTGATAAATACCAAAGATCAATGTATAGCAGACACAGACGGCAATCAATGGAATCTGGCAACAGATCACATATTTTCCTGAAATAGCTGTATTTTTTCCAGAAGAATATTGTCCTTCACTGTCACTCTGGCCAGCAGTCTTCCCGAACGCATTCCGCATGTTCCGTATATTCATTACAATCGCATAGACGATCACAAACAATCCATATCCTATCATCGCCCCAACGGTGTTATTCAATACGTCATCCCACTCAAACATGCCACGCTGTGTCAGATACTGAAGTGTTTCGATCACAATCGTAACTGCCACACCGCACAATGCTGTTTTCCAGAATCTTCGCATTTTTCGAATTCCCACCGGCAGCAAAAATCCTAATGGCACAAACATACAGATATTCAGGATCAGATTGCGCCAGTTCTGAGCAGAAAAAGAATACCAGGCTTCCCGATAGGAATAAAACAGCGGATATCTTCCTCCGAAATAACTATTTCCACGACTCAGGATTGTGACACTTCCAAGCATCAGCACATAGCACACAAATATAATGAGCCAGATTAATTTTCTAATACTGAGTTTCTTTTTTCCCTTCAGTATTTTTCTGTAAATAAAGTACCCAACTACCATGATCACTGCAATTACAGCCACTGTAACCATTCCAAATGGCAGATAATTTTTTATCGTTCCAATTAAATCCAGTTTATCTCTCAGATCCATATAACATATCCTTTTCCCTTCCCCACTTTTTTGTCAAAAAATCTCTTAACTACCATTATTGTATCCTATAACGTAAAAAATAGCAGTTTAAGATTTTCTTAAACCACTATTTTTCATACCATATTTCTGTCTTTATTTTTCCGGCTGATATACGGAATATCCGTTTTTTCCTGCGCGCTTCATACGATACAAAGCCTGATCCGCATTCTGATAAAGTTCCATAAAGGATTTTCCATGCTGAGGCGCCAGCGCAATGCCGACACTGATGGTAATGCCCTGACCGTTCATCTCCTCAATGCGAAGTTCTGAAATACGATTTAACAGCTTCTGAATCTTGCGTTCAACAGCATTCTGATCCGTCAGGTTCCGCATCAAAATAACAAATTCATCACCACCGATACGGCCAACAATATCATCTTCCCTGAACTGTGACTTCAGGAAATTTCCAAAAGTCCGCAACACTTTATCGCCCACAAAATGTCCGTAATTATCATTGACTTCCTTAAAGAAATCGATATCCAGAATCATAAAACCATGCTTTCCCGGCTGTGTTTTCAATATATTCTCAATAAATCTCTGCGCATAGTTCTTGTTATACAAGCCGGTCAGAGCATCTCTCTGCGCAACCTCCAGAATCTTCGCTTTCTCCCTGTTATTTTTATATGCAATGTAAATGATCAGAATTGCCACAAATATGCAAAATGTGATCAGGAAAATCAATTCATATTTCTGAATAAAGGAATAGGTCTGCTGTGCAGCACTTACCGGAACGATGTAACAGAGCATCCAGTCATTCATCCCCATCGGCATATATGTCATGTAATAATCTTCTGCCTTTGTATTATCCAATCCCAGCTGTATAAAACCTGTCTGACTTTCCGAAAAATCCGCTTTTACCTTTGCCAGGATGTCATCTTTTTCAAGATTTTTTTCCGCATAATAGGTAAACAGATTATCTCCATAAGAAATTTTTCTGTTATCTGCTGAACCATCTTCACAGATAAGAATTTCACCCTCATGACTTACAACCAGTGTATCACCTTCTCCGTCAAACAGATCATCAAACAACATATGACTCAGCACGGTTACATTATAAGAAGCTCCCAGTACACCAATCACCTGACGCTGTGAATTATAAATCGGAACCCCAAGCACCACGCGGGTTTCCGAATCCACGCTGCTCTCCAGAGGATCACTCAACGTCTGACGTCCACTGATAGCTTCCTGAAAATATCTTCTGTGTGAAACATTTTTCACCTGACCATTATCATAATAGGCGGTTCCATCCGGTTGGATCAACGCCACCCGATCCAGATCCGTCGATTCATATATACTCGTCAGCTGGTCAATATTTTCCTGACAGAACAGTTCTTCTTTCTGTCCCATCTGATTCGCCAGCTCATTCAGATACTCATAATGAATACTGAGAATCGTCCGCAAATGTTCACTTTGACGAGTAACATTATTCATCATGGTTCTCTGAGAATTTTTTTCCACAGAACGCTGTACTCCGGCAAAAAACAGCAAAATTCCGATGATAACTGCTATAATAAATACTGCCATTGCTTTAATATATGTTTTTACCGGAGAGATTTTTTTCTTCATAACTTTATCCTCATATATCTTTTCATAATGCTTCTCACTAAGCTTAAAAAGCAACAATACATTATGTATTACCTATTTTTATAATACCAAATATTTTCTTATCAATAAAGTTTTTTATTGCTCTTTTCAGAAATCCCGAAATCTTATTTATGTACATTTCTTGAAATATGCATAAAAAAAGAACCCAAAATAATTTTGAGTTCTTAAGAGGCGACAACCAGATTCGAACTGGTGATAGAGGTGTTGCAGACCTTTGCCTTACCACTTGGCTATGTCGCCGTATTTAATTAACAAGCTTTTTGCATTATAACATTCCCGAAACGATAAGTCAATATAAGAACCATCATTTCAAAAATAATTATGAAAAAACTCCCCGAGTAGGGCTCGAACCTACAACAACTCGGTTAACAGCCGAGTGCTCTACCATTGAGCTATCGAGGAATAAGGTACATGATATATACCTTCAAAACTTCATACAGAACCAGATTAAATTTCTTCAATCAACTTTATCTACTTCGAAAAGCTACCATTCGGAATCCACTCGCTCCGCTCGTTTCTTCCTCATGTCATTTGCTTCGCAAATCTTCCGCA
>JALESO010000013.1 GCA_022781925.1 Lachnospiraceae bacterium
AAGATGTTTAAAAAAGATAAATATTGTTATAAGAAGGAAGGACTTTGGAACTGAAATTATTTTAATAAAAGTTTCAAGTGCCTTGTTGACATTGACAGCGGGAATAAAATCCCGGATCGAGATACTGTCCCGGCGGGGAAGAATAACTGTTCTCTCTCTGTTGGGCAAATGAACTGCTTACTGGCAGGCAGGTGGCAGAACAGTCTGCCACCCTGCCCCCAGTAAATCACATGAAAGGAGAAATTTATGGAACAGGTTATGAATCCGAGAACGGAAAGCAATACATTTACAAAGAAGATCGGGCAGACAACCTATGTTGTCCGATTCCATTACAATGAGAACGCAAGAGAGACCATGCAGGAGAAAATCAACCGGATGCTGGTGAATGAAGCCAGCCGACCGGACTTCATGGAAACAGAGGCGGAAAGCCCTGACTAACGAACTGACAGTGACAACAAAAAGCGTTTTCATCAGCAATGTGGCTGTTTTACCACTGATTTGACACAAAAAAGTGCATTTTTTGATGAAAAAACTATTGACATTTTGTTACTGGAAAAACTGCCAAATCTATCTTAATTAGCTGTGGTGCCAGGTTAGCGCCATTTGATATTGCAGAGCTTCGGGAGCTGACACGATACGATGAGATGGAGCTTGACATGCTGGGAGACCAGAAGACAGCCATGTTAGAAGCTGAAATGGATGATCACCTTGGATATTCCAAGTATGACTACAAGAACAAAGAGACAGACGATAGCCGTAATGGTTATAGTCCTAAAACTGTCACCTCTTCAATGGGAACACTGCTATTCACATTTCATAAAAGCACGAGGGAGCCAAGAGATTGATTATGATTATCTGAGTTTACAACTAGCTTTCTATTTAGCAAGTTGGGGAATGTATCGTGGCTCATCATTTTTGCTACAAAAGGATTATAAAGTACATATTCCAGTAGTAAAAGAACTGTTAAATGAAAAATATGATGTTTTAGCTGGAATTGACTGTATCGGTTTCAAAGACGATAGCAACCAAAAGTTACTGCAGGATATAAATTCGTTTTTAGAGCAGTATGTGGAATAGTGAACGCATGCGTTCACATTTTATAACTAAGAAGTAATGGATTGGAAAGAAAATAATCAAGAACTTATTGTAGTATTATTAACCTTTGATACAGACGAAAAAGGTGGAGATGGTGGGGTCAATCCTAATGCTACATATACCAACTGGCAGTGGCATTTAGTGAAAACAAAAGATAAAAAGAATTGGGAAATAATCAGTTGGGGTTATTAATCGATTCCGGTTTGATGAATTCATGCGGCTTTTGAAATGGTAAAGTGATTTTATTTTACTTATTCCGGAGCGTGGTATATATTAATAGGTAGAGTAAGTAACGCACAGATGTGACAAAATTGTCTTTTTAAATATAGACAGCTTTGTCAGGGGAACGCTGTACGGTTAGGATACTGCATAAAAAGCAGGAAAGAGCAACGAAAAACGGAGGAATTAAAATGAAATTTCAAAAGCTTGGCAACACGGACATCGATGTTTCTGTGGTTGCATTAGGTACTTGGGGGCTTGGCGGCGGAAGTGTCTGGACAGACGGAGATTCTACAGTTGAGGACGCGAAGCACCTGCTTGATATTTGTCATGAACATGGCGTGAATTACATCGATACCGCACCGGTGTATGGCACAGGAGTAAGTGAGGAATTGCTTGGTAAGGCACTGAAAGGCAGAAGAAATGATTTTGTTTTACAGACCAAATGCTCTTTGAACTGGAGAAATGAGGGCGGTAATTTTCATTATGAACGAGACGGTTATACCGTTAACAATGACACCCGCGCATCAGCAGTGAAAAAGGACGTGGAAGACTCTCTGCGAAGAATGGGAACCGATTATCTGGATTCTGTTATCGTACATTATGTCTGCGGCAGCTTTCCGGTGGAGGAAACTGTAGGAGCATTGGAAAATCTGGTTCGCGAAGGAAAGATCCGTACCTATGGACTTTCTAACAGTCAACCCGCAGATTTGGCTGCATATCAGGAAGCCGGCGGAAAAGTATCCGTTGTACAGGAATTTTTCAGTATTCTCTCTCCTTTCCATGGCAGAGAATATTTTGATCTATGTAAAAAGTATAACACGGTATTTCAGACCTATGGTGTGCTGGAGGAAGGATTTTTAACTTCTCCTGCCTTTATGGAACGTGAATTTGCAAAAACCGATATCCGATCCAGAATACCTTGGACAGATCCAGAAAAAAAAGAAGGACTTCGCAGGGCTTTTGAAATCTGGAAACCACTTTGTGAGGAATATCATTGCAGTTTTGCAACGCTGGTAGAATCCTGGGCATTATCTCAGTACGACCGGATGAGTCTTCTGGTTGGAATGCGAAAAGCTTCCAGTGTGGAAGATACTGTAAAGTGTCTGGATATTAGGTTGCGTGCCGAGGACATTAAATGTATGGAGGAAGCAGTAAAGACAATTCAGGTTGCGGTTTTGGACAAATAGAAAACTGAAAAGGTGGAAAGGATCGGGAGCGTGTATCCGATCCTTTCTTTATCCGAGAATAGATAACATGAAAGGAAAATAAGTATGAAAGAACCTATGATGGCAGACAGCCATGAAATCACAGTTAGAAACTATAAGCAACCGATGCGAAATCGTCTGATCATGATGCTGATCTGCATTGGGATTGCTCTTACATCATTTTTTGTTGTTTCCAAATGGGCAACTTCTGTCGAATCGTACCATTGGGTTATCAAAACGCTGAATGGATTGCAGAAAAAAGCACTTGTACTTTCCGGAACAGCAACCGCTCTTGCAACAGGTGCTGCTGCAATACCGGGAGAAGCCGCAACTCCGATCGCCAATAAGCTGGCAGATGTCGCAGGCTATATGGTGATCGTTTATGCAGTGATCATTGTTGAAAAATACTTACTGACTATCACCGGGTATATTGCATTTAAAATCTTATTTCCTATCGGATGCGTGCTTCTGGCAGCAGGCAACTTTTTGAAAAACGGATGGAAAGAATTTATCTACAGAATTGGAATCAAAAGTATCATTCTGGGTGTTCTTTTGTGGGGACTGGTTCCTACCAGTGCATGGGTGACGAATATGGTAAATGAAACCTATGCAAAGTCCTATGAAGCTGATTTTACACTGGAAGATACGGAAGAATTATTAGATGAGGGAGATACCTCTGCAAACGCAGACAAAAAGGATGAAGCACAAGAAACGAAAGATAAAAAGTTTTCTTTCAGTGAATTTCTTAATAATGCGAAGGATAAGGTTGATGATGCGATTGATGCGGTAGGTGAAGTCGCTACAGAAAAACTCTCTGTTTTTGAGGATGGATTAAACAGAATTATAGAGGGCGTGGCAGTGCTGCTTGTGACAACCTGTGCCATTCCGGTTCTGGTCATGTTATCATTTACCTGGATTCTGAAGGGAATAATGGGTTTAAAAATTCCATCTATTACTCTTCAGTCAGTGCCAAGGGTTTCTGAAAGGAAAAGAAAGAAAACGGAAGAGAATTAATTTTAAATTTTACCGAAGGAGAGGAATGAGATGACAAAAGATCTGACAACCGGGAAAATCATGCCGATTCTTGTGAATTTCACTGTGCCGCTTGTTTTGGGAAATCTGTTTCAGCTGACTTATAATGCGGTGGACAGCATCATCGTAGGGCATTTTGTGGGGAAAGAAGCGCTGGCGGCAGTTGGTATCTGTAATCCGATCAGTACGCTTATGATACTGTTTTTAAATGGATTATGTATGGGGGCAAGTATCCTCATGGGAATTCAGTATGGGGCAAAGGATTATAAGACTTTGCACAGGCAGATCAGTACAACCATGTTGTCGGGAGTAGTTTTTTCATTTTTTCTGACTTTATTTTGCGTGGTATTTGCTGTACCGATCCTGCATCTGCTGCAGGTAGATGCATCGATTATGGAGATGACGCGGCAGTATTTACGGATTATTTTTCTGGGATTAATGTTCACCTTTTTGTATAACTTTTTTTCCAGTACCTTAAGAGCTTTGGGAGACAGTGCATCGCCTTTGTATTTCTTAATTATCAGTGCAGTCCTGAAGCTGTTATGGTGATCTGCCAGGTATTTGCCGGAGAACTAATGACACTTTTCGTAAAAGATGAGGAAGTAATAGGACATGGTGTCATTTATCTGCATCTGATTGCTGCGATGTATATTCTTCCGGCCGTTACGAATGCAATTCAAGGATTCTTTCGTGGAATCGGAGACCTGAAGGTGACACTGATGAGCAGTTTTACCAATATGGCAGTCCGAGTCATTGCAGCAGCACCTATGATTTTGTTGTGGAATTTTGGAATTGAAGCGTTGCCATATTCCTATCTGGCAGGCTGGGTTGCCATGCTTTTGGTAGAAACGCCTTTGATGATTCGGATTTATCGTAAAAAATAACAGGATTTAAAGAAAATATAAAATCGCTCAGGGAATGAGCTTATACAGAATCCAGTTCTAATCTTTTTATAAAGGCCAGCGGTGTCATATGGTATTTTGCTTTGAATGCTCTGTAAAAATAAGAAAGATTATGAAAGCCAACAGATAAAGATACCTCTAATATGGAGGTATTACCGTGTTCAAATAACTCTACCGCTTTTTCCAGTCTGATATTGTTAATATACTGAATGCAGGTCATATTCATGTGTTTTTTGAAAAAGCGCATAAAATGATACTCGCTGAAATAACATAGCTTTGCAAGTTCAGAAACCGACAGAGCTTCTGCATAATGCAGATTAATATGATCAAGTACAATTTTTAATTTGTCGGAAGAGTCTGATTCTGTGGAGAATTTTGTGTTGCTGTACTGGAGCAGAAGAAAAAGTATCTGTAGCAGATAAGATTTTATGGCTAGTTCATATCCAAACATCCGGGTATCGTATAGGGAAGCAAGCTGCGCAAAAGACTTGCGGAGAGAATTATATGCAGGATGATCCGCGGTAATGAGATAGGGTAAAGATAATTCATGGTTTGCCATGGGCGTAAGATAGCGGGTAGAACAGATGTCTGCAGTATTCCCTCCCAGAAGATTCATATGGAATACATATGTTTCCGAGCAGAAGTCCTGACTGTTTTTCAGGATAATGGAATGCAGCAGTAGGGGAGGAATAAACAGAATATCCCCGGCATTTGCTTCATATTCAATTAAATCAATCTGGTAGACACAGGAACCTTTTGTTATGAGGGTAAGCTCTGATTCCCCGTGCCAGTGCGTTGTTATGACAGGAGCTTCCTCTGTCAGCGTTGTAATATATTTCTGGATCGGAAAATAAATTTCTCCATGTTTAGCATTTTCTTTTTGCTCCGGTATAAGTGAATGTGGTGTTTTCATATTTTTGAGATCTCCTACAATGGCAGTATTGTGTTATAAAATGAAAAAATAATGCAAGATTTGTTGCGATTGAGATTATATAATAGCAGTATAATACAGCTAAAGCGATAACGCAATGGCGAACAAATACTATGATTATAGATGAAAGAGGTTGATAAAAATGGAAAAAAAGTGGTGGCATGACAAAGTAGCGTATCAGATTTACCCAAAGAGTTTTTTGGATACAAATGGAGACGGAATCGGAGATTTGAGAGGAATTATTTCTAAATTGGATTATCTGAAAAAACTAGGAATCGATATTATTTGGTTATCACCTATTTATAAATCACCATTTGTAGACCAGGGATATGATATTGCGGATTACTATGCAATTGCAGAAGAATTCGGAACAATGGAAGAATTTGATGAACTGCTGGCGGAAGCAAAAAAAAGAGACATGCATATTATTATGGATCTGGTTATTAATCATTGCTCCGACAAACATGAGTGGTTCCAGAAAGCTTTGGCTGATCCGGAGGGCGAGTTTGCTGATTATTTTTATTTCCGCAAGGGAAAAAACGGTAATCCACCGAGCAATTACCGTTCCTATTTTGGAGGAAGCTGCTGGGAAAAAATACCGGGAACAGACAAGTATTATTTTCACATGTTTGCAAAGGAACAGCCGGATCTGAATTGGGAAAATCCGAAGCTACGCCAGGAACTGTATCATATGATCAACTGGTGGCTGGAAAAGGGTCTCTCCGGTTTTCGAATCGATGCAATCATAAACATCAAGAAAGATCTGAACTTTCCTGATTTTGCACCGGATGGAAAAGATGGTCTGGTAAGCTGCTGCAAGATGGTTGAAAGCGTAGAAGGAGTAGGGGAGCTGTTGGAAGATCTGAAAGAGTCAACTTTTGAAAAGTATGATGCTTTTACAGTCGGAGAAGTATTTAATATGAAACCGGATGAATTACCGGAATTTATTGGTGAAACTGGTCATTTTTCAACAATATTTGATTTTAGCGCCCATATGCTCAGTGATGGTGAACATGGATGGTATGATGCTCCGAAGCTGGAATTTGCGAAATGGAGAGCTGCGATCATTCAGGCACAATTAGAAACACAACAGTATGGATTTAAGGCGAATATCATTGAAAATCACGATGAGCCAAGAGGGGCGTCCAGATTTTTGCCATCTTATGCTCAGACACCGGACGGAATTAAGATGCTTGGCACCATCAGCCTTCTGCTTAGAGGAATTCCTTTCATTTATCAGGGTCAGGAAATCGGGATGAGAAATGCCAAATGGAGCAGCATGGAAGAATTTAATGATATCAGTACAAAAGACCAGTATCATACTGCCCGTGAAGCGGGATTATCGGATCAGGAAGCCTTGGAAGTATGCAGCCGAATGAGTCGTGACAATGCAAGAACACCGATGCAATGGACTGGTGAGGAAAATGGTGACTTTACAAAAGGAACTCCATGGTTAAAGGTAAATCCTTCTTACAAAGAGGTGAATGTGAAAGCCCAGGAGCAGGATACGGACTCAGTTCTGAATTATTATCGCAAACTGGTTGCACTGCGTAAATCGGATGAACTGAAAGAAGTATTTACCTATGGAGAATTTCTTCCGGAATATGAAAATGTGGACGGAATCATGGCATTTTACCGTAAAGATGAATCCAGATGTATTCTTGTGGCTGCTAATTTCGGAAAGGATGCTGCAACAATGAAACTGAAAAGCGGCATAAAAAAAATATGGCTTTCGAACCGGACAGAGGAAATGGTAGGCTTTGAAGTAGCTACTTTAAATCTACGGAGCTGTGAAGTGGTTGTTCTGGAACTGGAAAATACAAATAACTGATATGTAAGCAGATTGGAAAGGAGCATTTTCTGCAGGAAGAATATGCTGGATATCATCAGGTGCTGCATATGACGGTTTTCATCGTTGACAGTAGAATGTGGAACTGATAAAATAAAATTATCAGCAAAGAAGCTGTCTCGAAGATGTGATAGTAACGTGTGACAGTAGTGCTATTACATCTTTGGGACGGCTTTTTTTTGTAGAAAAGGAGAGTAAGAAAATGAAAAAACGATTAGCAAAAGTGCTTGCACTGGGACTGACCGCAGCAATGGTTGCCGGAACACCGTTATCTGCCATGGCATCTGAAGTAAATGCGGCAGATCAGGCAGGAGAAACAGCTGTTGTGGCAGAAAGTGCAGATTCAGCTGATGAGACAGAAGTGGATGCCGGTATTGCATCACAGGATCAGAATGATGCATCACAGGATCCGGTGGTTAACGGTGTGGATCCGATGTCCTTAGATGGCGTTATCCAGCTGGATGATGGAAACTGGTATTATTTTAATCATGGAAAATGGCAGTATGTTAACGGTCTGTATCCAAACAGTGCCGGATGGTGGTATGTTGAAGACGGACAAGTTGATTTTTCACATGAAGGCTTGGAAACTTACGGTGGCTCTGAATGGTATGTAAAGAATGGTCGGATCCAGTTTGACTACAACGGTCCGGTTGCCATGACAATCACAGATGACAGTTCAGAGGAAACACGTCAGACTCTTTATTATATCAGTAACGGACGGGTAGATACCGGATTTACCGGTCTGGCACAGGCAACACTGAACGGAGAAGATGGATGGTTCTATTTCCAGAATGGTATGTGGGATCAATATCCGGATACCAGCCTGGCAGAGTATGGCGGATCCTGGTGGTACATTGCAGATGGCGGAAAGATTGATTTCAATTACAAAGGTACTGCTTATTTCAATGATGTTGAATGGTATGTCGAAGGCGGAAGAGTTGATTTTAGTTTTACCGGAAGGGCAGAAGGCGATCAGTTGGTTGCTGATGGGATGGAAGTTCCGTTCCAGACTTATTTTGTGAACGGTATGCAGCAGATGGATCTGACCGGTGTATATTATACCGAAGTGAAAGGAAACTATGGCTGGTACGGCTTTTACAAGGGTCAGCTGGCAAGCAGAGACTGGTACTATGGACCGACGATCGGTTATGTACTTTCCAATGCAAGTGGATGGTGGTACATTAATCCGGAAACCGGTCTGGTAGATTTTAATTATACCGGTCTGGCTGAAAATGACTATGGCATCTGGTATATGAACAACGGACAGATTGATTTCGGTTATAACGGCTTTGTAAAACAGCGTCCATACAAACTTGATTTTGGACATGATTACTATGATCTGTATGCGGTAACCGGTGGAAAAGTAGACTGTAACTATGATGGTATTCTCTGGACAACCATTGATGGTGTACCAGGCTGGTATGGATTTGTAGATGGTTGGCTGGCATCTGATCAGGCTCTTATGAAAAAAGACGATGGTACCTGGTGGTATGTCGGTGAAAACGGAATGGTAGATTTTACTTATACAGGCAGAGCACAAACAGCGTATGGTGAGTATTATATAAGAAACGGACAGATTGATTTTGGCTTTAACGGCACGCTGCAGGAGATGAGCGGTACGTATAAGTGCTATCAGAATGGAAAAATGCTGGAATGGGATTTCAATGGTCTGGTAGAGACTACCGTCGATGATGAATATGGCTGGTATTATGTAAAAAATGGCTACATCATGCATGATCATAATAATGACAAGAATGAGAATCCCTGGTATGAACTTGTTTCCAATGATGCAGGCTGGTGGGCTGTTTCCAATGGAAAGGTAGATTTTTCCTATACCGGATTTGTCTATGACAATGTAAATGAAACCAATGGTGCATGGTATGTAAGAAACGGACAGATTGATTTTGGCGCAAACGGATTTATCAAGGATCCGGCTTCTGATATTTACTATTATTATGTGGTTAACGGATATGTAAATCATGAACTGTATACGGTTGCACAGGGAACCATCAATGGCGAAACTGCATGGTGGTGCGTTGAAGGAGGCGGATGCGTTCCAAATGCTTTTACAGGTACTGCAGAGTATGGCGGCAAAGTATGGTATTATGATAATTCCAAGATTGATTTCAGCAAGAGTGGTACTTATGAGCATAGCCAAGGATTAATGCGGAATGATTCCACATATGTTTCAATCCATTATATGTATGAAGTAGTAAATGGTCAGGTTATTACCATGACAGTTCATGTTGCTGAGGGGGATCAGCTACAACAATAATGGTGCGGGCATTTCTGCACGGATAACTGTAAAATAACTGTAAAGAAGGTTCTTGTCGTTGACAGAGAATGTATGAACTGATAATTCAAGTCGAACGTACGTGAGACTTGGTGCGTGATTCTGGTCAGCGTAAGCTGAATTATTCATTTCAGAATCACTGCACATTCTCGCGGAGCGTTTATCTTAGTCGGAGATTGAACTCAGACTAAGATGAATTTATCAGTAAAGGGCTGTCCTGGAACGATCATAAGCAATGCGCCAGTGATGTTTATGATATTCCGGGGCAGCTTTTTTATTGGAAAGGAGAGTTAGAGAGAATGATGAAAAAGAGACTGAAAAAAGTCCTTGCACTGGGGATGGCAGCAGCTATGCTGGCCGGTGCACCATTGCCCGCAATGGCTGCAGAAGCAGCACCGGCGGACGCAGCAGTGACAGTGGAAACACAACCGGAAATCGCAATGCAGGCAGCTGATGAAGACGCAGCTGGAACGGCACTGCCCAATGGTGTTGATCCACTGACATTGGACGGTCTGGTTCAGCTGAATGACGGCAACTGGTACTACATGCAAAACTGCAGGGTGAGTGGTGCTGCCAATAAAACGGTAAAACCGGCATGTGGCAGCTGGTGGTATGTAGGTGGTTGCAGAGTAGATTTTTCTTATACCGGATTTGGCAGGAATGGCGCTGATAATTGGTATGTTCAGAATGGTCAGGTACAGTTCGGTTATACCGGAATTGTGACTGCAAAGGATGAAACGAATCGTACTTACGTTTGCTATGTGACAAATGGACGATTGGACACAGACTATACCGGATTAGCCTATGGAACCGTAGACGGTGTGGAGGGATGGTATAACTTCCATGACGGATATAACTTCCATGAAGGGTATTTGAACAAAGGCAAAGAGCTGGTGGAATATAATGGCGCATGGTGGTATGTCAGTGATGAGAGAAAGGTCGACTTCTCCTATACCGGAATCGCCTACAATGAAGCCGGTGGCTGGTATGTCAGAAACGGACAGGTCGATTTTTCATATAACGGAATACTTGAGTACGAGATATATGACGAACCCTTTCTAATACCATATCAATATCATTTTGTAAATGGAAAGTTGAATGAAGGGCTGACTGGTTTATATTATACAACCGTAAACGGAAAAACAAACTGGTATGGATTTCAGAATGGTGCCATTGCAACTTTTGAGGAATACGAAGATTCTTATGGTACCTTATTTTTGAATGACAGTGGCTGGTGGTATGTCGATCCCGTTTACGGAACGGTTGATTTCAGTTATACCGGATTGGGAAAAACTGTGTTTCCGGGAGATGACCGGTATCATTACTGGTATGTGAAGAACGGACGGATAGACTTTAACTATAACGGATTTCTTGAATTGTACGGGGGTGTGTATTATGTGAAAAATGGTCAGGTAGATGAAACCGTCAATGGTGTATATCAGTATACGGTAAACGGAAAAACAGACTGGCATGGTTTATGGAGAGGTAAACCGGCTTATAACGAAGTGTTAATGAATCCAAACGATGGCAGCTGGTGGTATGTCAGAAGAGGAGTGGTTGATTTTAGTTATACCGGAATGGGAACCCGGCATGATTGGACAGGGGATACATCTGACACCTGGTATATCAGAAACGGACAGGTCGATTTCTCTTATTCCGGCTGTGTGGCAGCTGACGGAAATACCCGTTACTGGCGAAGATATTACCTGGTCGAAAATGGCAGATTACGGAAGGAAGTTTCCGGTTTGGTGCAGGCGACTGTCGAAGGAGTAAATGGATGGTGGAAGATTGATCAAGGAGTTATTACCGTTCAAAGCGGTGGCAGTGAGACATTTCTGGTATACTATAATGGCGACTGGTGGTATGTGTTGAACAGCGGACAAGTTGATTTTTCCTTTACAGGCTTGAAAGGGTATAATGGAGAAACCTGGTATGTGGAAAATGGCCGTGTAAACTTTGACAAGACAGGATTTGTAAACTTGAGTGGGGATACCACCACGAGATATACCTATATTCAGAATGGCCATCCGCTTCCTTATGGTTTCTCGGGACTGTTCTATGCAGAATTAGATGGAAAAACTACATGGTGGCAGATAGAAGAGGGCCATTGTGATTATTATGGTGGTCCTGAACCGTCACATTATGAGAGACCAGAGAGCTTTGCAGCAAATGAAGAAGGTCTGTGGGCTACGAATAATAGTCAAATCTCTTACGGCATAACGGGTGTGTATAAAACAATAGGTAGAATTGGTTATAGTAGTAGCTATTCTATTGAGGTAGAGTATACATATAATGTTGTAAACGGACTGGTAACAGAGATGCAGGCGGTGATTCTGTAAGCTGCAGGAAAAGCAGCGGTATTACTAATGGGAAAATTGTAACGGGCATTCTTGAAAGTATTATTCCAGAGCAGTTTTTTATTTAGATTACAGTGTAAAAAGGTCTGAGTCCACCTGTGCTTGCACAAGGGTGGATGAATGACCTTGGGGCACGCCCCGATATGAGCATAAAAGTGGGATTTTTATCCCACGATATGCGAATAGCGGGAAGGATTGTGGGAGTGCAAAGCACGAAACAATCCGTGTAATCAAGATTTGGGTGTTTTGACACCCAAATCTTATTTAGAAAAGGAGAGAAAGAAGGATATGAAAAAACGAATGACAAAAGTCCTTGCACTGGGGATGATGGCAGCTATGCTGATCAGTGCACCATTGTCCGCAATGGCTGCAGAAGCAGCACCGGCGGACGCAGCAGCGACAGTGGAAACACAGCCGGAACTCGTAATGCAGGCAGCTGAGGAAGAAGCAGCTGCAACGGCATTGACCAACGGTGTTGATCCAAGGGCATTGGATGGCCTGGTTCAGCTCAATGACGGTAACTGGTACTATATGGAAGATGGTCGGCTGAGTTCTAACGCAAGCAAAACGGTAAAACCGGCATGCGGCAGCTGGTGGTATGTATCCGGATGGAAAATTGATTTTTCTTTTACCGGATTTGGCAAAAATGGGGATGATCTGTGGTATGTAAAAGACGGTCAGGTACAGTTTGGCTATACCGGCGTTGCAAGAGGAACGGATCAATATGGAAATACGTCTACTTATTATGTAACAAATGGCCGGGTAGACAAAAGCTTTCGTGGATTAGCCTATGGAATCTACAACGGTGAGGAAGGCTGGATCAATTTCTGTGACGGAAAACCGAAATATTCCTATGAGAGCCTGGTGGAGTATAATGGTGCCTGGTGGAAAATGTCCGGTTATATGATAGATTTTGACTATACCGGCGCTGCATCCAATGAAGCAGGTACCTGGTATGTCAGAAACGGTCAGGTTGATTTCGGTTATACCGGTGTGATTGAAGGAAAAAGTGGAAGCAGATCGTACCAGTATTATTTTATCAATGGAAAGGCAAACGAAAATCTGACCGGCGTGTTTTATACAAAGGTAAACGGAGCAGAAGGCTGGTACGGATTCTATAAAGGGGAACTGGCAACATCGGATGATTACTACGAAGTGCCGGGCAGAGTGCTGTCAAATGCAAGCGGCTGGTGGTATATCGATCCGAAAACCGGACTGGTAGATTTTAATTATAACGGACTGGGTATCACGGAGGATGACGACTGGTACCATTGCTGGTATGTGGAAAACGGACAGATCAATTTCAATTATAACGGACTTTATAATTATCACATCAGATATGTCGGAGACGTTCTGTGCTACATCACAAATGGCCAGGTAGATCCGAATGTCAATGGTGTGTACCAGCTCACAGTAAATGGACAGACAAACTGGTATGGATTCGTTCAGGGAATGCAGACAGAGAACGAAGTGTTGATGAATCCGTATGACGGCAGCTGGTGGTATACCGGAGATGACGGACTGGTTGATTTCTCCTATACCGGCATTGCTGAAAGATATGATCAAAATGGAGACGAAGTTGATAGCTGGTATGTCAGAAACGGCCAGGTAGATTTCTCCAGTAACGGATGGGTAAAGATAAATAACTATTATGTATATGTCCGGAACGGAAAGCTGCAGACCGATGTGAACGGACTGGTACAGGCTACCATTGATGGAAAAGACGGCTGGTGGGAAGTAGACCATGGAAAGCTCTTTTACAATACGAATTATTACTACACATTGTCCTATTATGGCGGCAGCTGGTGGGCGGTATATAACAGTCAGGTAGATTTTTCCTACACTGGTTTTGTGGAATATGATGATACAAGCTGGTATGTGGAAAATGGTCGTGTAAACTTTGATAAGACAGGTTTTGTCAAGACAGAGGAAGCAGACACTTATGCATATGTGCAGAACGGTCACTATAATGAAACTCTCCATGGAGCGATCTATGGGGAATTGAATGGAAAGAACAGCTGGTGGCAGGTAAAGAATGGAAACTGTGTGCATTCTGCGAATGCGGCATGGAATGGAAAACCGGACGGCTTTGCAGCTAATGAAAATGGCCTGTGGGCAATTGTGAATGGCGAGGTTGCTTTTGATGTGACCGGTGAATATTCATATGGAACTTATTATTCTGTTTCCAGAGAGGATTCAATATATGTAAGCTATATTTACCAGGTAGAGAATGGTCTGGTAACATCTATGCAGGCAACAGTTTTAGATCGCTAATTCAAGTCGAACTCACGTGAGACTTGGTGCGTGATTCTGGTCAGCGAAAGCTGACATATTCTTCTCAGAATCACTGCAGATAACGCGGCCTGCAAACAGGGAGAGAGGTGGAAAATACATATGAAAAAACGATTTGCAAAAACAGTGGCGCTGGTGGTGGCGGCAGCCCTGACAGCAGGAGCACCGGTATCGGTCATGGCAGCAGAAGAGCAGTCAGAAACGGTGGCTGTGCAGGAAGTGTCAGCACCGGAACTGCCTCAGGGTACCGATCCGATGACGTTACATGGAATGCAGCAGCTCAACGACGGTAACTGGTATTATATGGAACATGGAAAAGTGTCTGACAAAGCAAACGGTACATTGCAGCCGGTTGGGGATGAGTGGCTGTATGTGGGCAGGTACCGTGTGGACAATTCCTACACCGGTCTGTGTGCCAACGAAGCAGGAACCTGGTATGTTGCGAAAGGGAAAGTACAATTTGATCATACCGGTGTGGTCAGTCAGAGAGAGAACGACAGGACGAACTGGTACTATGTGACAGATGGTAAAGTGGATACCGGTGTGAACGGACTTTGCTATGTGTCGATCAATGGCACTGAGGGCTGGTATAATTTTAAGGACGGCATGGTGACCGGGGCATATCATCAGCTGGTGGAGTACAATGGTTCCTGGTGGTACATCGGGAAAGATGCCGAGGTTGATTTTTCCTATACCGGTGTGTGTCAGAATAGTGCAGGAACCTGGTATGTGAAAAACGGGCAGGTAGATTTCGGATTTTCCGGTGTGCTGGAAGGAAAAAGTGAGAACTTCCATAAACCGTACAAATATTATTTTGTAAATGGAAAAACGTATGAACGTGTGCATGGTGTCTATTACACAACGGTAAATGGTGTATCCGGCTGGTATGGATTTTACAAAGGAGAGCTGGCGACGACAGCACCGTATGGAGTAGCAAATCTGCTGCCAAATGAAGCCGGCTGGTGGTGCATTGACAGCCTGACCGGTCAGGTAGATTTTTCCAAAAACGGTTTCGAGTCTGTGCGGGAAGAAAACGGAACCGGACATCTGTGGTATGTCAGAGACGGCCAGGTAGATTTCAGCCGCAACGGTGCGTATATTTATCCAGACCATGTTATACCCGCCGAAAAATATTGCTGGCTCGTGGGTGGTCAGATAGATCAGACATGCTCCGGTGTATATTATCTGAATCTGGATGGAATAGAAGGCTGGTATGGATTTTTAGAAGGACAACAGATTACTTATACCTTGCTTCCAAATCCGGATGACGGCAGCTGGTGGTATGTGGGTGGAAACGGACAGGTAAATTTTTCCTATACAGGAATTGTTCGGGCAAAGGATCATAGCTACCACCTGGCAGAGGATGCGTGGTATGTGCGAAATGGTCAGGTAGATTTTTCTTATACTGGTCTGGTATATGAGAATGAAAAATGTTATCTGGTTCAGGATGGCCGTGTACAGAAAGAAAATAATAGTCTGGCGTATCTGACTCTGAATGGAGAGACTGCATGGTGGCAGGTGACAGACGGCTATATTTGCACCGGGAATGACAAAAATTATGACGAAGAAACACTGGTGTATTACGATGGAAGCTGGTGGTATGTGAAAAACCACAAAGTAGATTTCTCTTATAATGGATTCGTGGATTACAAGGGTACGCTGTGGTATGTGAAAAATGGCAGATACAGCTATGAAACGACAGGATTTGTAATGGCGGATGGATATTCCTGCTATTATGTTACAAACGGACGATTTGATGATTCTTACGAAGACGTTGTGTATGGCAGCATTGATGGTGAAACTGCCTGGTGGATGATTAACAACGGACGCTGCGCTTACTGGAAAATGGCAGAAACACATACGGAACCGGACAGCTTTGCAGCGAATACAAACGGTTTGTGGGCATGCAATGACGGCAGGGTGAATTTTGACCTGAACGGTCCTTATACCGGCACAGTGCCTTATAATGTGGAAAAAAACCAGAGGGTGATGATCCAGTATCACTATCAGATGGAAAACGGTCAGGTGACAGGACTTCAGGTTGAGGTAGTGTAAATTTTTGTCAGAAAAGAACAGATGGTCGATAAATAATTAAAAAAAGGATTAAAAAACACGCAGGAATGATGAATTTTGTCTTGTTCTGTCTGTGGAATGCCGCTATAATAAAAGTAATTGAGCAAAAAACAGATTTTTGATCTGGCCAGAACATAGGAAAGAAAGATGAGGTTTTAAATGAAAAGATTTGCGGCAATGTGTTTGATTGCATCCATGATAGCTTCCATGGGCAGTGTGACAGGATATGCAGCAGAAGCTGACGGAGCAGGGCAGACAGCGGTTTATCAGACCGCAGATTCTGCTTCCGATGAGACCGAAGTGTTGGATGTATCGACAGCAACGTATCCATCTGACTGGGATCCGGAGGATCCGCTGAACGGAAGGGCATATCGACAGCAGCAGGAACAGGAAAACTTGGGGACATCCGATGAAGCGGCTTACCGTTCTTCGGCCGGTGAGCTGGCACGAAGCAGCAGCAACGTGACGACAAGCTGGCCGAAGTATAACGGTGGAACGACGACATACATACATAATTCTGAAAATGTAACAGGTAAAAATGTCATTGCGGGAATTGATGTATCCTATCATCAGGGAAGTATTGACTGGAATAAAGTTAAAGCATCCGGGGTACAATTCGTGATCCTGCGTGCAGGATACCGCGCTTACGGTTCCGGAAGTATGGCACAGGACAGCAGATTTGCAGAATACTACAAAGGTGCAAAAAGTGTCGGATTAAAAGTCGGCGCATATTTTTATTCCCAGGCAACGACCCAGCAGGAGGCAGTAGAAGAAGCGAATAAGACACTGAGCATTATCAACGGATGCAGTTTTGAAATGCCGGTCGCATTTGATTACGAATATGCTAATGATAAGTATGGCAACTGTGTTGGAAGACTGTACAATGCGAACCTGAGTAAAGCACAGAAGACAGCGTGTGCGAGGGCTTACTGTGATACCATCCGGGCAGCCGGTTATTCAACCATGATCTATGCAAATGCAGGATGGTGCGAGAAGGAGCTGGATACTGCCGCATTGCGGAAGGATTACCAGATCTGGATGGCACGTTATAATACCTATACTTACAAAGAGAGCAAAGACAAGGGACAGCGTTATGGCGGTCAGATTGATTTCTGGCAGTGCAGTGACAATGCAAAAATTAACGGTATCAATACAGCGGTAGATTTTGACTATTGGTATCAGCCTGCATCCGGCAGCATCGTTTACGACCAGAGTCTGCAGAGATGGGTGTATGCTATTGACGGTGTGATCCAGTATCAGGCTTGTGGACTTGCATCCAACGAACATGGCTGGTTCCGTGTGGATAATGGATTTGTAAATTTTGATTTTAACGGTTTATGTTCCAATGAAAACGGCTGGTGGTACCTGACCGGAGGAAAGATCGATTTCGATTACAACGGACTTGCATCCAATGAATATGGATGGTGGCAGATCCACGGAGGAAAGGTTGATTTCGATTATAACGGTCTGACGGCCAATGAAAATGGCTGGTGGCGACTTGCCGGTGGAAAAATTGATTTTGACTACAACGGTTTTGCATCCAATGAAAACGGAAACTGGAGAGTCATCGGTGGAAAGATTGATTTCAACCGTACCGGTGTGGATTTTGACGGTGCATCCTGGTGGCGTGTGGAAGGCGGAAAAGTCAATACAAATTATAACGGAATTGCCCAGAATGAGTATGGTTGGTGGTATATCCGTCATGGAAAAGTAGATTTTAGTTATACAGGCTGGACAAAGGTCAGCAGCGGAAGATATTACGTACATAATGGCCAGGTAGACCGTTAGTATAACAATTAAAAAATGTCTCTCTGATAAATTTTCGGGGAGACATTTTCTTTTTCAGATGTTATACTCATCTGGAAAGCACAAAGACAGGAAAAATGAATGGGGGATATCAAGTAACATGAGATTCAGAAAAAAATTAAAAGGATTCTTACAGGGGGCTGCGCTGGCACTTACCCTGGTGAGTCTGGCAGGGGCAGCCGTGGAAGCCCAGGCATCACAGAGCAGCTTCCGTGTAAAAACTACCGTGGGTGATGTAAGTGGCGCTGTGGGCGCTGTGGTGGAGATTCCGGTAACCGTCAGTTCACAGAACGCATTGCGTGGATTTTCCGGAAAATTAAGTGGCAATTATGATGAGCGCGTTTTGGAGTTTCAGGGAATGGATACAAAAGAACTTCCGTCGGATGGTATGACATCCGTGTCCGGTGGAAACTTTTCCTATCTGTCTTCATCCGGGGACAGTACCTTTTCCAGTGCCTCTTATACATTGAAGTTTAAGATCCTGCAGGCGAGTGCGGATCCGGTGAAAGTCACGATCCAGGATCTGTATTATACCGATGGAAGTGCAAGCAGTGAGAAAACATCATTGACTGCCACAGTTACCGTGGGCGGAGGCAGCAATGGCACTGCATCCAATGGAACTGATGGAAATGGTGATGCTGCGGCAGACGGAACGACATCCAATGCAGGAGCCCTTTCCGGAAATAATGCCGGAACAGCAGCCGCTTCCGGACAGAATGGCAGCCAGATTACATCCGGCAGCAACGGAAATACAGCGGCCAGTGCAGAAGTCAGCGGACAGCAAGGGGATGAAAACGCAGATCCTCAGAACGATGTGGCAGTAACCAGTCTGAATCCGGAGAACGGGGAAGAAATTGCCGTGGATGGCAGTTTTGATACCGGTGCTGATGATACCGGAAAAATGGCCAGAGGAAAAGGAACGGCGCAATCTGCTTCCGTGCCGGTGGCAGTGATCGTGATCATTGTGCTGGCAGCAGTTGTCATCGGCATTGTGGCCGGTGTAAAAATTTCCAAAAAACGGAAATAGAAATGGAAAAAAATTGTATAGGAAAAACGAATGTCTCCCGGGATTTTATGCCTGGGAGACATGTTTTTGTTAAAAAACACGATTTTTAGCAGAATTTGCATGAATATGCATGAAAAACGCTTAAAATGCAATTGATATACAAGGTTATACTTTACGAACTAAGGAAATAATGTTACAATTCTGTTAAATACAGGAAAAAATATGGAAAAGATTTCAGGAAGGAAACAACGTTATGAATACAACATTGGTTATTATGGCTGCAGGCATCGGTTCCAGATTCGGCGGCGGAGTAAAACAGCTGACACCGGTAGGACCGAATGGTGAAATCATCATTGATTATTCCATTCATGATGCACTGGAAGCAGGATTTAATAAAATCGTATTTATCATCCGTAAGGATATTGAGAAAGATTTCAGAGAGGTCATCGGAGACCGCATCGAGAAGATCTGCGATGTGGAATATGTATTCCAGTCTCTGGATGATCTGCCGGAAGGATTTGAGAAACCGGCAGACCGCACCAAACCGTGGGGAACCGGTCAGGCAGTCAGATGTTGCAAGGGCGTGGTAAATGAGCCGTTTGCAGTGATTAATGCAGATGACTACTACGGAAAAGAAGCATTCGTGAAAGTGCATGATTATCTCGTAAACTGCGGCGATACCAAGTATCAGTATTGTATGGCAGGATTTATTCTGGACAACACCCTCAGTGATAACGGAACTGTTACCCGTGGTGTGTGTCAGGTAGATGACCAGGAGATGCTTCAGAAGATCGTTGAGACCAGCGGCATTGCCCGTGATACCGACGGCATCGTAAAAGATGAGAACGGAAACGAGATCCCGGCAGGCACTCACGTATCTATGAACATGTGGGGTGTGACACCGGAGTTCCTTGACGTACTGGACAAAGGATTTGCAGAGTTCCTGGCAAAGGTGGAGCCGGGCAATATCAAAGCAGAGTATCTGCTTCCGACCATCATCGGTGATATGCTTGCAAATGGCGAAGTATCCGTCAAAGTTCTGGAGACACAGGACAAATGGTTCGGTGTAACCTATCAGGAAGACCGTCAGACGGTTGTGGATGCATTTGCACAGCTCATCGCAGACGGCGTATATAAGACACCGCTGTTCTAACAGTAATAAGTAATATAAAGTTAAAAATGAGGACTTCTGGTTTCAGAAAACTGAGATCAGGAGTTCTTTTTTCTTTTATAGAGATACATGCAGAGTAGATGATCATACGCATTTTTGCTATATGGATATGGGATGATACCATGAGATATATCAGATGTGAGATAACTCTCATCTGATATAGCCTCCGGCAGGATTGCAGAGATGCACAGAAGAATATGTCATGCGTTGCATGACGTGCATCTCGCAGCAAGAATGCTGAAAGCATTCTTGAATTATAAGAATTCTGTGTCAGAATGATTGCTATTTGCAGGGCAGATGTGCTATGATAAGGCTAGTGAAAAATTACATATGGAGCGTTAGAAAGCTGCGGAATGATAGAAGCACAATCCAGGAAGTCCGGTGAGAATCCGGCACGGTTTATCTCCGCTGTAATAAGGACAAAAGTTGTCAATACCACTGGGAAACTGGGAAGGGACAACGAGTAGGTTAGAACTTTAAGTCAGAATACAGGCAGCCAAAGCTCAGCAGATAAATGCCCGAAAGCATATCGGGGGTTTATTTTTGTTTCTAAAAATATGGAGCAATCCGCGGGAGCGCGGTTTATATAGATATTAACTGCAAATACTCGGAATCTTTGGAACTACAAGGGGAGAAGGTTTTGGGGAGCGTACATGAGAAAAGGAGAAGGCAATGAAAAAAACAGCAAAAAAATTGTGTCGCTGATGCTTGCTCTGCTGATGGTGTTCAGTCTGTTACCGATGTCATCCATATCAGCACTGGCAGCAGGATCAGGAAACAGTTCTGTCGCATGGCAGGCTGAGGATACAGCGACAGCGGCACCCGCTCCGGTCTTTTATTCAGACTGGACGGATCTGAGTAATCAGTCAAAGACCTATTATGCCGGTGATTCGGACAAAGTAGGCGAGTTACGTGTGCAGATGAAGAACAATACATCTGCTTATAACAAAGATACACTGACCGTTGTATGGCAGGTATCCGATGACAAAACCACATTTACCGATATTGAAGGTGCCGGAGGTGCAGTCAGCAGTTCTTTAGACAGTACCTATGTACCGGATATCACACCGGGACAGACAAAATATTATCGTGCGATTGTGACAAATAAAGGTCTGGAAGAGGGAATGACACCGACTTCCATCACTTCAGCAATTGCCACGATCACGTATGATGCAGGCCAGCGTCCACTTCTGCAGATTGACAAGGCGATGCTTCGTCAGGCAGATGGAACTCTGGTATCTGATGATACGTTAAATAAAGTAACTCTGTGGGGCGGAAATGGTAATCTGCCGAAGAAAATTACGAACATTGCAACATACACCGGAAATGTGTTACAACTGCGTGATACAGCCTGGGATACAGATGCTTATGTGTTCCGCGGATGGCAGATCGGTGATACATTCTTTGATGGAAATCCTTCTGAGGATACCTTTGTAAAAGCCGGTCCGAATGAGGCAGGTGCGCTGAAGAATTTTATCACAGTTGGAGATTCTGACTGGTATTTTAAGATTTATCAGTCACCGTATCAGAACAGAAATACATACCGCATTGATTATGTAGGTACTACTACACAGGATAATCCTTTGAAAGTATGCCATATCACACCTGTCTTTGAAAAACTGCCGGAGATGGCTTATCAGATCAATCTGGTTCAGACAACCGGTGGAACAGTAGAACAGGTACGTGATGATGGTGAGACACATACATTGACTGCGGCACCGACATCCCTGTATAAGTTTGTACGTTGGGAACAGTCCACGGATGGCGGTCAGACCTGGAGTGCCATTGCCGGTGATGCCAGAGTACAGGTAACACTGGAGAAAGACACAACATATCGTGCCATCTTTGAGAGCCCTTACAAGATCAGCAACATGGAGATCACCGGATATGCACTGCAGTCAACCGGTGACGACTGGTATATGAATCTATCCGCAGCTCTGACCGAGGAACTTCCATCCACAAGTATGGATGTTACCCTGCGTATCTATGACGGCGAAACAGCGGAAGAAGACAAACTGCTCGGTGAGTCTGAAGGTACATTCCGGATGCTGCATGCAGATCAGGAAGTAACAGCTGAAGCAACGAAGCGTCCGTCCAGCAATACAGGAAAGGTACTGGTTGTATTAGAGACAGAAACCGGCGAGACTGCCCAGGTGGTATACCAGCTGAAAGGAACATTAGATGCGACACCGGCCAGCGTGGATGTGGATACATTTACCACCGCATTCCTTGGCAGAGAACCGGCAGAGGTTCAGCTGTCAGCCAGCGGTGATCCGGCGGTCAAGAGCGTATTCTGGTCCGGCGGAAGTGCAACACTTGGAACCGCAAATAATACTTGCGCCATCAATGAGAGCACCGGTCTGGTTACATTTAACATGTACACCATGAACAGAACCGTTTCCTTCTATGCAAGTGCAGGAGATGGTCGAATCGCAGAAGCAAAAGTCAACTTCAAGGCATGCGGACAGGCTTCCAAGATCAATGAGAAAGTCGTAAAAGTGCCGGAAGGTGAAAGTAAAGAATATCAGGCAACCAATACCGTTGCCACACTGAGTGTTGCCAGACAGAAAGTAAGCGTCAAATCCTCTGATGAGAGCATCTTTACCGCTGAAATCATTACCCGTGCTGGCAGCAAATATCAGCCGCAGGATATCGTAGATAAATACAAAATCAATGGTATCAAAGCCGGAACAGCAACACTGACCATTACCGTCAACGGAAAATCCGCAGAATGGCGGTTGTTTTCCAGAGTGCAAAAGAAGAAGTCAAAGAAGTAACTTTATCTGATACAGAAGTAAATCTGTTCCAGGGCGACAGCAAGACACTGGAAGCAACGACGACACCGGAAACTTCTCTGACTACATTAAGCTGGAGCAGTTCTGCACCGAATGTTGTCAGCGTAGAAGACGGCAAGATCACAGGACTGAAAGCCGGTCATGCAGTGATCACAGTTACCGCAACGGATGCACTGGGTAACAGTGTGAAAGCATCCAGCAATGTAACGGTTACAGATCATCCATACACAGTAGAAGTATATGCACCGAAAGGAATGCTGGCAGCAGACGGACTGAAGTTTGCTCCATCTGCAGGACTGGATGAAGCAGGATGCGATATCTTTGATGCAGAGCATACCATCACAGATGTCAATGTAGATACGGAACTTAATAATCTGTATGACGTTTATACTATGACATTGCAGGCCGGTACTTATTCTTACCGTGCAGTCAGTGCAGATGGCAAGAGCCTGGGCGGCGGAGCATTCTCCTTCCCGGACAGCCAGATCAGTGCCGTAGACGGACGTACTGCCCGTGTATTCCTGCGACAGACAGAAGTATCCCTGACCAACGAATACGACGGACAGAAAGCAGAGGCAAAAGACTTTGGCGTACAGCTGGCCAATGATGTAAGTACCGCAACCATGGGTGATTCCTATGTAAATGCAGATGGATATACCGTATATCCGACCCTGCTGAGCGCAAATGACAGCGTTGCTTATTACATGGCAGTGACACCATCTGACGCATATGTGAAAGCACATAATGTCATGACATCCAGAACACAGGGTGTGGCAGTCGCAAAAGATGTTTCTGTACTGTCACTGACAGCAGAGTTAAAAGCAGGCGCACTGACCATCAATGCACCGACAGATGCTGAGGTAGTAATCTGTGAGCAGATGTCCGATGGACAGATCGCAGAATACAAAGCAGACAGTACCGCAGCACAGGAAGACGGAACCGTAGATTACATCTTCCATGTGGCAATGACAGATAAGATGTTCTACCGTGTCAGCGGAGCTTCTTACGTCACATACAACGGAACAACCGTAGACGGAGCTGATTCCCGAATCGTAGTCAGCGCAGATATGTTGAACCCGTCCGGCAATACAAAGACAACCCTTGACCGCAACACTGCTTCCAACGGTGGCGCAAACCTGGCAGATCTGTATCTGAATGTCAATGCACAGGGTTATCTGAAACTGGAAGAAGAAGGCAGCACCTTCAAATTAAACGCAAAACGTAACTGGTGGGGCAGCAATGTCACATGGGTTATGGACAAAGACTACCGTCTGATCGAGCCTGATTTCCATTACCAGGTCGTTGGTCTGGATGGCAAAGCAAGCAGTGATGTCATTACCGTTGGGGATGACGGCACTGTGAAAGCAGTAGGAAACGGTACCGCAATCGTACTCGTTACCTACGATTCCATGACACTGAACTATCATGATGAAGTAAAATATTCCTACGACAACTATGATCCGAACGGTTTCTATGGTGCCATCTGGCCGGAGAATACAGGCGTATTCGTAGTTTCCGTAGGTTCCAGCAATAGTGGTATTACCACAGGCATGACACTGAACAAAGACCTGAACCAGGGCAAGAGCAGCAAACAGGCAGGCGATGCACTGGATGCGGAACTGGATCCGATCTACTTTACCGGCAAGACAGGTACTTATACCTTTACACCGGCAACGGAAGGTGTCAGCGTATCCGTAGCAAATCTGACTATCGGAAATGAAGCATTAAGTTTCAGCGGATTCAAAGCACTGACCGCCGAGGAAGACGGCAGCTACAACGTACCTCTGACAAACGGACGTAACATTGTAAAACTGGAAAAAGATGGCAAAGCTGAGTACCAGGTCATCACTGCAAAACAGATTTCCGTAAAAGTAAACGGACAGAACCTGGATCAGGCAGTAGTGGCACCGGGCGAGAAAGTATCTGTTACCTTTGATACACTGTTTAACCCGGTAACCCGTATGAAGCTGTACAATACCGATGCAGCGGCAATCTATAACAAGATCAGTGGTCTGGAAGGAAAGAAAGCAGGATCAGCAAGAGGATCCTATGGATATTATTTCTTTGGCTCCACAGCAGCAAAACAGACCGTTGCGAATTTTGTAGAAGAAGGAACGGATTCTTCCGGATATGATAACCCGATCGTAACAGCAAAAGATGCCCTGACAGTTCCGGAAGATTATTCCGCTGAGAACTTTGTACTTTCTCAGGGAACCTTCAACGTAGCAGGATTCGGTGGCGATTATGGTGCACACCGTGACATGATCAAGACATGGGAAAACCTGTCTCCGAATACCAAAGCATACATGGGACAGCTCCCGGATATCTCCATTCCGGTAGGAAAACTGGAGAGCATTGAAGTAACCGCACAGCCGACAAAGACTTCCTACTATGTAGGTGAAAAATTTGACGCTTCCGGCATGAAAGTAAGCGCCACATACAAAGGAAGCGAAGGCACCTTTACAAAAGAAATCAGCAATTACACCTTCGATGAAGAAGCATTTGCAAAATCCGGAAAACAGAACGTGACCATCAGCTATACACTGGGTGACGTGACAAAGACAGCGGAGGTATCCGTAGATGTCAAAGACGTTGTTCTGGAGAAACTGGAAGTCGTTACACCGCCTGTAAAGACAACTTACCGCATCGGTGAGAAATTCGATAGCACAGGCATGGTAGTGACAGCTTCCTACAACGATGGAAGTGTCCGTGAGATCACAGACTACAAGGTAACACCGAACACTATCGCAGCAGATACCGATCATGTACTGGTAACATACGGCGGCAAAGCAGCTTCCGTAGCAGTGACAGTAAATAAAGTAGCTTCCATCGCTGTGACAAAAGAGCCGAACAAGACAGAATATGAGGAAGGCGATTTGTTCAACCCGACCGGTATGGTAGTAACACTGACCTATCAGGACGGCAGCACAGAGGAAACTACTGCATACAGCTATGCTCCGAAGAGCAGACTGACCAAAGAAGACAAAGCCGTTACGATTACCTATACAGGAAAAGACGGCGTGGCAGATCTGGCAGCAGCAACGGTGGAGATTTCTGTCAAAGACAAACAGCAGGAAACAGCAGACCACATCACCGCATATGTATCTTACAGCGACCAGGGTGTATTCGTATCTGGCTCTGAGGGAACTTTACTGTGGAATGCACCGGTAACGGTATACGACAGAGATGGCGATGGACAGTACACCATGAGTGATGTCTTCCGTGCACTGCATGAGGAATATTACTATGGCGGTGCAGACGGATATGGAGACACCGACGGTGGCTGGATCACCCGTTTCTGGGGTGTCAATACCGGTATGGTATCCTATGCACTGAACCACGCATGGGTATACGGTACACAGACCGTAGTAAATGACGGCGACCAGCTGGGACTCTTTGTATATGCAAATACGATGGAGTATTCCGACCTGTATACCTGGTTCGACGAAACCACTTACAGAACAGATGTTGACAAAGAGAACAGCTTTACCGTAAACGGACTCAGCCTTATGAACAGCAGCGCGGACAATGCTGTCACAGCAGCACCGGAAAATGCAACCGTAACCGTATATGACGAAGACGGCAATGTAGTAGAAGGCCTTGGTACAACAACCGATGAGAAGGGACAGTTCAAAGTAACTTTCCCGAAAGATGGTACTTACACTATTGAAGTAAGTGGAACCTGTACTTATACCTGCTCCGGATATGGCGGAAACGGTATGAATACATACAAAGATGCAACCGTAGTACCGACCCGCTGCACCGTACTCGTTGGCACAGCCCGCGGCACACTGGGTGACATCAATAATGATGGTGTCATTGATCTGACAGACGCAGCTCAGCTTCTGGATAAAGTGACAGCCGGTGAGAAAGTAGACACTTATATCGGCGACATCAATGGTGACGGAACCGTGGATCTGATGGACGTTGCAGATCTGATGGATCGCATCACAGCAGAATAAAAATTTATTGATTTTAATGTAGAAAACCAATAATTGGTTATGGAAGCGCAGCCTTCGGAAAAATTCCGGGGGCTGTGTTTTTTGTGCAAAAAATGAATACTTTAGCATGAACTGCAAATACTTTTTCAGAAAACAAGAAGACTTGAAAAAGGAGATGAGTGAATATGGCACAACAGATGGGACGACAGAGCCTGCAGTTCGAAAATCCGCCATGGATCATCAGCAGTGGCTGTATCGCAGGCACAAAAGAAGGAGAAGGACCCATCGGTCATGAGATCGATCTGATTGGTGAAGATGACAATTTTGGCTGTGATATCTGGGAAGAGGCGGAGAGCACCCTGCAGAAAGAAGCATTGACGCTGGCACTGGGAAAAGCCGGTCTGGAGGCGGAGGATCTTCGGTATCTGTTCGCCGGAGATCTGCTGGGGCAGTCCATGGCGACATCCTTCGGATTGCAACCTTTTGAAATACCGTTGTTTGGTCTGTACGGGGCGTGTTCCACTGCCGGGGAATCGTTGGCATTGGCGGCAATGACGGTGGCAGCAGGCTATGCAGATGTGGTGGGCGCCGTCACTTCCAGCCATTTCGCCAGTGCGGAGAAACAGTTTCGCTTTCCCCTGGAGTATGCCAATCAAAGGCCCTTATGTACTACCTGGACGGTCACGGGAGCCGGAGCCTTTCTACTTGGCAGAGAATCTTGTAAAAAGCAGAACCACTCAGATGACAGAAAAAGAACGGATTCAGGAAATCAGATGATAAAAAAAGAAAAACAGGAAATCACAGATGACACAGAACAAAAGTATTATGGTGTCCAGATCACAGGTATCACCACCGGAAAAATCGTAGATTACGGTGTGCGGGATTCCATGAATATGGGAGCAGCTATGGCTCCGGCGGCAGCGGCCTGCATTCAGGCACATCTGAAGGATTTTTCCAGAAGCCCGTCCTGGTATGACAAGATCATCACCGGTGATCTGGGGGCCGTAGGCAGAGAAATCCTGTTGGATCTGCTGGCACAGAAAAATATTGACATTGGAAGCTTTCATACAGACTGCGGACTGGAAATCTTTGACAATGAAGCACAGGGCACCGGAAGCGGCGGAAGTGGCTGCGGCTGCGCGGCGGTTACCATGTGTGCGCATTTCCTGCCGATGCTGCGCCGGGGCGAGTTGAAGCGGATCCTGTTCGTGCCTACGGGGGCACTGCTGTCGAAAATCAGCTTCAACGAAGGTGAAAATGTGCCGGGCATCGCTCATGCGGTTGTGCTGGAAGCTGTTGAGAGCTGAATTTTTGTGAATATATTAAGAAAGTATAGGAGAAAGCTGCTATGGATTATGTGAATGCATTCTGGGTGGGCGGAGCCATCTGCGCACTGGTGCAGATCTTATTGGACAAGACAAAACTGCTTCCGGGGCGTGTAATGGTGTTGCTGGTGTGCTCCGGAGCCGTACTAGGGGCTGTCGGAATCTATGAACCATTTTCCAAATTTGCAGGAGCGGGGGCTTCGGTACCGCTGCTTGGATTTGGAAATACACTGTGGAAAGGAATGAAAACGGCCATTGATGAAAGCGGATTTCTCGGCCTGTTTACCGGTGGATTTACCGCATGTGCGGTAGGTGTGTCGGCGGCACTGATCTTTGGATATCTGGCATCCTTGATCTTCAACTCAAAAATGCGGAAATAATGAGAAGCAAACATCAAGGTGCTGAATAAGTCGGATAAATGAGATGACATGTGATCATGTGAATTCTGCTTTTCATAATATCATGCAAACATTTATCCGGGAAAAAATATGCAATTTCAAAGTGCATAAAAAAAGAAAAATGTCGCATAGTAAAAACATAAAACTGATGTGAAAAGGAGAACTACCGATATGAACAAATTCAAACAGATCGCATTTATTCTTGTGCTGGCACTGAGTCTGACCACCTTTGCTGCATGCGGAAAAAATAATAAGGATATGAACAACGGGACAAACAATAATACTGTTACGGAGAACGGTACCGATAAAAATGGAACCAACGACAATGACATCATGGATGACAATGCCACGACAGATAATAACGGAACCGTAAATGACAGATCCGATACAAACGGGATCGATTATGGAACAACCGGTGAAAATATGAGAGATGCGGCAGAGAATGCGAAAGACGCAGTGGAAGACACCGGAGAAGCCATCAAAAATGGTGTGAACGGAGACAATGATGTCAACAGAGATCATGTGGACGACACGACAGGAAATACCACCGGGGATACAATAGGAGATACTGTCGGTACAGAGTAATCTGTGGGTACCGGTGATGTAACCGAAAATGCCAACAATACGTGATAAGGATATGTGAAATAGCAAAAACACTCATTGGATAAATGATATGTTACAGATCGTTTCGATTACGAGAGTAAGTATAACGCATTCATCTCAGCCTGAGTTGAGACTCCCACTTCTGCAAGTGGTGAGTAATAACAAATCTTTCTCGGTGGGAGTTCAATCTCCGACTGAGATAAACGCTCCGCAAGGATGTGCAGTGATTCTGAGAAGAATATGTCAGCTTACGCTGACCAGAATCACGCACCAAGTCTCACATGCGTTCGACTTGAATTGTAGCATAGCCAAGATGTAGATAAAGGAGAAGAACT
>JALESO010000023.1 GCA_022781925.1 Lachnospiraceae bacterium
AACAGATCATATTGGTTCCAAAGCGCCGGTCTCGGTCCGACTACTGCCATATCTCCGTGAAAAATATTCAGAAGCTGCGGCAATTCATCGAGACTGGTTTTGCGAAGCCATTTCCCGACTCTCGTCAGATATTGTTCCGGATCTGTCAGTAAATGTGTCGGTGTATCATGCGGTGTATCTGTCCGCATGCTTCGAAATTTATAAAGCATAAAATAATTTTTATGAATTCCCACCCGTTTCTGCTTAAAAAATACTGGTGCTGTGAGTCCTTCCTCTGCTTTAATCGCAATGGCAATTCCTGCGAATACTGGTGAAAGAACCACCAGACCTGCGCCTGACAGAATTTTATCGGTCGCTTTTTTCAGTTTTAGATAACTTTCTGAAGGTTTTCGCATTCCTGATTTTCCTCTGCCTTTATATGATAAGTAGACACGATGCTCTGCATCAGCAGGCGCATGTCATCGGTTTCGTTTGCTGCTGCCTCTTCCATTACCTGAAGAGCATAATAAAGTTTCTCCTCATCGACATCGATCGGATGACCGATATGGATCAGTTTGTTCGGTGTCTCTGTCATTCCTTCTTCATCCATGAGCAGTTCTTCATAAAGCTTTTCTCCCGGACGAAGACCTGTAAATTCAATTGCGATATCTTTATCTGGGGTGTAGCCGGAAAGTCGGATCATATTTTTCGCGAGATCCAGGATCTTCACCGGTTCACCCATATCAAGGACAAAGATTTCTCCTCCTTTTGCATATACACCAGCCTGAAGGACAAGAGAAACTGCCTCTGAAATAGTCATGAAGTAACGGATGATTTCCGGATCAGTAACGGTCACCGGTCCACCTGCTGCAATCTGTTTTTTGAAAAGCGGAATAACACTTCCATTGCTTCCAAGTACATTTCCGAAACGAACTGCAACAAAATCTGTCTCGGAATGTTTATTGAAGCTCTGAATGATCATTTCACAGACTCTCTTGGAGGCGCCCATGATGTTTGTAGGATTGACTGCCTTATCTGTTGAAATCTGAACAAATTTTTTCACTTTCCAGCGATCTGCTGCCAGTACAAGATTATAGGTGCCAAGGACATTGTTTTTGATTGCTTCATTCGGACTTGCTTCCATAAGCGGCACGTGCTTGTGTGCTGCTGCATGGTAAATGATATCCGGTCTGTATTTGCCAAAAATTGTCTCCACACGCTCTTCGTCTCGGATGGATCCGATCAGCACTATCAGTTTCAAATCCGGATATTTCATTTTCAGTTCCTGCTGAATGTCATAGGCATTGTTTTCATAAATATCAAAAATGATCAGGCGTGCCGGCTTATGTGCTGCAATCTGTCGACACAGTTCACTTCCGATAGAGCCGCCGCCACCTGTTACAAGAATTGTTTTGCCAGATACATAATCCATGATCTCATCCATGTTGACATTGATCTCCTCTCTTCCAAGAAGATCTTCAATGTTGACCGGACGCAGCTTACTGACATTGACTTCACCGTTTACCAGCTGATAGATTCCCGGGAGGATTTTTAATTCACAGCCGGTGTCCTTGCAAATGTCCAGAACAGGTCTCAGTTTACGGCTTCCGGCGGACGGTATTGCAATGATGATCTGTTCAATCCCGTAACGCTCCACATTTCTTTTTATGGCATATCGGTTTCCCACCACGCGAATACCAAGGATATATCTTCCAATCTTGCGGTTGTTGTCATCGATCACACAGCATATTTTCTGATCCAGATAACGACTGTTCTGAATTTCCTGGATCAGACTTCTTCCGGCCTCTCCTGCACCGACCAGCATAATTCTCTTTTTTTTCTTTATGGAGTAATGCTGTCGTTTGCGATAACGCAGTCGGACCAGTCTGTAAAAAAAGCGGCTGCTTCCAACCAGGATTGCCAGATAAAGTGTACGAAGCACATAATAACTCCGCGGAAGATACCTTCCGACACCCACAACAATTGCAATTTCACAAAGTGATGAAAAAGCAACCGCACCTGCAATCTTAAAAGTTTCTTCCTGACCCGCATATTCCCACAGGCTGCTGTATATCCGAAAAACAGCAAAACAGAGCAGTGTTACCAGGATCATTAACACGCCGTAATCCCGGATCACACCGATAAATTCTTCCGGTATCTGTCCGAGATCAAATTCAAATCGGGTAGCAAGTGCCATCGCCGAAGAAATAATGATTAAAAAGATATCCAGAACGATTAAGCAGATTCTTCTTAATAACAACTGATAATTTATTTTCTTTCCATTCATTCCTTTTTCCCATAATGGCCATAATGACCGTAATGACCGCCATAGCCGTATCCATAGCCATATCCGTAACCGTAGCCATAGCCGTATCCATATCCGGTAATTCCCATTTCTGTACAGTTCAGAACATATCCGATCAGATCAACACCTGTATCGGCAATATTTTCCACTCCACTCAGGATTCTGTCGACGCGGGCGCAATCCTGACGGACTACCATAACCGCACCATCTGTCATACGTGCAACTGCGGATGCATCTGCAAGCATTCCACATGGCGGTGTATCTATAATTACGTAATCATAATTTTTTCTGAGTACTTTTATCAGTCGCTCAAGATATCCGTTTCCGATCAGCGTTGTTGGTGTTTTTACAGCTTCTGTACCCGGAAGGATATCCAGTTCATATTCACCATAACGGACGATTGCATCTCTCAGCTCTGCTTCTTTCTTCAGCACATCTGTGATGCCGGAATTTTTTGTCTTAATTCCTATCGCTCCGGCAATAGACGGATGTCGCAGATCACCGTCGAGCAATATTACTCTTTTTCCTTTTTTTGCAAGAGAAATTGCAAGGTTGACAGCAACAGTCGTCTTTCCTTCGCCTGCTGCCGCACTTGTCACAATAAAGCTTTTCAGACTATCTTCTTCTGTCTTTTTTGCGACTCGTGTTCGGATTGTACGAAAGCTCTCTCTTAGTACGGTTGTATTTCCCGCGCCCTCAAGCAATACGGTTTTTTTACTTTTTCTTCTTTTACGATTTGCCTTCGGAACACTTCCAAGATAAGAAATGCTCAGATAGTTTTTCAGATCTTCCTCTCTTCGTACGGTTCGCCTTGTAGAAGCATACACGAATAACAAAAAGACGCTGAGCACGGCTCCCACAACAATTCCTTTCGCTGCCGCACCGGCAAAGTTCTGCGGATTCTGTGGTTCCTCAGGAACCCCGCTCTCATCCATCAGTGTCAACTGAGTATCTCCAATGATGTATTCTGCAACCTGTGGATAATACTTGATAACCGCCTGCAGTACGTCATATGCTGTCTGTGCATTTGATGCTGTTACATTGATCGTAAAAATCGAAGTGTCTTTAATTGCCTCTGCGCTGATGGTTGCCGGTATAGTATCTACACCCAGACTGTCTGCCACGATGTCTGAGAGAGCGCCGCTTGTCAGTATGTATGGAAAAGTGGTGCTGAGCTGTCCCGCTGTCGTTGCATCTGAATAAGACTGGCTATATCCATAGGCTGTTTTGGTTTCAACAACAAAAGATGAATATGCCTGATATACCGGGGTATAATTTGTTTTTTCACGAAGATAGAAAACTCCTCCGCATACTGCCATAAGCAGGAAGCACAACAGGAAAAATTTCTTAAATCCTCGCCACATGTCATCCAGGATCGTAGTAAAATACAGGATTCCGGAGTCCATTTCTGTATTACGCTCGTTTCCCATAGTGACCTCCATATCTGTAGTGACTGTTTCCACCTGTACTCTGAGAAGCTGTACCATTCAGAATGCAGCCGATCACTTTTCCTCTGGTATTATTCAAAATATCAATTGCATCATTAATGTCTTTTGCCAGAACCGTATCCTGTCTTACTACCAGTACAGAAGCATCGGTCATCTGCGCCAGTTCTTCTGTATCAGCAACCAGTGCCAGCGGAGATGTATCCACGACGACATAGTCCATTCTTTCTCTGCAGAAAGCAATGATCTGTTTCAGTGTCGTACTTTTCAACAGGGTCTCTATGGAATTAGAAGATGTTTTGTTCAGGATCATGTAAAGATTGGAATCATTCCAGTTGCGTATGATCCTGTCAGCACTTTTATGATTGATCAGCACATCTCCCAGATCTGTTTCTTCATTATCACGCACATCAAAAATCTTGAACTGCGCCGGCTTACGGAAGTCACAGTCCATCAGCATAACCCTGTTTCCTTCCTGCGCAAGTGAAAGTGCAAGGTTTGCTGCTACTGTGGATTTTCCTTCGTTTTCCATTACACTGGTCACAAGGAGGACTTTTGCCTGTTCCTTGTCCATATAGCTTCGAACCCTTGAAGCTGCCATCTTGCTGGATTCCACATAGGCAAAGCTTCTCAGTGGATTCGATATCAGCATGGACAGATATCCTTTCTTACGGTTCATGGAAAGTGATTTTGATTTTTTTTCATAAGCGATTGTTCCCAGCAGACGGGTATCGAGTTTTGACGAAACCTCTCCCGGATTCTTGATCGTATCACGTATATAAGAAATTCCTGCCACCAGCACGATCAGACAGCCTGCCGCTATCAGAAATACCCTCAGCACCATTCTTTTTTCGTTTAATGGATTGGAGGGTGACATCGCAACTGAAGGCTGCTGAATAGTTTCGATGATGACATTTTTGATGGCATAATCCGAAACTGTATTGTAGTTTTCCATAACTGACCGGAGCACACGATAGGATTCTGCCGCGGTTTTTGCCTTAACAGAGAGTGTGATCAGGTTTGTCTCCGGTACAAGATCTACCGATGTTTCCACATCCAGACTGTTTACGCCGATATCCTGGGCAACCTTTTTTTTCAGTACATTGCTGCCCAGAATCTCAGTAAACTGCTGTGCAAGGTCTTTTGTAGAACTTAAATTCTGATAAATATTGCTGTTCA
>JALESO010000042.1 GCA_022781925.1 Lachnospiraceae bacterium
AAAAGCGACAGCAGCCAAATGTTTTTGCAAGCAACCTTTCCTGTTCTCTGGTTGGATATATCCGAAAACGGTAAGCTGTATTCATCGTTTTTTCTCTCCCTGCGTCTCGATATAATTACGGATAATATCTATCGGTGCACCACCCGCTGTCAACAGACAGAAACTCTGGCTCCAAAATGCTTCCTTCCAGAGTTTTTCCCTGATCTGCGGATATTCCTTTTTTAACAGACGGCTGCTTTTGTTAAATTTTTGCAAGTAATGATATGTAATCACCGCTTGATAACACAGTATAACCAGTAATCTTCCGCTTTTATTATGCCTGAAATGTGATTTCAAAGCAATCACTTTTCTGTTCGGTCTGAAACTCTTTTTTCTGATATTTTAATGTCTTTTCAATGTTTGTTCTTGTGTGAGCTTCATCGCCGATCACATGAATGGTTTCACCCGGATACTCGTCCATGGCATCCATAACAAGCAATACCGGTTCCGGACAGGAAAGTCCTCTTACATCTACTTCAATGAATTCTGCCATTTTTATTTTCCTCTTTTCAGATTTCTTCTGTTTGTTACTGCAATGATAAATAATACAATGATGCATGCGATGACGGCCACTTTACCTGCGGTAGCCGGACCGCCTGCAACTGCGGCTTCGGTTTCCGTTGCTGCTTTTGCTGCTGCGCCTGCCAGACCAAAATTATGAGCAAATGCGGCTCCAAGGAGCATGCCAAGGAATGTAACTGCGCTGTCGGAGGAACCCTGTCCTGCCAGGATCAGCTGACGCAGAGGGCATCCGCCTGCCAGTACGGCGCCAAAACCAACGACATACATGCCAAGGATATTCCACAGATGCTGGGAATGTGCGATTGGCTGACCGGAGAAACTTAAGTGGAAGTTTCCGGTTGCAACGTTGTAGATTAACATGACAACGAACAGTGCACCGATGATGCTGATCAGGTCAAAGTTTTTCATCAGAATGACATCACGGATACTTCCAGCAAAACATATTCTGCTCATCTGTGCGATGACACCAATGATCAGTGCAACGATGAGTGAGATTGCGATCGGTGCGTGCATGCTTCCCGGTCCTTCGGTACTTGCTGCGTATGCACCGGTTGCCACACCGATGATCAATAATACAATTAATGCGATCGGCAATACCATACCGTTTGCTTTTTTCGTCTCATAAGCTCTTCCAAGGGAAAAACCTTTTTTCAGGAAGAAAGTTCCGGTTGCCACACCGCCTGCAAATCCGATGAGTGCCACATAAGCATTCAGATCACCGGCAGACATACGGATCACCATACGAAGCGGACATCCGAGGAATACCAAAGCACCAATCATCATGATCATTCCAAGCAGGAATCGGATCATTGGAGCAGATCCGGCGGTTGCTTTGTACTCTTTTGTAATCAGGGAAATAAGAAAGGCACCTACTACAAATCCAACGATTTCCGGGCGGAAATACTGTACCGGTGCTGCAGAATGGAGGTTTAAAGCGCCTGCTGTGTCACGGATAAAGCATGCTACACAGATTGCCATATTTGCCGGATTTCCAAAGAATGCAAGCAACGCTGCCAGTACACCGACGATGGCACCTGCAATCGCAAGTTTCCACGTTTTGTCAAATAGTTTCATAACTGTTCTCCTTATCTTTCCGACGTATCAACACGTCTGTTTTTGTTGTATTCAGTATAACATTCCTGTATTTTCCAGTAAAATTGTTAATATTGATAATTACTATAAATATATAGATTTTTTCAATTAATAGGTGTAAAATCCAGTTATAAACATACTCCTGTAAGCTTTTATAGTACCTAAGAGAATCAAGTCACACTTAAAAATAAAATATTTATATATCGGAATTCATTTGAAGAAAAGCTGACTTGAAGAAATGTAAAAATTACATATGAAGAAAACAATAGAGAGGAAAAATAGCTATGGATATCAAACAATTAGAAGCTTTTGTATATACAGTAAAATATCAGAGTTTTTCTCTTGCAGCACAGAAACTGTACCTTTCACAACCCACTGTCAGTGCACACATCCGATCGCTGGAACAGGAATTTCATACACAGTTACTGAAACGAACAACAAAAACGCTGTCTGTGACACCTGCCGGCATGAAACTTTATCAGTATGCTTCTGAAATATTGACGTTGCAGCAGAAAGCGGTGCTGGAACTTTCCAATGAGGGAACAAACAAACTGCAGATCGGTGTATCATCTGTCCCCTCTCTTTATGTACTTCCGGAATTACTGGCAGCATATCACAAAGAGTTCCCGGACATAACATTTCATACTTCCTGTGGAGACAGTCTGGAAATCATCCACAAAATAGATGATGGAACCTGTCATCTCGGACTTGTGGGAACTACCTGTTCAGACACGACCTGTGAATTTCTACCGTTCGCATCTGATGAACTGGTCATTGCTACACCGGCGACACCATATTATCAGGCATTTACAGAGCAAGAAGCACCATTGGACGCCTTGTTAAAGGAACCGTTTCTGCTTCGTGAGGATAATTCCGGAACCAAGCAGGAAACTCTCCATTTTCTGAAGAACAGAGGGCTTACGTTGGATGATCTGAATGTCATTGCAATCATGGATGATGCCGGTTCTTTAAAAAAGTGTATTAAACTTGGAATGGGGATTTCAATCCTTTCCCGTGCTACGGTAGTTTCCGATGCAAAGCAGGGCAAACTGCTGATCTTCCCTTTGGGAGAAGAAGCTTTCCTGCGAAAACTTTATATTGTGTATTCTGCTGTTCGGTATCTGCCGGAACCGGCAGGACAGTTTCTGGAATTCCTGAAACAGTATTATCAGCTGTCCTGATATAACCTCCGGCGAAATTACAGAGATACGCAGGGATATTCTGCCTGGATTTAGATAACCTGAAATTTTTGCCAGATCCCGCTTCGATAGCGTATCCAGAAAATTATCGCTCGCACAAGCCAGTCCAGACACATAGCCAAGGCAATTCCAATGACGCCAAGGTTGCACCAGATACCGAGTAATACAGAGAGGATCAGTCGTACACCTATGGTTGTAAAAAGTGAAATTCCCATGGTAAAACGTACATCTCCGGTAGCACGCAGTCCTTTCCCAAGTGGATCTGCAAATGGGAAAATAACGGCATTTGCAATGTTATGGATCAGGATAAGCCAGACCACCAGATGCCGTGTCTGCTCGGAAATTGCATATCCATGCAAAATTAACGGTGTCAGAGCAAAAATCAGCACATTCCAGCCGACTGACAGGAGAACGGTCAGTCGTGTCAGCTTCTGAAAATAAAACTTGGCCTGTCTGATATCATTTGCTCCCATGCATTGGCCGATCACGGTGATAAACACAGGTCCCATAGTGACACTCATCAATGCAGCAACACTCCAGAGACTCTGGGCGATTCCGTTTGCAGCAATCTGATAGGTACCAAACAATGCGATCACACTGGATAAAGCGACTTTTACGAATTGAAAGATACCGCTTTCAATACCATTTGGTACGGCAATCCGAAGTATTTTATGTAATAAGTCCCGGTTCCATGTGAAAATCCATTGTATAGCATAGCGGACACCATCATGGGAGCGAAAACATAATATGGTAATCCATATAGCCGAAACAGAACGGGCAATCAGGGATGGATAAGCGACACCTGCCACCCCGGCATGCAGAGCAAAAACACCGACCATATTTCCAACTACGTTGATCAGATTGGAGATCATGGAAATGATCATTGTGGTATTTGTCTTTCCGATACTCCGGTACAATGCAGCACCGGTATTATAGACAGCCAGTGCCGGATAGGAATAGGCTGATATTTTCAGATACGTAATGCATGCACTTCTGACATCTGCATCTACTTTGCCAAATAAAAGGGAAATCAGCGTTCCATTCAGTGGCAGGATCACAGCAGAGATCACAACAGAAAAAATAGCAGAAATCATAAGTAACTGACTGATGGATTCTGATGCACGCTCAAGCTGTCTGCTTCCGATATAATGACTGACAATCACTGCACCACCGGAAGCCAGTGCGGTAAACAGATTTAGAAAAATGGTATTAAATGAATTAACTAAAGATACACCGGATACAGCAGCTTCTCCCGCATAGCTGACAACAAAAGTATCTACCAATCCTACCAGCATCAGCAAAAATTGTTCGACGAACAGCGGCAGGATCAGCTGTCGAAGTTGTTTATTTGTAAAAAGAAATGATGTTTGCATGATATAATTTCCCAACATAGTATTAAGCCTTAGACGAAAAAGATGTCCATCAGCGGACATCTTTTATTATATGGAATCACGCCTGCCATGTCTAATACTTAGAATTTATACGATACCATACCTTTCAGGCATATGGGAAATATGCTATCGAACACTCTGTTCGATTCGGGAGACGAATGGTGATTCTAAGAAAAATATATCATGCATTTCATCATATATTCCATAGTAAGAATGAAACATACATTCCGGGATTATTTCTTATAGTCCTGAAACAGTTTCTACATATGGAATCATCAGATATGAGCCACTTTCAATGGTGTCATCGGTCAGATGATTCATCTCTTTTACTTCATTAATATATTGCTGACGGTCAAAACTGCTGTTGCCCATATACTCATCTGCCAGTGTCCAGAGCGAATCTCCTTCTTCTATCTGAATCGTTTTATAACATACGTTTTCTTCTCTTGCCGTGGATGCATTTGCCTGATTGGCTTTGAGACAATTTGTAACGATGCAGATCGTGGCAAGTACAGTAACGAACATTACAAGTGTGAATAATATCTGCCGCTTTACCGCCTGTTTCTTTTTGAATGCCTGTCTCTGGGCACGCTCTTGTGCCTGCACTCTGCGCTGTGCTTTCTGATAAGGATTTGTATTGTAAATTACGGAATAAGAACTCATAGGTGTATCCTCCCCTTTTTCTTTGCATGTTGTACTGTTTTCAGATGCTTCCCTGTGTTCGATACAATGTTCGGAACATCTGTTCGATAATTGAATTATACAAAACATGTGTTCGGATGTCAAGAATAAAATACGAACAAATTTTCGGAATATATGTTTGAATTCGCTTATGGGTTATGCTATAATTTAGTTATTCGAACAGACTGTTCGCCATGTACTTCTAGTCTACGGAAGCATTTTGACAGTCTGAAGTCAGCACGAAGTAATTGAATCAGAATATTTAAGGAGAGTTTATATATTATGTCATACGGAAAAATCAGCGATAAACAGAGAGAAATTTTAGAATATATCAAAGCAGAGATTTTAAACCGTGGTTATCCGCCATCCGTGCGTGAGATCTGCGAAGCGGTTCAGCTCAAATCCACTTCTTCTGTCCATGCACATCTGGAAACACTGGAGAAAAACGGTTATATCCATCGTGATCCGACAAAACCGCGTGCGATTGAGATCATAGATGAGAATTTCAATCTGACCAGACGTGAAATGGTAAATGTTCCTATCGTTGGAAAAGTAGCTGCAGGTGAGCCGATCCTTGCTGTGGAAAATATCGAAAACTATTTCCCAATCCCGGCAGAATTTATGCCAAATGAGCAGACTTTTATTTTGCAGGTACAGGGAGAAAGCATGATCAATGCCGGTATCCTGGACGGGGATTATATTCTGGTAGAACAACAGGCAACCGCCAACGATGGAGATATGGTGGTTGCTCTTGTGGATGACTCTGCAACAGTGAAGACATTCTACCGTGAAAACGGCTACTTCCGTTTGCAGCCGGAAAATGATTTTATGGATCCGATCATTGTGGAGGAAGTTACGATTCTGGGAAAAGTGATCGGAACGTTCCGCTTTTTTAAATAAATTCTTGTTTGTCTTGTTATTGGCTAAAATTTAAATTTTAATACGAAAACGAAGCATCCTGTCAGGTCGCTAGACGTTCACTACCATCGTTTCACGTCGTTTTCATCGCGCTCGTTCCCACGCCTGAAAAAGAAGTCGTTCCCACTCGCACAAAAACTTGTGAAACTCAGTCGTTCTCTTAATCGCTTCCCCTGACAGGATGCTTCGTTTTCTGTATTTACACCGTGAAATAATTAGCCATTCACACGACGGCACTGCGTGCCACACATGCATATCAGTTATGAGACATCTTGTCGCATGTGCAGATTTACATCTTCATTTTTCAATAACAAGAGAATGATCATCTTCTTTGAGTAATCAGTTGCTAGTAATATTGTCTGAATATAATCCCATAACTTATGCAATAAAACGGAAGCAAATTGCAATCATACGTCACCCTTGACTTCGATTTATCCGTCGATGATAACAGTATAGCAGTTCTTTTTTGGCATTATTAAGGGCAAGCCGCATTGCGGTGGCTCAGATTTTACAATGTAAATCTGCGTGCGCGACAAAAAAGTTTAATTACAGTTAAATTATATGCGCACGTGGCACACGGTGCCATCACGTAAATGAGACAAAACGGAAACGAACTCCAACAAAAGGATCGTTGTAAAATTTTCGTCGTGATTGCTGCGTCTAGCCCGACCGCGTGAGTGTGTCTGAGTCCGCTGGTTTTGCGGGCGAGTTCGCGAAAGCGTTCGGAAATAAGCGACGCAGCGGACACAGAAAATTTTTCATGTCCTTGTTGGAGTTCGTTTCCGTTTGTCTCTTTACACAGATAAACAAGACTTAAAGATCTTCCGGTGCAATAATCTTACCATCCTGCCAGATTCTCTCAAGATCGTAGAATAAACGGTCTTCCTTGGAGAACAGATGAATGATAATATCTTTGTAATCCATCAGAATCCAGCTTGAATTATTGTTTCCTTCTTTCTGTGCGCAGTGATATCCTGCTTTGTACAGTTCCTCTTCTGCTGCGTCCATCATTGCCTGCAGCTGGTTTGTATTTGCAGCACTTGCGATTACAAAATAATCTGCAATGACAGAGATTTCACTGATATCAATAACCTGCACATCTTCTGCTTTTTTCTCAGATAATGCGTGGCAGGCGATTTTTGCCATTTCGCGGGATACGTCGTTCATATGCTCACCCTATTCCTTTCTGGTTGTTGTTCTGGTTCTCAAACCAGTTTTTATAGTAATCATAAGCGGCCAGTGTCGTCGGATCCATGGTCTGATCCTCATGTTTTTTCAGATATTCTACGGTATCTTTTAAAATATAATAGGCAGTGACATCCAGATCCTGATCAGCCATCTTACGCAGTTCTTTTAAATGAGGAGCCTTGTCCCGGTTCGGTTCAATATAATCTGAGATAAAGATGATCTTATCCAGAAGACTCATATCCGGAACACCTGTGGTATGGACACGGATGGCATGCAGGATATCAAAATCTGTAATCTGATATTCGTGTTCTGCCAGAATCCCACCGCATTTTGCATGCAGCAGAGACGGATTCTTGTATTCCGCATCGCTGATGGAGACGCCGTATTCCCGGCAGAGCGCGATTTTTGTGTCATCATCCATATATTTTGCACAGTCATGCAGAAGTCCGGCCAGTTCGGCGGTATCCTTGTCATAACCATACTGTTCTGCAAGATGACGGGCGGTTTTGGCTACACCCAGTGTATGCTCGTATCTTGCGGGCTTTAAGTTTGTCTTTAACTTTTTTTGTATTTCTTTTGCTGTCATTTGGAATCCTCCAGATAAAGTGCATGATCTCTGATATACTGTTCTGCCTGGGGCGGAAGCATATAGCGGATGGTGGTTCCCTGCATGACACGCTCTCTCAGTTCCCTGCTGGATACACTGAAATTCGGAGTGTTCAGGCGGTAAAAACCGGAATGATATTTTTCCTTCAGATATGCGATCTGCCGGTCTACTTCATCTGCGTTCAGATTGCCGCGGACCGCCGCCAGAATATTGGCATATTTACAGATTTCCTCCGGATGTCGCCAGTCGTCAAAATCGAACAGGGAATCCGCACCCAGAATGAAATATAATTCACAGTCCGGATAATCCTTCTGAAACTGTGCCAGTGTTACATAGGTATAGTTGACACCGGTGCTTTCAATCTCCCGGTAGGAAATGGAAAATTTTGGATTGTCCGCGATGGCTGCTTCTACCATGTGACTGCGGTGAATGCTCATCTCCTCCCCCATAAACGCTTTGTGAGGCGTATGGCCGGTGGGAAGAAAAATGACATGATCCAGATCAAACTGATCACAGGCATTTTCAGCGATCAGCAGATGTCCGTAATGGATCGGATTAAAGGTACCGCCAAAGATACCGATTTTCTTTTTCTTCAGAGTCATATACAATACTCCATTTCTGTCGGATTAAGGTAATACGATCTTTGGATTTTCCTTATCCGGTTTGTATAAAACGATTTTTTTGCCAATCACCTGTACCACCTGGGAATGGGTACGCTCTGCGATTACGTTTGCGATCTCACGCGGATCGTCAAAACAGTTTTTTAATACACTTAACTTGATTAGTTCATGTGTGTTAAAACATTCTGCGATCGCATTTACGATTTCCGGTGTTACACTGGATTTTCCAACCTGAAAGATCGGTTCCAGATTCATGGCAAGACCTTTTAAATAAGCTCTCTGTTTACTTGTCATAATGATTCTCCATAGCACCATGCAAAGTCCTGGTTTGAAGCAAAATCTGCATGGTGAAAATTGTATTTTTTTATTTGTAGTAATCGAAGGAAAGTCCGTACATACGCACGGTATCGCCTTCCTGAATGCCTAAGTTTTCCAGCTCCTCTAAGATACCCTGATCCTTCAGGAAACGCTGGAAGAACAGGAAGCCTTTCTCAGATTCAATGTTGGTATAACCAAGCATTTTTTCAATACGTGGTCCTTCCACCACATATTCATCTTTTTCCTCGTCGTAAGCAACGCTGTACGGCTCATCCTGATACATGGCGGTAGACGGATCATATTCCTGCTCAAATACAACCGGTTCGCGGTCCATGCCCTGAAGCATTTCGTTTACGGCATATAATAACTCTTTCAGCCCTTTTCCGCTGACTGCAGAAATGGCAAACACACGGATACCCTGCGGCTCAAATTCCTGACGCAGTTTTTCCACCGGATCTTCGTCTCCGGCATAGATTGCATCAATTTTGTTGGCTGCGATCACCTGCGGCTTTTTCGCCAGATCCGGGTTGTAAGCCTCAAGCTCTTTGTTGATGGCATAAATATCCGCGATCGGGTCCCGGCCTTCCGTAGAAGCTGCATCTACCATGTGGATCATGACACGGGTACGCTCGATGTGTTTTAAAAACTCATGTCCAAGACCGATGCCTTCGGAGGCACCTTCGATCAGACCTGGGATATCCGCAATGACAAAGCCCTGACCTTCTGCCAGATCAACCACACCCAGATTCGGGTTTAAGGTTGTAAAGTGGTAATTGGCGATCTTTGGCTGTGCGTTTGTCACTCTGGACAGTAAGGTGGATTTTCCGACATTCGGAAAACCTACCAGACCTACATCGGCAATGACTTTCAGCTCCAGACGTACTTCCAGTTCGATGCCCGGCTGTCCCGGCTGCGCATATTTCGGAGCCTGCATGGTAGCAGTCGCATAATTCTGGTTTCCTCTTCCACCACGGCCGCCCCGTAAAATGACCTGACGGGTATTGCCACCGGACATATCTGCGATGACTCTGTCTGTCTCTGCGTCACGGATGATGGTTCCTGCCGGAACTTTTACAATGATATCCTCACCGTTTTTTCCGTGACAATTTCGCTTTCTGCCCTCTTCGCCGTTCTCCGCGGCATATTTGCGGCGGTGTCGGAAATCGGTCAGGGTATTCAGTCCTTCATCAACCTGGAAAATGACGTCTCCGCCTTTTCCACCGTCTCCACCGTCAGGACCGCCATTCGGCACATATTTTTCACGGCGGAAGCTGACATGTCCGTCTCCGCCTTTTCCTGATTTTATAATAATTCTTGCACTGTCTGCAAACATAATTTTCTATTCCTTTTTTATAGTAGAAAATAGACCCGGCTATGAAAGTCGAGTCTATTGATGGATTCATTATTCGTTCGTTGCTACTGGATAAACGGAAGCCTGTTTTTTGTCTCTTCCTTTTCTCTCGAATCTTAATACACCATCTACTTTTGCAAATAATGTATCATCTCCGCCGATACCTACGTTCACACCTGGGTGAATCTTAGTACCACGCTGTCTGTATAAAATGTTTCCAGCTTTTACAAACTGTCCGTCTGCTCTTTTTGCTCCTAATCTCTTGGACTCGGAATCACGGCCGTTCTTTGTAGAACCTACACCTTTTTTATGAGCAAAGAACTGAAGATTCATGTTCATCATGTTTCTTACACCTCCTCGAAGATCAAATCAATATATTCTTCGTAGTTACTCTCCATGTTCTCGAAACCTAAAACCAGCGATTTCAGCAAAAGCTGTGCACCTGCTCCATTCTTTTCTGTAATTCGAAAAGATATCATTCCGTCTGCTTCATTGGTATCACAATAAAACAACGTTTCGGTGAATGTCTCAATGGAATTGATGCAGTTGATCGTCATTGCGGATACAGCAGCACACACGATGTCATTTTCATCTGCATACTCTGCATGTCCCAAACAGTCAAAACCAACAAACTGCTGTTCACGGTTCTGGTAAACTGTTATTTTTACCATTACATGTTACCTTTTCAATTAACCATTAATCTTTTCGATTTTAACTTTTGTAAAGGACTGTCTGTGTCCGTTTTTCTTGTGGTAACCGGTTTTTCTTTTATATTTGTAAACGATTACTTTTTTTCCACGTCCGTTAGCTACAACGGATGCTTCTACGGTAGCGTTCTCAACAGTCGGATTACCGATTTTCAGACTTCCGTCATTTACTGCTAATACCTGATCGAAAGTTACTGTCTCACCAGCCTCTACTCCAAGCTTTTCAATGGTAATGATATCGCCTTCAGAAACTTTGTACTGTTTACCACCTGTTGCTATAATTGCGTACATATGGCACCTCCTATTTATCATTACTCGCCAATTTCGGTGCTGCAGATTCTGCAGTCTTATACCTCGTTGTGCGGCATCTTTTGTATAATAGCAGACTGTTCCTATTCTGTCAACTGTTCTGTCAAACTTTTTTCAACTTTTTTTCTTGTGAGTTCCACAAGGTTCAGTTTTGTCATATCGATCACCTGAACCGGTACGGAATCTGCCTTCACACACCGGCGCAGATGCTCCATAACGGTCTGTCGGTCCTCTTCCCGCTCCAGATTGATAAAATCGATGATAACGATTCCGGATATGTTGCGGAGTCGGAGCTGTGCAGCTGTCTCTTCTGCCGCTTCCAGGTTGATCTTCAGAAAATGCTCCTGCCGGTTCTTTTTATTCACGCTCTTCCCGGTGTTGACATCTACTACTGTCAGCGCTTCCGTGGGTTCAATGACCAGATAACCGCCGGATTTCATCCAGACCTTCGGCTGAAGTGCTTCTTCTGTCTGTTTGTTCAGATTATAAAGCGCTGCCAGCGGCAACAACGGATCCTTATAGAGCCGCACCGGTATCCGGGCAAAAACAGCATCAAGCTGCTGCTGCCCGCATATTTCCTCATATACCTGGGGCAGATCTGTCATGATCTCTGTCAGCCCTTCCTGACAGCTTCCCTTCAGATAGTTCATATAACTTTCCGGTGTACGGCTGACACAGGAAAAACAGGTCCGCATGGCTGCGGTATCACAGATTGTCTGCAGCTGTGTCTTCAGATGCTGCAGTTCTTTCAGCAGTACATCCTTTTCTGCCTCTCTTGCGTTGGTACGCACAATGATACCAAAGGAGCCGTCCCATTCCGGTTCCAGCAATACACGGAACTGTTCTTTTTCCGGTTTTGTCAGCTTGGAGGAAAAACCAAGCCGGCAGTCTCCGCTGGTCAGAACCAGATACCGTCCGGTCAGGTTCAGATTGCCGGATACAGTTGGCACCTTTGTCTTGACACTCTCCCGCGTCACCTGTACCAGCAGTTCATCACCCTGCACCAGCTTTGATGACGGAATTTTTTTTGCAAAAACCGGTGCTGTCTTTTCCTCCAGGGAATAATAGCAGGAAAGACCGGGCTTGATCTCGATAAAAGCCGCCTGGATATTTGGTACGACTTTCTGGACCCGTCCCACATAGATGTTTCCAAGAATGGACTCCTGCCCGAGCTTCCGGCACCGTACTTCCAGTAAACGGCGTTCTGATACCGTGGCACACATGCGGACCTGACTGGCACAGATGGCCGTATCTGTGATAATGACTTTATGATTCAATGTTGTCACCTGCCTGATACAGCGGTCTTAATCCTTCTTCTGTACGCTCATAGGTCTCCACTCTGTGGATCTGCATATTAAACGGATCATAGGTTTTTCCAAAATACTGATAAAAATCCTGTAATACCAGTTCCGGTTTGATATTATCGGTACTTCCGGTGGAAAGCTGCAGGAAAAATCCCTGCCATCCGGATTCTTCCAGGTTGCATGGGGAAAACCGGTAGATCAGCGGTTTGATATCAATGACACGCTCGCTTTTTTTCGTCTGCTTTGTCACTTCGATGGTATCACGTTCTTCATAATACTGATGAATTTTTTCTTCCAGCTCTTCCTGTGTAAAATCAATCTGATTTTTAAAATAAACGATATAATCTGCTGCCGCTACCGAAGTCATCGCTTTTTTTGCATCCTGACGCAGTGCAACATATTCGGTGATCTCGATGCCATCCACCATAACCGCGTTCAGTGCATCTCTGGATTCATCGGTAGATTTTGTAGAATGTACCTCAATATCCAGATACTCGCCGTCGCTGGTGATGCCGACACCTAAAGGAGCCGCAAAGGACATGATCTGGTGTGGGGAAAAACCTTCGGAATAGGCGATGTCGATATTGGCCCGGCGCATGGCTTTCTGAAAATAACGCATGATATCCAGATGTCCGATAAAACGCATGACACCATATTTTCGGAATTTAATTCTTATTCTCATAGCATACGCCTCCTTTGTATTTCATCGCTCCGCAGCCGGCACATTTCTGACGGCAGTTCGGAGTAACGGTTTCTGCATTTGCCGCATGCCATTCACGCAGCAGGAAGTTCTTGGTAACACCCGCATCGATAAAGTCCCACGGAAAGATCTCATCTTCATTGCGGACACGGGTCGTGTAGAAGTCCACATCAATCTGCTCTTCTGCAAAAGCGTCCTGCCAGATCTGTTCGTTGAAAAATTCAGACCAGGCTGCGAAAATACCGCCTTTTTCATAGACACGGATCAGTGCATCACACAGACGTCTGTCGCCACGGGCAAGAATACCTTCGATCATGGTGACATCTGCTTCATGCCAGTTATAGCGGATGCTTTTCTTATTTAACTGGGATTTGATGGTCTCATTTACGATCTTTGCACGGCCAAGGAACCCATCCTTCGTGCACATCGGACTCCACTGGAACGGAGTAAATGGTTTTGGAACAAAGAAAGAGGTACTTACCGTGATCTGACATTTGCCGTTTCGCTGATCTTTCGGGATCTCATAATAACGCTCTGCGATCTCTTCTGCCAGTTCACCGATGGCTTTCATATCTTCCACGGTTTCTGTGGGCTGTCCCAGCATAAAATACAGTTTTACTTTGTTCCAGCCGCCTTCAAAGGCAAGTCCTGCTCCGTGCAGGATATTTTCCTTGGTCAGTCCCTTATTGATGACATCACGCAGACGCTGGGAGCCGGCCTCCGGTGCAAAGGTCAGGCTGCTCTTGCGGATATCCTGTACTTTGCTCATGACATCCAGAGAAAATGCGTCGATACGCAGAGATGGCAGAGAGATATTCACTCCCTTGTCCTTAAATTCATCGATTAGGAAGGTCAGCAGTTCTTCCAGATAAGTATAATCACTGGAACTTAAGGAACTTAAGGAAATCTCCTCATGTCCGGTGCTGGTCAGCATCTGATATGCTTTCTCCTTCAGCATTTCCAGACTGCGCTCACGCAGCGGACGATACACCATACCCGCCTGACAGAAGCGGCAGCCACGGATACAGCCGCGCTGGATCTCCAGAACCACACGGTCCTGTGTGACCTTGATAAACGGAACCAATGGCTTGTCCGGATAAACGGATTCGGACATGTTCTCTACTACCTGACGGTGGATCACCGTGGGTATATCCTCATAAACCGGCTGAAAATCAGCGATGGTGCCGTCTTCCTTATAAGATACTTCATAGAGAGACGGTACATAAAGTCCCGGGATTTTTGCTGCTTCATGCAGGAATGCCTGTCTGGTGTAACTGCCATCCTCTTTCATACGATTATAGAGATCAAAGAGATCATCGTATTCTGTCTCGCCCTCTCCGATATAGAAGATATCGAAAAAGTCAGCGATTGGCTCCGGGTTGTAAGCACAGGGGCCGCCGCCGATGACGATGGGCATATCATCCGTTCTGTCTGCTGATTTTAACGGAATCCCACTCAGATCCAGAATCTGCAGGATATTCGGATAACAGAGTTCATACTGCAGGGTCATGCACAGAAAATCAAAGTCTCTGATCGGATCCTGTGTCTCCAGGGCAAACAGCGGGATCTGCTGTTCTTTCATGATCTTGTGCAGATCCGGCCATGGGGAATAGACGCGTTCACAGTACACATCCTCCCGGAGATTAAACTGATGATACAGGATCTGAATGCCAAGGTGTGACATACCGATCTCATATACATCCGGGAATGCGAAGGCGACACGTATTTTTACCTCTTTTGGATTTTTACGGACCATATTTACCTCATTTCCGATATAACGGGCAGGCTTATCTATGGTCAGTAAAATTTCGTCTTTTAACGCAAGTTTATTATTCATTCTTTTTTCCTGTTCTGTTTTTGTATACTTTATGGTTTTCAAATTGTGCAGAAAGTTTTCGTTTCCTGCACAATTTCCCATTCTAGCATAAGACAGTAAAAAGCGTCAATGACAACATGACGCTTTTACCGGTTCTTTTATATGTTATAGTTTTCTGTTTTTTACTTCACTCCACACTCTTTAATGCATCTACCATATTGATCCTGTCTAACAGCCGGTTCGTAATGAGGTCTACCGCCAGTGCAAACAGGAAGGTCATGCCACCTGCGAACAGATAAGTGGTCGGGTGTACGGAAACCGCAAAATAAACGGATGGCATTTTTAAAACGCTGGTCAACAGACCGCTGAAAAACCGTCCCACCGGAAGTCCCAGCAGAATACCGATTACCGTCAGGATCAGGGTTTCCTTATTGACATACAGATGTACTTCGTTATCAAAGAATCCCAATACTTTGATGGTGGCCAGTTCCCGTTCACGCTCGGAAATATTGGTGGTGGCCAGGGTGAACAATACGACAAAGGCAAGTCCTGCTGCCAGAACTGTCACAAGGACAACCACACAGTTGATCAGTCCGAAGGATTTTGCGAATTCATCCCGCATGGCCTGTACACTGCTGCAGGATACCACATCACTTTCCCGGGACAGGGTATCTGCATAGGACACCGGATCGTCACAGGAAGCAGATAAATGTGCCAGTATCGCATTTGGCACGTAATCACCCATCAGTGCTTCATAGGTACTCTGCCGCATATAAATAGCATTTCCCAGATAATTATGTAAAATACCGTCCACGGAGAAGGTACATTCTTCCAGATCGCTGTTCTGGATCTGCAGGGAATCACCCACAGAAAAGCCCATTACTTCCGACAGGTTCTGGGTAACCAGGATCTGATCTTTTCCCAGTTCTTTTTCTTTTCCGTCCAAACCTTCCAGATTGATGTAGTCTGCAATGGATGCATCATCCGGGATCACATAGAGTGGAACGGTCTCTTCTGCCGTCTGTGCTTCATTTTTTGCCTGTACGGTATCCATCAAGAGTCCGAGATAATCGGAAATATTTTTATCCGAATCGATCTGTTCCGTAAAGGTATCGTAGTCATCCGCCATGACAACAGCCATCAGGTCATAGCGGTAAATATGATTATACTGCTTTGGCATCAGATCCGTCACAGAGTTTTTAATGGCCATGCCGACTACCAGGAGTGCGGTACATCCGAGGATGCCGCTGATGGTCATGATCAGACGCTTTTTATAACGGAACAGGTTACGAAAGGTAACTTTATTCAGGAAGGAGAGGCGCTTCCACAAAAACGGAATCTTCTCCAGGAATACCCGGGATCCGGCTTTCGGTGCCTTTGGACGCATCAGCGCTGCCGGGCACTGCCGCAGTTCACTGTGACATGCACAGACCGCTGCAATGAGGGTTCCTGCTGCGAACAACAGGATACCGCAGATGCCGTAGCCTGTATGGAACAGGAAACGATAGGACGGAATCTTGTACATGACATCGAATACCATAAACAGGAATTTCGGCAGCAGGACAAATCCTCCGATATCGCCCAACAGTCCGCCGCAGATACATGCGGACAACGTGTATGTGAGGTATTTTCCATATACATGCGCATCCGAGAAACCAAGTGCCTTGTAAATACCGATCTGTCCCCGCTCTTCTTCCACCAGACGGGTGATGGTGGTCAGACTGATCAGGATCGCAACGGACAGAAACAGGATCGGAAATACCGTTCCGATGGTCTCAATGGAATCCGCATCACTCTGGATCGTGGAAAAACTGCTGATGGAACTGCGGTCCTGCACATACCATTTTGTCATATCAATGGCATCGATATCTGCCTGTGCGTCTGCCAGTTCGGCATAGGCTTTGCTGCGCTCTTCCTCTAATTTCTGTACCTGTTCTTCCAGTTCGGCCGAACCATCTGTCAGCTCCTGTTCCGACTGGTTTAATTTGTCTGTGTTTGTCCGGATCTCCTGATCAGCTTTGGCAAACTGGGTATTGGCATTACGTTCCTGTGCCTTTAATTCTGCCAGCCCTGCATCCAGTTCCTGTCTGGCGCTGGTCAGCGTCTGTTCCTGCTGTGTCAGCTGGGAGACTGCTCCTGTCAGCTGTTGCTGCTGTGTGTTTAGCTCGGCCTCTGCATCGGCAAACTGCTGCAGGGCTTCCTGCTTTTTCGTCTGAAGCTGTATCTGCTGTTCTTTTAACTGAAGCAGCGTCGCCTGGACAGATTCATATTGTGTTGTCAGTGCGGACATGCCTTCCGGAATCTGCTGAAGCTGTGTCTGCTGGTTTTCCAGTTCCAGTTTTTTTGCTTCATAATCTGCTTCCTCCGGATCCAGCTGACGAATCTGCGCATCCAGTGCGGCAGTCATGGCATTTACGCGGTTCTGCAAATCGGTCTGAAATGCGTTTTTTGCATCATTATCTGTGTTACCGGATTCCACTGCCGCCTGATAAGTTTCCCAGGAATCCTGCGGCCACGCATCCTTCAGTTGGTTTTGCATCAGGGAGACCTGAGCCAGAAGCTGTTCTTTTCCGGCGGATGCCTGCTGCTGTCCCTGGATCAGCTGTGTCTCGGCATCGGACAGTTCCTGCAGGGCAGCTGCTTTTTGCTGCTGCAGAGCTGCGGCACCCTGATCTAACTGTGTCTGATGGTTCTTTAATTCTGCCTTGCCGGAGTTTAACTGCTGTTCTCCGGAAGCAAGCTGTGCATAACCGCCCGCTATTTTTAAGTAACCCTGTAAAAACTGCTCGGCAGCACTCTGTTTCTGCTCCTTTAACTGGCGCATGCCATCCTGAAGCTGCCGCCAGCCGTCCGCCAGCTGTATTTTCCCATCTTCCAGTTCTGCTTTTGCATCTGCAATCTTTGCGTCCGCATCTGCAAACTGGGTATCCGCATCGGATCGGGCATCTGCCAGCGTCGCAGTGGCATCAGATACGATCTCATCGTAACGCGCCTGCTCCCGTTTTTCCTTGATCTCTTTTTCAATCCGTTTTTTGACCGTGGCTACCTTGTCCTGATATTCCTCAGAGAAACAGGAAAGGTCTTTTGCACCGCTGACACTCAGTTCAATGGCAGAATATACTTCATTATCCAGCGCATCGGCAGTGACATAGAAGAAATATTTCGCCGACTGGGAGGAGCGGAAGGATGCGGCGCCGTCGTCTGCGATCAGATCCGTGGCATCCTGCATGATCGCTGTGATCGTATACTTATGCGGCTTTAACGCAGAGGTATCTTCTTCATCGGAGGTGCTCTGCGCGGTCAGTGTTACCTGATCACCGATCTTTTTGCCGGCATCGGTACAATAATTCTGTGAAACAGCGATTTCTGATACTTTCTGCGGCAGCGTGCCTTCCAGTAAAAGGGGCTGATTGAATCCTTCCATATCAAGCAGTGTGACCTCTGCTTTCTGTTGCAGATCGCCTGCCTGCACCAGCGCGGTTTCACTGTAAGTGCCACAGGCTTTTTCGACACCTTTTACCTGTGAGACAGCCTTTACATCCTCATTCGTCAGTCCAAGGGTGGACTGGATCCGGATATCATACAGATTCTGTCCGTCGTAATAATCGTCTGCGGATGCGCGCAGATCCCGGCATCCGGCGGATAATCCGGCGAACATGGTCACTCCAAGAAATGTGATTAGAAGAATGGAGAAAAACCGCTTTTTTTCTTTTTTGATTGTTCGGGTTATATCTTTCCAGTAAGCTTTCATCTGTCTGTTTACCACTCTATTTCTGCAATCGGAACCGGAGCCGGATTGCTTGTTTCACTGATTACGGTGCCGTTTTTAAACTGGATCAGCCGGTCTGCCATTGGTGCCAGGGCAGAGTTGTGAGTGATGATCAGCACCGTGATCTTCTCCCTGCGGCAGGTATCCTGCAACAGCTGCAGGATCTGTTTTCCGGTGTTGTAATCCAGTGCGCCGGTGGGTTC
>JALESO010000066.1 GCA_022781925.1 Lachnospiraceae bacterium
AGCTGGTATGGAAGAGTCTGACCTCATCATCGCAGTAAACAAAGATGAGGATGCTCCGATCTTTGACGTAGCTGATTACGGTATCGTTGGAGATCTGAACAAGATCGTTCCGCTTCTTACAGAGGAAATCAAAAAAGCTCTGGCAGCTAAGTAAAATTTAAAGTTTGTGCAGTGGCTTAAACTTTAGTGTATGAATCGAAAACGTGGTATTTTACCTCCGTAGCTAACAATCGCTTACGGAGGAAAAATACCACGTTTTCTTTATTCGAGCTTTCTAGCTGAACTTAAATTTACTGTCGCCACTGTGTAAATTTAGACCTCCTGCAATTTTTTCTCAGGGAGCGATTGTTAGCGACTGAGACAAAATTGCAGGAGGTCTTATGAAACTCATTAAATTAAAGCAACATCTGTACAAAGGACACGAATAATTTTATTCCGTATCCGATAATGATCACGCCACACACGATATTGATCCATCGCATAACTTTTGCATTGAATTTACTGCTGACCAGTGAGATCAGAAATGTCAGTCCGATGAACCAGGAAAAGGATGCACATGCCACGCCGGTGATAAATGGTGTCTCCTGGCCGGCTGCTAATGTAACATGGAAAGCACCGAGCATCATGGTACCGTCAATGATTGCCTGTGGATTAAACCAGGTTACGACACAGGCAGATGAGATGGTCTTTTTGATGGACATGGTTGCCTGATCTTTTTCCAGATCTTTTGTCTTTGACCGCAACAGGCCGACTCCGATATAAATGACGATCAGGCTCCCCACACACAAGATCACCATTTGCAGCCATTTGAATCGCTGCATGATTGTTCCGATTCCGAAAAAACATGCAAGTGACAGTGTGATATCAAAAAAGATGACGATCAGTGCTGTCAGCAGTGCCCGCTTTCGCTTGTTTGTCAATGCAGAATTAATGACAAATAAGTTCTGCATTCCTATGGGAGCCACATAGGCCAGTCCCATAGTTAACCCCTGTAAAAAAATATTCATATACCTTTCCTCCATTTGATATGATACTATCATAATAGAAGATTTTATGATGTATGTAACCAACCAAACTCACATGAATGATACCAACCAAGGGGGATTTTTACAATGAAGAAGGCAACACCTGTTCAGATAAACTGGAAGCCGGATAAAAACAATCCGGTTCCTTTGTATCAGCAGATTGTAGATTATATTTATCAGAAAATATCCAGCGGTGACTGGCCGGTGGGGACACGCTTGCCGTCTCAGCGCGCACTGGCAGAGCAGTTTGATGTAAACAGGAGTACGATAACAAGTGCTTTGGACGAGTTGACAGCGTTTGGAATTATCCAGAGCGGACATGGTGCCGGAACGCTGGTAATTAATAATACCTGGGGATTGCTGCTTCCTGAATTTCAGAAATGGGAAAAATATGTTACTTCCGGCAGTTTTATGGAGAATAACCAAACCATCCAAACAATCAACCGGATGGAGTTTGAGGAAAATATTATTCGGCTGGGAACAGGGGAATTAGATCCGCGTATTTTCCCAAAGAATAAGTGGAATCAGGTACTGAAAAATCTGACACCACAGATCCAGTCGCTTGGATATCTCGGCCCGTTAGGCTTGCCGGAACTGCAGGAAGCTTTGACGAGGCACCTGGCGAGCTGTGGCATACATACGTCACCTTCCAATATTTTAGTTACATCAGGAGCGTTACAGGCATTACAGTTGATATCGGTAGCACTCTTAAAACCAGGATCTACGGTATATACAGAAGCACCAAGTTATATGAAGTCTCTGCAGGTATTTCAGTCGGCAGGTATGCGCCTTTTTGGGGTTCCAATGGATGAATATGGGATTCAGTATTGGAAATTACAAAATAAAACGTCACTGCAGAGCGGACATCATTCCAGTATTCTGTATACGATACCAACAAATCAGAATCCGACCGGTATTACGATGGATGAGGGAAGGCGGCAGGAATTGATCGATTACTGTGTTTCCTGTCAGCTTCCAATCATAGAAGATGGAGCATATCTGGAACTTTGTTATGCGCAGGAACAGCCAAAGACGTTAAAGGAACTGGATCAGTCAGGAATGGTCATCTACCTTGGTACAGCTTCCAAAACACTGGCTCCCGGACTTCGCATCGGCTGGATCGTTGCGCCTGAACCAATCGTGCAGCGGCTGGGGGATGTGAAAATGCAGATGGATTATGGCGCAAGTTCAATTTCCCAATGGATTTTTGCAGAATTTTTAAACAGCGGGCTTTACGGGGAATATTTGCAGGAACTGAAAGCAATTTTACTGCATCGGAGAAACTGCGCATTGAAAGCATTACAGGAGCATTTTTCAGACCTCGCCACCTGGCGTATACCAAAGGGCGGATTTTATATCTGGCTGACTTTTAAAAAAGAACTTTCCGTGGAAATGATTTTTCAGGAAGCTTTAAAACATCGGATCTTATTGAATCCCGGAGACATTTATGGATTTGAGAAAACAAATTCACTCCGGCTTTCGTTTTCTTATGTTACCCCGGAGGAATTTGCGCTGGCAGCAGAAACGCTGGCGAAAGTTGTACGACACGCAGTGTAGGCTGTCTTTTTATCCCCCAGGGTGGCTTGTGAGAAAGCCCCGATTTTGTTAATCTGATTACAGTGTCAAAAAATGAGTATCACTGTAATGAAAAAAGAGAATGAAAAGAGACAGGGGGAAACACAATGGCGCATAAAAAAATAGCAAAATTAGGGACAGTTTTTATGGCAGCAGCACTGATGCTTGGTCTGCTGACCGGATGCGGAAACAATAAGGATCAGAATAGCAGTTCTGTAAAAGCAGAAACTGCCGGTGAAAAAGTATTTACGTTCGGAGATACGACATTTAATGCGGAAAACGATGAGTCGGATGTGAATCCACACAGAGGATATTCTGGTTGGGCATGCATCCGTTATGGAATCGGAGAGACTTTATTTAAATATTCTGATTCTATGGAACTGGAGCCATGGCTGGCAAAATCATATGAAAATATAGATGACAACACATGGAAAATCACATTGCAGGATAATGTGACATTTTCCAGTGGACGGAAAATGGATGCACAGGCAGTGAAAGAATGTCTGGATGATCTGGTGGCAGTGCATGAACGTGCAGCGGGAGATCTGAAAATCAGTAATATCGAGGCAGATGGACAGATTCTGACAATTACAACGAGTGAACCGGTTCCGGCATTGATGAATTATCTGTCAGATCCGTATGGATGTATTATCGATATGAAAGCGGGCATTACGGCGGATGGAAAAGTAGTTGGAACAGGACCATACATTGTACAGGATTTGGAAACAGACAAAGGCGTAACGCTGGTAAAAAATGAAAACTACTGGAATGGCACACCGCATCTGGATAAAATCTATGTGAAAACAATTACTGATGGAGATACTATGACGATGGCGATGCAGTCCGGTGAACTGGATGCTGCTTATGGGCTCCCGTATGCAAGTCTGCCTTTGTTTAAAAATGAGCCATATACGATTTCTTCCTGTGAGACTTCCCGCTCTTTCTTTGCACAGATGAATTATGCGACGGAAGCACTTCAGGATGATGATGTGCGGGCAGCTATTGCAAGTGCGATTGACAAGGAGAACTTTACTTCTGTATTGATGGATGGAAATGGCGCTGCGGCAGTGGGACCGTTCCCGGCAAGCTTTACGTTTGGGGATGATGCCGTAACAGCGGAATCTTATGATCCGGCGAAAGCAAAAGAATTATTAAAAAAGGCCGGATGGACAGACACTGATGGAGACGGCTATGTAGATAAAAATGGCAAAAAGCTGACGATTCGCTGGCTGACTTATCCAAGCCGTCAGGAGTTGCCGCTGTTGGCGGAATCAGTACAGGCGACCATGAAAGATGTCGGAATTGATATTCAGGTAAACTGTACAGCGAACCATCAGGATTATCTGGATAAAGGCGACTGGGATATTTTTGCAGGAGCATTTGTCAGTGCACCGACTGGTGATCCGGAGTATTTTTTCACTACCCATTGTCTGGACAGTTCAACCAAGAATCGTGGAGGTTACCACAGCGATGCGCTTGAGGCACTGGAAAAGCAGATGTCAGTTACTTTTGATCCGACAGAGCGGGCCACTCTGGGCACACAGATGACACAGACCATTCTGGATGACCATGCATTTGTATTTGCATCTCATCTGAAAATGTCTATGGTATCAGGAAAAGGAGTGTCTGGTCTGGTGGCACATCCGTCAGATTATTATGAGATTACGGCAGATTTAGATAAAGAATAACGAATGTTTCTGATGTGTAAGGAAAATACGAACAGGCATGAGAAAATATATCATAAAACGATTACTACAGCTGATTCCGATTCTGTTTGGCATTACATTGCTGACCTTTGTGCTGATGCACACATCTTCGGTAGATGCGGTTGATATGATGGAACAGAATACGGGAATGGCATGGACGGAAGAACAGAAAACTGCCATCAGAGAAGAACTTGGACTGGATAAATCTGTGCCGGTGCAGTATCTGAACTGGGTGGGAAATATGCTGAAAGGAGATATGGGAACATCCTATATCTCCGGTCAGCCGGTTTTACAGATGTTTCTGACAAGACTTCCCATGACAATCTACCTGACGATCACGTCTATTTTGCTGACGATTGCATTGTCAATCCCGCTAGGTATCCTTTCAGCAGTTCGAAAAAACAGATTTACCGATTATTTTATCCGGATTTTAAGTTTTGTCGGAAACTCAATGCCCGGATTTTTTGTTGCATTATTGCTGATGTATGTATTTTCGCTGAAACTTGGCTGGTTTCCGGTCATGGGAAGCGGTCAGGGCTGGAAAAGCATCGTTTTGCCAACACTGACGCTGGCAATTGCAATGTCTGCAAAATACACCAGACAGATTCGTGCAACCGTTTTGGAAGAACTGAAAAAAGACTATGTGGTTGGTGCCCGGGCGCGGGGCGTCAGAGAGCGAAAAATCTTAGTCGGAAGTGTATTGAAAGCATCCATGCTGACAATCGTAACGCTGTTGTCACTGTCCATCGGTTCGCTGCTTGGTGGAACTGCAATCGTGGAATCAATTTTTATGTGGGATGGCGTTGGAAAAATGGCAGTGGATGCGATTCTTACCAGGGATTATCCTGTGATACAGGTGTATGTGGTCTGGATGGCGATCATTTATGTTATGGTAAATCTGGTGACGGATATCATTTACCATTATCTGGATCCGCGTATCCGGCTGCAGGAAAAATCTTGAGAAAGCAGGAGATGATAGCATGCGTACAAAAAAGACAAAAATAAAATTTATCATACTGCTGATTCTGGTGGGAATTTTGCTTTTGACGGCAGCATTTGCGGTACATCTGACACCATATGATCCATATGAACAGGATCTGGCAAATGCGCTTGCAAAACCGTCTGCACAACATATTTTCGGAACAGACCGGTACGGAAGAGATATGTTCTCCCGGATAATCCTTGGTGCACAGACAACCGTATTTTCTGCTTTGGCACTGGTGCTGATCATATCAGTTACAGGTACGATACTTGGAATGATTGGCGGTTATTTTGGCGGAATAACAGATGATCTGATCATGCGGATTTCTGATTTATTTCTGGCATTTCCGGGTATGGTATTTGCCATTGCGGTGGCAGGTGTTCTGAGTGGCGGCTTGAAAAGTGCGGTGATCGCACTTGCCTGTATTTCATGGACAAAATTTGCCCGGCTTGCCCGCAGTCAGACGTTGATGGTAAAAGAAATGTCGTATATTGCAGCAGCAAAATTATCAGGGGAAAATGGAATGCAGATACTCATCAGACATATTTTTCCAAATATTGCAGGAACTATGATCGTGACAGCGATGCTGGATATCGGAACAATGATCATGGAACTGGCAGGATTGTCATTCCTGGGATTGGGGGCGACACCGCCGATGGCAGAATGGGGATCTATGATGAGTAATGGAAGAAGTATGCTGCAGACTTGTCCATGGATTGTAATCGCACCGGGAATTGCAATGTTTGTGACCGTTGCGTTATTTAATCTGCTTGGAGATACCGTGCGGGATATGATCTGATCAAAACAGGGAAATCTCCTGATATAATTGCAAAAAGCAATGAGCAAGCAGCATGAGCGGATTGTGAATGTCCGTTTGCTGAAACTGAGGAAAATATATGGATAGAAAGAGCGATAATATATTAGAGTATCGTCATGTCGATATTCATTATGGAAAAAAACGGGTGATAGAAGACGTTTCGCTTGAAATGAAACCGGGAGAAATCCTTGGCATTGTCGGAGAATCCGGAAGTGGAAAAAGTACTTTGATCCGGGCGGCCATGGGCTTGCTGGGAGAAGGAGGAGAAGTCACGCAGGGACAGATTCTTTTTCAGGGTGCGAATGCGACAATTGATATGACCCAGGTTCACGGAGAAGAAATGCGGCGTTTGCGTGGTGCAAAAATCGGCATGATCTTTCAAAATACGGGAGCATCCCTCTGTCCGATCCGGACCATAGAGAAACAGCTATACGAGGCAGTACTGGAACACGAATCCATTTCAAAAGGAGAGATTCGTGACCGGGCACTGGAATTATTTGAGCAGCTGCGATTTACCAATGGTGCACAGCTCCTGAAAAGTTATCCCTTTGAATTTTCCGGCGGTATGAATCAGAGAGTGGGAATCGTGCTTGCCATGGTACTTCGCCCGCGGTTGTTGCTGGCAGATGAGCCTACCAGTGCACTGGATGTAACGGTACAGCTTCAGGTTTTGCGGGAAATGCAGAAGTTGCGGGATATGTATGGAACGTCCATTGTTCTGGTGACACACAACATTGGGGTGGTCAATTATCTGGCAGATCATGTGGCAGTTATGTACCAGGGAAAACTGGTGGAATATGGTACAAAAGAGGAGATTTTGAACCATCCGCAGGAGGCGTATACAAAAAAACTGATTGGTTCGGTGTTACATCTGAAACGGAGTTAAATTAGGGGCGCAATATGAAATATGGATACGATATTAGAAGTAAAAAATTTATCAAAACAATTTTATAAAAATAAAAAATTGTTTACAGCAGTAAATGCCATCAGTTTTACATTGCAGCGAGGCGAATGTCTGGGAATCGTGGGAGAGAGCGGTTGTGGAAAAAGCACTACCGTAAAAATGATCACACATTTGTTAAAACCGGATGAAGGGGATATTTTTCTGAATGGAACTGACATTCAAAAGCTGAGAGGAAAATCCTTAAAGCAATTATATACGCAAATTCAGATGGTATTTCAGGCACCGCAGGATTCCTTTGATCCGCGGCAGACCTTGGGAAAGAGTATTATGGAAAGTATGCGCAATCATGGTGCCGGCAAAAAAGAAGCAAAGAAGCGGCTGGGAGAATTATTGCAGCAGGTGGAACTTCCGGCAGAGATCGCAGATCGCTACCCGAATCAGGTCAGTGGCGGACAGTGCCAGAGAGCAGCGATTGCCCGGGCGCTGGCAGTTAATCCGAAAATCCTGATCTGCGATGAGGCAACCAGTGCATTGGATGTGACTGTACAGGCACAGATTATAGAGTTATTAAAACGTCTGCAAAAAGAAATGAATTTGTCAATTTTGCTGATCAGTCATGATCTGGCATTGGTGCAGTATCTGTGTGATCATGTCATTGTCATGTATCAGGGAAATATCGTTGAGGAAGGAACACCGGAGCGCGTGATCAACACACCGGAAAATGACTATACAAAAATGCTGATCGAAGCGGCCATGCTGGGACAGTAAAAAATATATCCCCCAGGGTGGCTTGTGAAGCCACCCTTTTATTGTATAAAATAGCATTAAATAAAGTTATGTGATGATATGTTTCATATGATGTTGGCTGGAAAACAGACAGAAAAAGGAGGAAACTGCAAATGAGCAACGCAGCAGAACAGCAATATGCAGAACAGGGGATTGTATATTTGGATCCAAAGATGAGAATCAAAAATTACTGGACTCAGAGAAGCCATTCCTTTGCTGAATTGCGCATCAGAGAATTAAACAGTGTGATGGCAGATCGCTGGCTGCGGGAAATTGCAAAACATATTCCGGCAGGTGAACAGCTTCGGATTCTGGATATCGGAACCGGAACAGGATTTTTTGCATTTCTTCTTAGCGCATTGGGACATCGTGTTATTGGGATCGATCTGACTCCTTCTATGATTCAGGAAGCAAAAGAAATTGGACAGACATTACAGAGTACGGCACAGTTTCGTGTGATGGATGCAGAAAAATTATTATTTGCAGATGAAAGTTTTGACATGGTTATTTCCAGAAATCTGACCTGGACTCTGCCGCATCCGCAGGAAGCATACAGAGAGTGGCACCGTGTATTAAAACCGGGTGGAGTACTTTTGAATTTTGACGGAAATTATGGAAAAGCAGATTTTACCGGAAAAGGAGAAAAACTTTCGGAAAACCATGCACACAAACAGATCGCCGGAGAATTGATGCAGGAATGTGAGGCAATCAAAGAGCAGCTGGAGATCAGTTATCATGTGCGCCCGGCATGGGATGTTACCGCGCTGGGTGAGACAGGATTTGAACAGATCAAATTAGACCTTGGCATCAGCAAACGGATTTATATCGAAAAAGATGAATTCTACAATCCAACACCGTTATTCTGCATCGCGGCAACAAAGAATCAGAATTAAGGTGGATAGGAATCTGGGAGTATAAAGCACGGAGAAATCTGTGTAATCAGGATTTGAGTGTTTTGCCACCCAAATCTTTATAAAAGGAACAGGTATCATTATGAAAGAACTGGGAGAAAAGATCGTCAGCTACTGGGGAAATCGCGCGGAAGGATATTCGGAATATAACCGGGAAGAACTGGCAGGTGACAAGTGGCAGGACTGGATCGCAGAGATAAAAAAGCACTTACCGAAAAAAGAAAAATCAGAGATCCGGATTCTGGATATTGGAACCGGTCCCGGATTTTTTGCTATCTTGCTGGCGCAGGAAGGCTATCAGGTGACGGCTGTAGACTGTACCGCTGAAATGCTGACAGAAGCGCAGGAAAATGCCGGAGTGCTGGCTGCGCAGATCACATGGAAGCAGATGGATGCACAGAAACTGGAATTCGCGGATGAAAGCTTTGATCTGGTTCTCAGCCGAAATCTGACCTGGGTATTAGAGGAACCGGAAACTGCCTATCAGGAGTGGTATCGGGTGTTAAAACCAAAAGGGATCATGCTGAATTTCGATGCAAACTGGTATCGTTATCTGTATGATGAAGAAATGCGCAAAGCTTACGAAGCAGACCGTGCAGCCACGGAAGCAAATCAGGTGCGGGACGAATATATCAATACAGATATTGATGCAATGGAAGAAATTGCAAAAAATGTTCCATTGAGCCGTAAACTTCGCCCGGGATGGGACAGAGAAGTACTGCAGCGTATTGGGTTTTCAAAAATAGATATTGATACCGATATCTGGCAGCAACTTTGGACAGAAGATGAAAAAATAAATTTTGCATCGACACCAATGTTTCGCATTGCGGCATACCGTGATATTGATGCATGATATGACAGAAAATAATATATGTAATGTAAATAAAAGAACTTTGGCTATTTTTCGCAATAAGTGCTTATTGGCAAATGTAAAAAATAGTCAAAGTTTTTTTGTACAGAATGGTAGCAAAATGCATTTCCATTTTGCAACAAAAAAATACTATTCGTTGAAGAAAAGAAACAAAAACACATACATGTACAACAAAAGCCCCGTTTTTCGGGGCTTTTTCATGTAAGGAAAAACTGGCACGGTATTTGCTTTATATATAAGTGAATTCCCTACAATACATAATAATATAAATAAAATCGAAAAGGAGAAAGTAAAATGTCAGAAATCGCAGTAAGACACACACGTGAAGAAAACTATGCGCACACAAATGACTGGAAAAAACCTTATGACGGAAATATCTTTGATATGTTCAAAGACGGCTCTTTCGAGTTGATCGATCTGTCCAACCCGTTTGGCAGAGGAAACCCACTCTGGCCATCCAACGGAGATTTCCATATTGACAGAGTACAGCATATGCCGATGCATTACAGATTGCTTCAGACCTTCAATTCTTTCCATATGCACAACTCCACACATGCAGATTCTCCATCTCATGTCATTCCGGAAAGTCCGTTTACACATGAGCTTCCAATCCAGAACTACTTTGGTGAAGCTGTATGTCTGGATATCCCGAAAGGAAAATGGGAGCTGATCACAGTAGAAGACATTGAGAACGCTGCTAAAAAAGTTCCAGGTGGAATCAAAGAAGGTGACTGGGTTCTGTTAAATACAGGTACACACAGACGCTGGGGTGAGAATGATGATTATTTCGCATACAGCCCGGGACTTTCCATTGACGGTGCAAAATGGTTTGTTGAGCATCATGTAAGAGGCGTTGGTTTTGATATGCAGGCTATCGACCACATCCTTTACACATATGCAGCAGATCACGGTCCTGGCCCATACGTTCCACGTATCTGTGAGGAGTACGAAGAAGAGTTCGGACATCCGGCAAAAGACGATTTCCCAGAGTGGGAGCCATGCCATGATATTTTAATGGCAAACAACGTAATGGGTATCGAGAACCTGGGTGGAGATCTGGATAAAGTAACAAACCAGAGATTCCTGTTCTGTGCATTCCCACTTCGCTGGTACATGGGTGACGGAACCATCGTTCGTGCCGTTGCATTTGTTCCATCTGACAGAATCGACAGAAGCGTACCGGACAAAGAATATCCGTACGGCGTATACTAAGAGTTAAGAATACCATTTATTAATTTTTAACATACCGCAAAACCTTACTGTTCAGATCTGGTTTACAGATTTCTGAACAGAACAAGTAAATAAATGAATAAGGAGCCAGACATCAGAATATGGTAACTGTTCAGAGCAGTAAAAACTAAATAATGGCTTTGGACGGGAAATGCCGCGTATGGTGTCCGGCTCCATTTTGAGCAAAAAAAGGGGAATCTATGAATAAAAAAAATATTGCTGTCCTTGGTGCAGGTAAAATGGGACTGGGAATTGCCCAGCTTTTTGCCACAAAAGGACACCAGGTAAAAGTAATTTATGTATATGATGATAAAATCCGCTGTGATGCGGCTGCTGTTGTCAGAGATAACTTAAGTGTATTAGTTGAAAATGACGTAATGACCCAGCAGGAAGCAGATGCGGCAGCAGCCCGGATCAGCTTTGTGGACACCATCGAAGAAGTCGCAGATTTTGCAGATATCGTATTCGAGGGAATCATTGAAAAACTGGAGATCAAACAGGATTATTTTGCAAAAATGGATGCAATCTTTCCAGTTTCCACTATTCTGGCAACAAACACATCGGCCATCAGCATCACAGAAATAGCAGAGAAATCTGTACACAAAGAGCGTATCATCGGTACGCACTACTGGAATCCGGCGTACCTTGTTCCGTTAGTAGAGGTGATTAAGACAAAATATGTATCTGATGAGACAGTACAGGCTACATACGATTTGTTAAAAGAAGCAGGAAAACGTCCGGTTATCGTAAAGAAAGATGTTCCGGGATTCCTCGCAAACCGTATGCAGCATGCATTATTCAGAGAAGCGTTAAATATCATTGAGCAGGATATCGCTGATCCGGCGGATGTAGATGATGCGATCAAATATGGTTTTGGTATGCGTCTTGGCATCTGCGCACCAGTAGAAGTTATGGACATGGGCGGACTTGATCTGACTTACAACATCCACAGCTATCTGTTCCCACATCTGTGCAACAGTACAGAACCGTCAAAACTTCTGACAGACAATATTGCAAAAGGCAACCTTGGATTCAAAACCGGACAGGGACTTGAGACATGGTCCAAAGAAGATGTGGAAAAAGCAAACAAAGAACTGACCGAGGGACTGATCAAAGTTGCCCGCGTGCTTGGTCGGTTATAGGAGGGAAGCAAGATGAGAGATGTAGTAATTGTAGCAGGATGCCGAACTCCGATCGGAACCATCGGCGGACAGTTTAAGACACTTGCACCAGTAGAATTAACCATTCCTGTTATGCAAAATCTGATAAAACGATCCGGTATTGACCCGGTGATTATTGATGATGTAATCTGGGGCTGTAATTATCAGAGAACATACAAAGAAAACAACCTTGCCAGAGTAGCAGCAGTAAAAGCAGGTCTGCCTGTAACTGTACCGGGTATTACCATTCACAGAAACTGTACTTCCTCCATGTCAGCGATCCAGATGGGCTTCTATCAGATTCGTGCAGGGGAAGCGGAGTGCATTATGGCAGGAGGTTCTGACAGCATGAGCACAGCACCACATATGGTATTCAATGCCCGTTACGGACAGAAATACGGACATATGGAGATGCGTGATTCCATGTGGGATTCTCTGACAAATCTGGGAGTTGGTCCTGCGATGGGTATCACAGCAGAAAATGTGGCTGATAAATATGGTATTACAAGAGAACAGATGGATGCATATTCCCTCCGTTCCCAACAGCGTGCGGTAGCGGCCATCGATGCAGGACGTTTTGAGGAAGAAATCATCCCGGTCACTGTAAAATCCAGAAAGAGCGAAACTGTTTATACTGTAGATGAGTATCCGAAACGTAACGCTACTTTAGAGGGACTTCAGAAACTGAAACCTGCCTTCAAAGAAGGTGGAAAAGTAACAGCAGGAAATGCTTCTGGTATGAATGATGCTTCTTCCGGTGTCATCCTGATGTCTGAGGAAAAAGCAAAAGAACTTGGATGTCCGATCATGGCAAAAGTAGTCAGCGTAGCTACCACTGGTGTAGAACCTGAATTAATGGGTATCGGACCGATCAGCTCCACAAAGAAAGCACTTGAGAAAGCTGGCCTGACCGTAGATGATATCGATCTGTTTGAAATCAATGAGGCATTCTCTTCTCAGTGTCTGGCCTGCCAGAAAGAACTTGGTGTTCCGGATGAGAAACTGAATGTCAACGGTGGTGGAATCTCTCTGGGACATCCAGTAGGAGCAACCGGTTCCAGAATCGTCATCACACTGATGTACGAGCTGAAACGCCGCAAACAGCGTTATGGTGTTGCAACACTTTGCGCCGGCGGTGGAATGGGAACAACCGTTGTCATTGAGATGCAGTAAAAATAAACAATAAGGGGCAATTATTTTTCGGATAGGTTAAGTATAAAGTAAAAAGTTAGAAAAAGTGTGCGTTTAGGTATGTTATAGAAGGGAGAGAGCATATCTGAACGTATCAAGAGGAGAAAATTATGGGAAACAACAAAAAAAGTGGGAACTCCCTGGTAAGTTTTGGTAAAGCAGGTTGGGGCACAATTATTTTCTGTATGGCAATGTTCTGGTTTTTCGTAGGATTCTGTACAGATGGTAACAATATCACAGCCCCGGCAGTAGCAGAGCATCTTGGCATTCAGCCCGGTACTGTTCTGCAGATGAATTCTTATGGTGGAATTCTCGGTGTTATTTTTTACATCGCATTTTCACAGCTGACAAAGAAAATCGGCGCTAGAAAAGTAGCCGGTATCACGTTAATTATTTCTGGTATTTCCTATATTGTTATGGGTAACTGCCCAAATCTGGCAGTGTATACGATTGCATACACATGTCTGATCGGTTCTATCATGTCTGCAGGATATGTAGCAGGTGGCGCGTTAGTCGCTCAGTGGTTCCCGAAGCGTAAAGGTATGGTTATGGGATACACAACGATGGGTCTGAATATCGCATCTGCAACATGGGTTCCGATGATGACACTCATCATTGCAAAAATGGGATTTGAAAAAGGTGTTATCATTCCTGGTGTATTAGTAGCAGTGCTTGCAGTGATCGGTCTTGCATTTATGAGAGATACTCCGCAGGAACGTGGTCTGAATCCGGATATGGTATCTGATGAAGTATTCCGGGCAGAGTATGATACAGATAATGCAGAGGCAGACAGCCGCTGGACGGTAGGAAAATTGTTAAAAACACCTGCTGTATGGACGGTAGGTATTGCAACCGGTATCTTGCAGTGCTGTTCCACTGGCGTAATGAGTCAGCTTGTTGTAAGAAATCAGGAACTTGGTATGTCTGCAACACAGGCAATATCTATGATGACAGTTATCGCTATTGTTGGTATTTTTGGTTCCTGGCTTATTGGTATTCTGGATGATAAATTTGGTACAAAAAAAGTTATGATCCTGTTCTGCATCTGGTATGCTGCAGCAATTCTTGCAAATGTAACAAATACAACAGCTGGTATGTACATTGCTGTTATTATGATAGGTATTTCCATCGGCGGATCTGCAAACTTTATGACGTCTTTCCCATCTTCTGTATTCGGCCGTCATGGATTTGAAACTGTAAATAGTGTAATTTTCCCAATCCAGTCTATTTTGACTGCAAGTGCGTTCATGATCAATGGTATCAGCTTAAATGCAACCGGAAGCTTAAGATGGAGTTATTTGATTCTGGCGGTGATTGCGTTGCTCAACATTATTTTCGTTGGTCTGACAAAAGATCATCAGTTCAACCTGGATTGGAAAAAGAACTAAAAAACATATATGAGTAACTTGTTATGAAAGATTTTGAATTTTTTCTTCCGACACATATTATTTTTGGAAAAAACGCAGAGCGGCAGGTCGGGCAACTGACTGCCGCATATGGGAAGCGTGTATTGCTTCTTTATGGAAGTGAACGTGTGGTAAAAAGTGGTCTGCTACGGTCCATTCAGAAAGATATTGAAACGTATGGCGGGGTATGTGAATGCTATGGTGGCATCACAGAAAATCCATTGCATACAACGGCAGAGAAAATCTGTACAGTTGTAAAAGAAAAACAGATTGACCTGTTGCTGGCAGTAGGCGGCGGCAGCGTCATTGATACAGCAAAAGCAGTCAGTATTGGCAGCTGTTATGCCGGAAATCTCTGGGATTTTTATTCCGGGAAAGCAGTACCACAGCAGGCATTGCCTGTGGGCGTTGTACTGACGATGGCAGCAACAGCAAGTGAAGTAAATTGCGTCTCTGTGTTATCCAATAAAAAACTTGGAAAAAAGACAGCATTTAATCATCCACTGACATTCCCAAAGTTTGCTCTGCTGAATCCGGAACTGACGTATACCGTTCCGGCACGACAGAGTGCAATCGGAACGATTGACATTTTTGCACATGCTTTCGAGCGATATTTTCACCTTGAGCAGAAGGGAATCCTGCGCAGCGGATTGTGTACAGCAGTAATGAAAACGGTTTTGGCAGAACTGCCGTTGGTACAAAAAAAACCAGAAGATTATGAGGGCAGAAGTCAGCTCATGTGGGCGGCTGCCATGGCGCACAGTGACATGATCGGTACAGAAGGTGTATTTGCGTGTCATGAGATGTCTCATATTCTGACAGAAGAATATGGTCTGCCACATGGTTTGGCACTCGGAATTTTAATGCCTGCCTGGTGCAAATACATGTTGTTGAATCATCCACAGGAAATTGCCGTTTTTTCCAAGGAAGTATGGGATGTTCCATATGATGAGAGCGAGGATGGCAGAAATGCGGAGACTGCGGCTCAGGATGGTATTTCCCGGTTCCAGAATTTTATCTGTTCTGTGGGATTGCCGGTGACGCTTCGGGAAGCCGGCATCATAAATACAGACAGTAGAAAACTGGCAAAGAAAATGCTGCCGGATCAGACTTCTGTTGTGGGAGAAAATTTTCAGCCTTTGAACCAGTTGGATGTACAGGCTATTTTCGAACTGGCAAAAGGATAATTTGTGATAGTTTTGCAACAGAATTTACAAGAATATGCAATGGTGCAACAGGCAGAACCGAAAAATGCGGAAAATCGGGTAAAAAAGTTGGCATATATTTTGCATATTAATAAATCAGAAGAAAAATAGAGGAGGACGTATCAATATGGCGAAAAAATCCCTGGTAGCCCTTGTAAAAGGAACAGACATTCAGGAGAATGTGACCAAAGTATTCGACCTTATGGGTGGAGTAGAAAACGTAATCAGAAAAGGTTCTACAGTTGTGCTGAAACCGAATGCAGGACATGCAGAGCCACCTGAGACATCTGTATGTACAAATCCGGAAGTAGTTCGTGCCGTTATCCGCGAGGTAAAAAAAGCGAACCCGAAACGTATTATTGTTGCTGAGGCAGCTGCAATCGGATGTGACACAGAGGAATGTTTCCGTGTAAGTGGAATTGCAGCTGTAGCTGAAGAAGAGGGTGTTGAATTAAAAGATATCAAGCGTGACAAAGAGCTGGTAAATATCGCAGTTCGCGGATATCGTTCCAACATCGATCATGTACTTCTTCCAAAATTCCTGATTGAAGCGGATCATTTAATAAACCTTCCAATTCTGAAAGCACATGCCAGCATGGTATTCTCAGGAGCATTAAAGAACATCAAAGGTGTTGTACAGGATAAAGTACATATGCAGATGCATCAGCAGAATCTGACCATGGCTATGATGGATGTATGGAGCGCATGTCGTGCCGACATCAATATCATGGACGCAATGCGCGCAGCAAGTGGATACAGCCCACATATGCCGGTTCCTATTGAGACAAACATGATCCTTGGATCTAAAGATCCGGTTGCCATCGACCGTGTAGCCTGCGAGGTAACAGGTATCGACACTTCCTGTGTAGATTACTTCAAAGTGGCAAAAGAGACAGGCCTTGGAAATTACGACCTGGAGGATATTGAAGTTGTTGGTAACTCTATCGAAGAGAGCTACAAAAAAATGTGGATTCCATATATTGGCGACATGAGCACACGCTGGCCGGAATATGATGTGAAATGCGAAGGTGCATGCTCAAGTTGTCAGGCACTTCTTGCAATTAACATGGAAGAGCTGAAAGCTGTTAACGAGTATGACAAGAATGCGGGCATGACAGTTGTTATCGGTGGAAAGAACGAGATTCCGAAGGATATTCCGGATGAGAAGATCGTACTTCACGGAAACTGTACAAAGAAATATCTGAAAGATCATCCGAATGCATACTGGATCCTTGGCTGCCCGCCAAATGAGCCGGCACTGTATCTGACCGTTCAGAGAAAAGAAGTCATCAATGGTATGGGTGACCAGGAGGAAGAAATCATCCGTCCATGTATGGCAAGAGACGCAGCAGTATGGCGTGACTTTGTATTCAAAGCTGCTGACAAATATTACGAGGAGCATCCGGACGAGAGATAATGGAAGGATACGTGTATGTAGACATGGATCAGAAGCTCCGCAATTTGCTGAATACCATTTTTACCGATGAATTCATGGAGGAAAATACTAATTTTTCTAATTTTGAAGGATTTCAATATTCCAGCGCAGTTATCACGAACTGGAAAGCCGATAAAATGGTTTACGCTCAGCTTCTGATGGATAACTTCGTAAAAGAAAGTACCAGATTTTCATCCTGGGAAGAAATGGTACAGGTAGCGGCAGAACAAAGATTCGGTGCTGCAGCAATTGCATAAAAAAACTCATATAAATTACCTAAACGCAACCTAAAACCTTCAAAAAATATAAAACCGTATCCACAGAAGTCAGCTGGCAAAAGAAGCCGATTGCTGTCGGATACGGTTTTTAATGTGCAAAAGAATGAAATACTACTCTTTTTTGTTAGAATAATTAATGTTGTATTGTTTGATCTTGCGGGAAATTGTGGAGGCATTAATGTTTAGTTTCTGACCGGCTTCCCGCAGATTGTTGCAGTTTTTTAAGGTATTTTCCAGCAGATTTTTCTCAAATTGTGCAACTGCTGTGCTGAAATCTACGGTGTCGGAATGGATTGGTTCCTGCTCCAGTGAAATGTTTAGCAGACCGGCAATGATGGAATCATCTACCTGTCCGATACCGGAACTGCACAATACCAGATATTCAATAATGTTTTCCAACTCACGGATATTTCCAGGCCAGGAATATTGCTTCAAATAATATAACTGCTGTTCTGTAAGCGAGAATGGACGGCTATATTTATCTGAAAAGACTTCAATAAAACGATTGCATAACGTTTCTATATCTGCGACACGCTCCCGCAGTGGAGGTACATAAATCGGAATAACATTCAATCGATAGTAAAGATCCTGACGGAAAGTCCCATTTGCAATTTTTTCCTTGAGATTTGAGTTTGTTAGCGCAAGGAAACGAATATCCAGGTGAATCGGCTTGGAACCACCGATACGAGTGATTTCCTGTTGCTGAATGGCACGCAGCAGTTTTACCTGAAGATCCATCGGCATATCACCAATCTCGTCAAGCATGAGTGTGCCGTGATTTGCAAGTTCAAATAATCCCGGCTTTCCTTTTGCATTTGCACCGGAAAAAGCCCCTTTTTCATAGCCAAACAATTCTGATTCCAACAAGTGTGCAGGAATTGCAGCACAATTGATTTTTACAAATGGTTTGTCATTTCGCTTACTGTTTCTGTAAATCTCGTCAGCAACAACTTCCTTTCCGGCGCCGGATTCGCCGGTAATTAATACAGTTGCATCCGATGGAGCCACATGATTGATCAGTGTCCAGATGTTTGCCAGAGTACCGTCTTTTCCAATCATTTCAGTGGACAGATTTTTTTCTGATTCTGTACAGGTGTTTTTCGGGGTCATTTCCTGTACTTCTTTCAAGAAGGTATTAAAGTCTTCTTTCAGAGATTGCAATGTTACAATCGGTCGGCTGCTGGCAATGACTTGTTGAAGATTCCCTTCGGAATCAAAGATTGGTGTACCGGAAGCATAACCCATCAATGGTGCACCGGGGCCATATGTGGTTGAAAGCCGGAAGGCAGATTTTTTTGTTCGAAGTACATCCGGAATGGCACCACCACTGTAAAGCTTGTCTTTTTCAATCAGATCATAGATATTGTGGTTTAGTACGCGTTCTGGTATGATGCCGGTATTGCGGGTGTAGGCAGGGTTGACATACAGCACATTACCATCTTTGTCTGTAATAAAAATACTGTCATCAAGTTCATCTACTATCTGTTTGAAATCAATGCCGCGCTCCAGAAAATAGTCAAGTTCCTGATCAATGGCGTGTAATTTCTGCTTTAATTTCTGATCCGGATATTCGGAAATCAGGTTTTGCAGCATTTCGCGAATCTGGTAAATTGCTTTATATTGATTCATATGTATAAAATCCCTCCCCTGGGGTTGTTATTAGTTAATATTATATCAATAAGCAAAGTAAAAGTAAATAGTTGTTGCGGACTTGTTGATAAAATGCAACAGCCGAAACAACTGCATGTAAAAAGATGTGAAATCAGGGAGAAATGAATGAAATTCGTTTCCATTTTGCAACAAAAAAAGACATTTATTTATAAAATGAAACAAATACAGGTGAAAAATTACAGAAATACTGCTAAAATGGTAGTAATAAAAATTGGCATGAGAATTGCAGCATATTTTTGTAAAAGAATCGATGATTGAGAGGTCTCATTTTACAGAGAAAAAGGCATAGATCTGGAGGTTAAATAATGGACGTAGCATATTTATCAGATATATTAAAAAAAGTTTCGGACAACAGCATGGATGTGGATACTGCATTAGAATCTTTAAAGCATTTGCCGTATGAAGACATTGGATATGCCAATATTGATCAGCATAGGAATCTGCGGACCGGTGAAGCAGAAGTTATTTTTGGTCAGGGTAAGACACCGGAGCAGATTGCAGGTATCGTTACACATATGATGCATGAGAATGCAAGGATCCTTGTGACCCGGGCATCAGAGGCGGCTTATGAAGCGGTAAAAGAAGTTGCGCCGGAAGCAGTATATGAAAAACTTTCCAAAATCATTATGGTCGGAAAGATACCGGCGCCAAAAGAAGAAAAAGGGACGATTGCAGTTGTGACAGCTGGAACTTCAGATATTCCGGTGGCAGAGGAAGCTGCATTGACAGCTGAGTTTTTCGGGGATAAAGTAGATCGTGTATATGATGTGGGTGTTGCAGGAATTCATCGCCTGTTTGGTAAGATCGATCGGATACAGAGTGCGGATGTGATCATTGTAATTGCTGGTATGGAAGGCGCTCTGGCAAGTGTTGTTGGCGGCCTGGTGGAAGTGCCGGTGATCGCAGTGCCGACCAGTGTTGGTTATGGTGCAAGTTTTGGCGGACTGGCAGCATTACTTTCCATGCTGAACAGTTGTGCGAACGGAATCGGCGTAGTGAATATTGATAATGGATATGGCGCAGCATGTCTGGCAAACAAAATTATGAAGAGGTAGGAACATGGCAAAGGCAAAAAAGTCAATGGTGGAAAAACAGCAGAGTGCCGATGCTGCAGAACAGGCGCACAGACTGGCACATGAATTGGGGCTGGCACATGGACATTCACATACAGAGGAAAATGATCATGCACAAATTTTGGAAAACGGGGGCACGCATGCCCACACAGAGGGACATGGACATCACCATCCGAATTCTAAAGCCGTTTCCAATCGTCTGGCAAGAGCTATTGGTCATCTCGAAGCAGTAAAGCGGATGGTAGACCGGGAAGAAGACTGTGCAGAAATTCTGATACAGCTGGCAGCGGTTCGCTCTGCTATTAATAATGCAGGAAAAGTGATTCTGATGGATCATCTGAATCACTGTATCGTAGAAGCTGTTGAGGACGATGATTTAGACAAGATCAAAGAGTTTGGAGATGCAATACAGAAGTTTGTAAAGTAAAATAAGTGCGGAGGAGATTAGTGTGAAGAAAATATTATATCTGGAATGTAAGACAGGAGCTGCCGGAGATATGCTGATGGGCGCATTATACAGTTTGCTCACAGAAGAACAGAAAGTATTATTTCTGGAAAAATTAAATGCAATCAGCGAAGATGTGTGTGTGAGTCCACAGGAAATATGCAAACAGGGAATCGGCGGAATCCATATGAAAGTTGAAATTAACGGGGAAGAAGAAGGCATCGCACATACCCATGATCATCATGATCATGAGGAAAGCCATGAGCATAGTCACTGTGTAGAACATAGCCATGAGGAAGCCCATGAGCATAGTCACTGTGCAGAACATAGCCATGAGGAAGCTCATATGCATAGCCATGAGGACGATCATGAGCATGCACATCATCATGAAGGTGCACAGATTCATGATCATCATCACCATGAAGATGAACATGCACATGTGCATCATCACGGGCATCATGCACATACAAGTGTAGCAAGTATTTTAGAAAAAATCAGTGTACTGGATATGAGCGATACTGTAAAGAAAGATGCTGAGGGAATTTACCGTGAAATTGCAGCAGCAGAGAGTAAAGTTCATCAAACTGATATGGAGCAGATCCATTTTCATGAAGTGGGTTCCGTGGATGCTCTGATTGACGTGGTTGGAAGCTGCCTTGCCCTTGAACTGCTTGGCGTAGATGAAGTGCAGGCCTCTCCAATCTGTGTCGGAAACGGCACTGTTCGCTGTGCACATGGCATCCTTCCGGTTCCGGCTCCGGCCACAGCCGAAATTATTAAAGGTATGCCGGTATATTGCAGTAGTTTTGACGGAGAATTACTGACACCGACGGGTGCAGCTATTCTGAAATATTTTGTAGAATCTTATACAAAAGAAATGCATATGGAAATTGAAGAGATCGGTTATGGCTTCGGAACAAAAGATTTTGCACAGTTAAGCTGTGTAAGAGCATTTCTTGGGTATCAAAAATAATTGTTTTCACCCAATTTTTTAGAATGAGTAAGAATGCGTGTTTTTCAAAATCAGTAACATTGCGGTTGTTTATAAAATGTTGTAAAATAAAGTCATTCGAAATCTAAAAAATACCCCGGCGGAAAGGGTAGAAATATCAGATGTGAGATGATTTCCACCTCTATAGGTGGTGAGCAGCAAGAATGCCGAGGACATTCTTGAATATTACGACATAAGAGAAGAGAGGATTTGCAATGGAACTTAAGATGGAGCTCAGCCAAAAACAGGTTTTATCACAGCATATGGTTCAGTCCATGGAGATTCTTCAAATGAGCGCGCAGGAACTGGAAGGCTATATCGAAAAGCTGGCACTGGAGAATCCGGTGATCGAGCTGGCGGATTCCAGTCAGTCAAAAGCAGATACGCAGCAGGAAGATCTTCAGCGGAAGCTGGACTGGCTGGAATCTACAGACTTGCAGAATCGTGTATATTATCAGCAGGAGCGCGATGCGGAAAATATGGAAGCAAACTGGCATGACAGCAGACAGTCCGAGGAAAATCTGGAGGAATATCTGCATGCACAGATTTTGCTGGCAGATTATACTGAACTGGAGAGTGCGATCATGGAATATCTGATTTGTTCGCTCGATTCCAGAGGCTATTTTTCCGGGGAACTGGTGCAGGTAGCAGAGCATTTTCAAGTGTCGGAAGAAGTTGTGGAAGAATTATTAAAGGATATTCAGGACCTGGATCCGGCGGGCGTAGGTGCCAGAAATCTTCAAGAATGCCTGTTGCTCCAGATTCAGAGGAAAAAGGATTATTCTGACGTGACTGTGGAGATCATTGAGCATTATATGGAAGAGGTCGCGAAAAACCATTTACCCAATATTGCAAAGAAATTACAGGTTTCCCTGGAAGAAGTGCAGCAGGCCTGTGAGGAGATCCGCAGTCTGAATCCGAAGCCGGGAAGTGCTTTCAGTGACAGAGAACAGCTCCGCTATATCAGTCCGGATGCGGTAGTGGTAAAATTGGAAGATCAGTTTGAAATCCTGATCAATGAATATCAGTATCCGGGCTTTTCCATCAGCAATTATTATCAGGAAATGCTGCAGAGCACTAAGGATGCAGAGGCGAAAAAGTATTTGCAGGAAAAAGTGCAGCAGGCGCAGTGGGTGTCTAACTGTATCTCACAGCGTTCCTCTACATTATCCAGAGTTATGCATCTGCTGGTAGAAAAACAACATGAATTTTTCATGTATGGACCGGGTCATAAACGGCCGATGCGTCTGGTTGATCTGGCAGAGGAGCTGGATCTTCATGAATCTACAATCAGCCGTGCTATGCGTGGAAAATATTTGCAATGTTCCTGGGGCGTCTTTCCTTTGAACTACTTCCTGACTTCTGTTGCAGTAAAAAGCAGCAATACCGATGGAGCGGAGGATAAGACACCGGAGCAGATGAAAACAATGATCCAGGAGATCGTAGATGGTGAGAACAAGAAAAAACCATATAGCGATCAGGCAATCAGTGATCTGCTGATCGCAAAGGGCATCAAATTGTCCCGCCGTACGGTCAATAAATATCGTACTGAGATGGGAATTCCGGACAAGAGCGGCCGAAAAGAGTTTTAAGGAATGATGTATTAGTGTTCGCATTGAGTTGTTTGTGAAAGAGGGATTTATATGACATTAAAAGATTTTTTTATCGAGTATCCTAAGATTGCCATTGCATTTTCCGGAGGAACCGATTCTTCCTATTTATGCTATATGGCCAAAAAATATGCGAAAGAAATGACCGCTATTTATGTGTCTACCGCATTTCAGCCGGCATTTGAAAAAGAAGATGCAATTCGTTTTTGCAAAGAATATGCGATTCCGCTGACTATTCTGGAGCGGGATGTGCTAAGTCAGGAGGCTGTTGTGCAGAATCCGGCAAATCGCTGCTATTACTGCAAAAAAGTGATTTTTTCTGAGATTCAAAAGAAGGCACTGGAGCTTGGATTTACCTGTCTGGCAGATGGAACAAATGCTTCTGATGATGCTGATGACAGACCTGGTATGAAGGCATTGCAGGAAATGAAGGTATTATCTCCGCTCCGGATCTGCGGAATTACAAAGCCAGCACTGCGTGATGTATCGGAACAGCTGGGATTATTTACTGCACGGAAACCGGCATATGCCTGTCTGGCTACCCGCATTCCGACAGGGACGCGGATCACAGCAGAGCAGTTAGAGAAGGTGGAACAGGCAGAAAGTGCTTTGATGGATATGGGATTTTCTGATTTCAGAGTCCGGCATCCGGAAGGTTATGCAAAGCTTCAGGTAAAACCGGAGCAGCTACCATTGGTTCTGGAAAAAAGAGAAGAAATTCTGGCTGTTTTAGAGCCACTTTTTGGAACGGTCTGTCTGGATATGAAGACTAGATAACACATTTTTGAGATGTGTATTTTATAATGGAAAATACATTTGGATTTGAAAAAAACTATGAAGTGGCACAAACCCGCAGAAACACTGGACTTGACCAATGGTCGAGTCCTTTTTTTGCCTGAAAAGATTGACGGGTATGGGCTTTGCTGTTATAACTGGGAGCACAGACAGAGATGTCGCAGCTGTTCCTGCAGGACAGAACTGAAATAAAAATCAGCAAAGAATTTTTTGAACGCAAAATAAGCATTCCCCCGCTTCAAGTGCGTAGAGCACTAAGCGGTGGGTAAGGGGAAAAGCATCTTTGCGGGATATCGAAAGGAGTCAAATTTGAAATGGAAAAAAGAGAAAATTTCGGAAGATATATAAAAGAAAAACGAAAAGCTGCCGGACTCTCTCAGAAAGAGCTGGCAACACAGTTATTTGTATCAGAATCAGCCGTCAGCAAATGGGAGCGCGGTCTGTCCTATCCAGATATGACGCTGGTTACCAGTTTGTGTGAAATCTTACATGTGTCAGAACATGAACTTCTGACGGCCAGTGATGACATGCATCAACGTGAGATTGAGGAGCAGTCCCGCGGATATCTGCGGATATTAAAAGGCTATACATGGGTGACGTATCTCTGTTATCTGGCAGTTTTGATCCCGTGCTTTATCGGGAATCTTGTGACAGAGCACCGCCCCTCCTGGTTCTTTATCGTAGTCGGTGGGCTTGCTATGGTATTTTCCTTTATCAATGTACCGGTGATGACCAAAACAAGACGCGCAGAAAAATGTTTCTGGTGTTTTTATGGAGCAATCATTTATATGCTGTGTGTTTGCCGGATTGTGTTGGGCGGTAATTGGCTGATCATGTCGCTGCTTGGCGTCAGCTTTGGCCTGCTTGGTATATTTTTGCCGATCATTTTATGCGGCTGGCATTATGACTGGCCGATATTGCGCCACAAAGGTCTGATTTGTATGGCACTTGATACAGTGTTAAGCTATTTGATGGTATTTTTCGGCTGCTTGTTTTATGTGAAAGGCGTGACAGGTGTCATTATTGCGCAGAACTTGTGGGTTCTGACCGTTTTTTCAATACTTGCCTGGGGAATTTTTATCGTATTCCGATATATCAGGTGCAGCCGTTTGATGAAAATCAGCATTACAGTTGGACTTTGTGGTGTATGGATGTTTTTTGCAAACACGCTGATCAGCGTTGCTTATGACGGCAGAGCTGTTATGCCAGGAGTAAATTTCCATAACTGGATGGATTTCGGTGGACAAAATATCGGACTGGTGGTTCTGATCGTCGGTGCGGTGATGATCGCAGCGAGCATGATCCGGGATATGAGAAAATAACATCTACTTTACATATTGTATTGTTAAATTGCATATGCTATAATGCCAGTAGGCAAAAAGATAATGCTATTCCATAGTGAACAGCAACGAAAAACCCTCGGAGTGCCATCCGAGGGTTTTTCTATTCCTAATTCTGGTGTGGAAAGGTTTAACTCCACAGGCTAGTTACCGGCTATTTGTCGCCATCTAACCATTTGATGATGTAGTGGCAAACTACACCAGCCGTAACAGCGACAATAAAAGATAATGCTAAATCCATGGTGAACACCTCCTTTCTGTACCAGTATAGGAGGCGGTAACATTGGTAGTATATCATATGTTACTTTGCGGTTCTACAATTTTGTATCCTATATAGTTTTTATTTTAATGAAAAATTAAACTTAATTAAGAAGTATAAAGCTACTGCAACCAGGCCGGATATGATAGACTATGAGTTGTGAAAAATACAATTCATGGAGGAAAAAATGAGTAGGATATACAATGTATTAATTGAGCTTGTTGCTGCTGCTGTTTTTATAATTCCGGTTTGGTGTATATATGAGAAGTTTTTCTTACAGCCATTTGTATCAACGTGGTTATGGGAAATACTTTTAGGATAAATCCGGATATCAGTTTCAATAAGGAGTGACTGCATTTATAAGGTCTAACAAAGGGGTTACAGTCACGAGAGAAGGCGAGGAATTATTATCCTTTGCGAGGATGCTTTTAGGGCAGTCTGGAGCCTTGCCTATTATAGTGGTATCGAGAACATCTCTGCGCATGGTGCAGTTGTATGAACAGAGGAAGCAGGATATCCGAAAGGCAGAAGCGCAGACACTTGTAAATTTGTCCCGGGTTCTGGGGTGTGGCGTGGAAGATCTGTTTGAGTGAAATAAATAAAAAAGGGAATGCGGAACGGAAGTCGTTTTTGCATTCCCTTTTTCAGCGGAGAAGGAGGGATTTGAACCCTCGCGCCGTGTTACCGACCTACTGGTGTTCGAAGCCAGACTCTTCAGCCGCTTGAGTACTTCTCCAAAATAAGACTTAATTAGTATAAACATTTTTCAAAGGTTCGTCAATCCCCGAAAAGATCTCGTAAAAGGTTTGTGAAAGGTTTGTAAAATTTTTGGAGCGAGCAATTAGTCTTGTAATCCCGTAGTTATTTTGATAAAATTCAGAACAGGCAATGCGTTTTTTCGCAGATTGTATTATAATACTTTATAAGATTTGGGACGTAGAAACTCCATGAGATACAAGATTCTGTCTGAAAAATAAACGTATGAAAGTATAAATATAAGAAAATAGAAAATAATGATAATCTGTGAAGCGAGAGAGGAGCGGAAAAGATGAAAAGAATCGGAATGCTGACAAGTGGCGGAGACTGCCAGGCTTTAAATGCAGCAATGCGCGGAGTAGTAAAAGGATTAAATGCCAATCTGGATGAACTGGAGATTTATGGTTTTTATGATGGATACAAAGGATTGATTTATGGAAATTATCGTCTGCTCACATCCAAAGATTTTTCCGGAATTCTGACAAAAGGCGGAACAATACTCGGAACATCCCGTCAGCCGTTTAAATATATGCGTGTACCTGATGAGAACGGTTTGGATAAAGTGGCTGCAATGAAGCATACCTATCATAAACTGAATCTTGACTGTCTGGTGATCCTTGGTGGAAATGGTACACAGAAAACAGCAAATCTGCTTCGAGAGGAAGGGCTGAATATCATTCATTTGCCGAAAACAATCGACAATGATATTTATGGTACAGATATTACCTTTGGTTTCGAGAGCGCACTGGACATTGCGACAGGAGTTATCGACTGCATCCATACTACAGCAGCTTCTCACAACCGTGTATTTATCGTTGAAATCATGGGACACAAAGTTGGCTGGCTTCCGCTTCATGCCGGTGTGGCAGGCGGTGCTGATATCATTCTGATCCCGGAGATCCCATATGATATCGACAAAGTAGTGGAGGCAATCAACAAACGAAGCAAAGACGGAAAAGGATTTACCATTCTGGCAGTTGCAGAAGGTGCGATTTCCAAGGAGGATGCACTGCTTTCCAAGAAAGAACTGAAAGCAAAGAAAAAAGAAACAAAATATCCGTCAGTTTCTTATGAAGTGGCTGCACAGATCCAGGAGCGCACCGGAAATGAAGTGCGTGTTACAGTTCCGGGGCATATGCAGCGTGGTGGAAGTCCGTGTGCTTATGACCGTGTACTTTGTACACAGCTTGGTGCGCATGCAGCAAAACTGATCCTGGATGAGGATTACGGTTATATGGTTGGTATGATCAATGGTCAGACCAAGAAAGTACCTCTGGGTGAGGTGGCTGGTAAGTTGAAGATGGTACAGCCGGATTGCCAGCTGATCAAAGAAGCAAAAATCGTAGGAATTTGTTTCGGAGATTAATCATCTCAGTCTGAGTTGAGACTCTGACTGAGATAAACGCTCCGCGGAGATGTACAGTGATTCTAAGATGAATATGTCAGCTTACGCTGACCAGAATCACGTACCAAGTCTCACATGCGTTCGACTTGAATTTATGATTTGAGTATCAAAACGTGTTACTGAAAGTTAGAAAGGAGCCGCTATGTCTTATACGGCTTTATATCGAAAATACCGTCCGGCCGAATTTGAGGATGTAAAAGGACAGGAGCATATTGTTACAACATTAAAAAATCAGATTAAGGCAGACCGCATCGGGCATGCTTATTTGTTTTGCGGCACCCGTGGAACAGGAAAAACTACGGTGGCAAAGATTTTTGCAAAAGCTGTAAACTGTGAGCATCCGGTGGACGGAAGCCCTTGTGGGGAGTGTGCTTCCTGCAAGGCTATCGCAGCGGGTGCATCCATGAATGTGATTGAGATCGATGCGGCTTCCAACAACGGTGTAGAGAATATTCGTCAGATCCGTGAGGAAGTTTCTTATTCTCCGACACAGGGAAAGTATAAAGTATACATTATCGATGAGGTTCATATGCTTTCTATCGGAGCTTTTAATGCACTGCTGAAGACGTTGGAAGAACCGCCATCATATGTTATCTTTATTCTTGCAACTACGGAATCGCACAAAATTCCGATCACAATTTTATCCCGTTGCCAGAAATATGATTTTCGCAGGATTTCCATTGAGACAATCTCAGATCGTCTGATGGATTTGTTGCAGCAGGAAGGCGTAGAAGCAGAGGAAAAAGCGGTCCGTTATGTGGCGAAAGCCGGAGATGGTTCTATGCGAGATGCCCTGAGTCTTCTGGATCAATGTATCGCATTTTATCTGGGTGAACCGCTGACATACGATCATGTGCTGGAAGTGCTTGGCGCAGTAGATACAGAGGTGTTCAGCCGTTTGCTTCGTTCTATTCTGGCAAATAACGTAGTACAGGCGATTGAACTTTTGGAAGAACTGATTGTTCAAGGGCGCGAACTGGGACAGTTTGTGACAGATTTTGTATGGTATCTGCGAAACCTTCTCCTGGTTAAAAGTTCTGATCAGATGGAAGATGTACTGGACATGTTCAGTGAAAATCTGGCATTATTAAAAGAAGAAGCTGATATGATCGAAGGTGATGTGATCATGCGTTACATCCGTATTTTTTCTGAACTGTCCGGTCAACTCAAATACGCACCGCAAAAACGTGTATTGATTGAAATTGCACTGATCAAACTATGTCGTCCGGCGATGGAAACCACGCAGGATGCTCTGACAGACCGCGTGGCTCAGCTTGAGAAAAAAGTAGAAGAAGGTGTAACTGTTGTGGCAGCGACACCGACAGTGCCGTCTGCTTCGGGAAGTGCATCGGCTGCATCGCAGAAACTGAAAGAACCGGTGCAGATGCCGAAGGCGATTCCGGATGATATCCGTCAGGTAGTAAAAAACTGGAGTTCTATTGTACGCGAACTTCCGGGGGTTACTGCTACATATTTAAGGGGAGCCCATTTAAGTCTTGGCGGAGAAAATAAATTAATGCTGGTGTTTGACGACGATTTGGCATATACTTATGTGTCGGAGGAACGTCGCAGAACGGAAATCACGGAACGGATATCAAGCCGGATCGGTAAAGAGATTGAAGTGGTGATGCAGTCCAACGATTCTGGACGTCCATTCGAAGAGAATTATATCGATCTGGAACAGATCGTCCACATGGACATTGAAGTGGAAGACGAATAAAATTGCGATAACAGGAGGATGCAATATGGCAAAAAGAGGTGGATTTCCGGGAGGAATGCCGGGAAACATGAACAATCTGATGAAACAGGCTCAGAAGATGCAGCGTCAGATGGAAGAAGCAACCAAAGAGCTGGAGGAAAAAGAAGTATCAGCCAGCGCAGGTGGCGGAGCAGTAGAAGTAACGGTATCCGGTAAAAAAGAAATCGTAAAAGTAAAACTTGCAGAAGAAGTTGTTGATCCGGATGATATTGAAATGCTGGAAGACCTGATCGTAGCAGCTACAAACGAAGCACTGCGCAAGATGGATGAGATCTCACAGCAGTCCATGTCCAAGATCACAGGCGGCATGGGAATGGGCGGAGGATTTCCGTTCTAATGGATTATTACAGTAAACAGATCAGTAAATTGATTGAAGAACTGTCTTCCCTGCCGGGCATCGGCAGCAAGTCCGCACAGCGTCTGGCATTTCATATTTTGAATATGCCCACAGAGCGGGTGGAGCGTCTGGCAGATACGATTCTGGATGCCAGAAGAAATATCCGTTACTGCAAGACCTGCTATACACTGACAGATGCAGAGGAATGTCCGATCTGCAGCAACAGCGGACGGGATCATTCCACGATTATGGTGGTAGAGACCACGCGGGATCTGGCGGCTTATGAAAAGACAGGACAGTATGATGGTGTGTACCATGTGCTGCATGGTGCGATCTCCCCGATGCTTGGAATCGGTCCGGAGGACATCCGTCTGAAAGAACTGATGCAGCGTCTGCAGGGAGATGTAAAGGAAGTCATTATTGCCACGAACTCCAGTCTGGAGGGCGAGACAACAGCCATGTATATCAGCAAACTGATCAAACCGACCGGGATTAAAGTGTCGCGGATTGCCAGCGGTGTGCCGGTGGGCGGAGATCTGGAATATATTGATGAGGTTACATTATTAAGAGCTCTGGAAGGGCGCGTGGAATTATAGCCCGACAGAGCAGAATAAGAAAGGGAGCACATTATGACAAAGTTAGAACTTGAAAAAATTGCTGTAGAAGTGCGTAAAGGAATCATTACCGGCGTACACAGCGCAAAATCCGGTCATCCGGGTGGATCTTTATCCGCAGCAGAGATTTTTACTTATCTGTATTTTGTAGAGATGAATGTAGATCCGAAGAATCCGAAAGATCCGAACAGAGACAGATTCGTCCTTTCCAAAGGACATGTTGCACCGGGTCTGTATGCAACACTTGCGCAGAAAGGATATTTCCCGGTAGAAGAACTGGAAGGACTGCGTCACATCGGTTCCATGCTTCAGGGACATCCGGATATGAAACATATCCCGGGTATTGATATGTCCAGTGGTTCCCTCGGTCAGGGATTTTCCGCAGCCGTTGGTATGGCACTGGCTGCAAAAATGGATGGCAAAGATTACCGCGTATATTCACTGGCTGGCGACGGCGAGATCCAGGAAGGTCAGATCTGGGAGGCAGCTATGTTTGCCGGAGCACGCAAGCTGGACAACCTTGTATTATTTGTAGATAACAACGGCCTTCAGATCGATGGAAATATCGCAGACGTATGCTCTCCATATCCGATCGACAAGAAATTCGAGGCATTCAATTTCCATGTGATCAACATCAACGGAAATGATTTTGACGAGATCGCAGCAGCATTAAAAGAGGCCCGCGAGACAAAAGGTATGCCGACAGCCATCATTGCAAAAACAATCAAAGGTAAAGGTGTATCTTACATGGAGAATCAGGCCGGATGGCATGGAAAAGCTCCAAACGATGAAGAATTTGCCATTGCTATGGAAGAATTAAAGAAAGCAGGTGAAGCATTATGTCAGAAGTAAAGAAAATCGCAACAAGAGACAGTTACGGCAACACATTAGTAGAGCTCGGAAAAGAGCATGAGGATTTAGTAGTTCTGGATGCTGACCTTGCAGGCGCAACGAAGACAGGTATCTTCAAAAAAGAATTCCCGGAGCGTCACATCGACTGTGGTATCGCTGAGGGCAACATGGCAGGCATCGCAGCAGGTCTTGCCACCTGCGGAAAAGTACCGTTTATGAGTTCTTTCGCAATGTTTGCAGCTGGCCGTGCATTCGAGCAGGTTCGTAACTCCATCGGTTATCCGCACTTAAATGTAAAAATCGGCGCAACTCACGCAGGTATTTCCGTAGGTGAGGACGGTGCAACCCATCAGTGTAACGAGGATATCGCCCTGATGCGTACCATCCCGGGCATGGTAGTGATCAATCCGTGTGATGATGTAGAAGCAAAAGCAGCTGTTCGTGCCGCTTATGAGTACGAAGGACCGGTTTACTTAAGATTCGGTCGTCTGGCTGTTCCGGTGATCAACGACGAGGCAACTTACAAATTCGAACTTGGCAAAGGTGTCGTATTAAAAGAAGGCAAAGATGTAACAATCATTGCAACCGGTCTGTGTGTAAACGAAGCAGTAGAAGCAGCAAAACTGCTGGCAGCAGACGGTATTGATGCAGAAGTGATCAATATCCATACCATCAAACCGCTGGATGAGGATCTGGTAGTTGCATCCGCACAGAAGACAGGCAAAGTCGTAACCGTAGAGGAACATTCCGTGATCGGTGGACTTGGAAGCGCTGTATGCGATACATTAAGCGAGAAAGCACCGACAAAAGTAATGAAGATCGGTGTATATGATCGTTTTGGTGAGTCCGGCCCTGGTGCAGACCTCATCAAGAAATATGAGCTGGATGCAGAGAGCATCTACAAAAAAGTGAAGGGCTTCATGGCTTAAAAAATCTTGTTTAAGATGGCTTAAAATTTAATATGTGAAATCGAACTCCTGTATTTTGTCTCGGTCGCTAACAATCGCTCCCTGAGAAAAAATGCAGGAGTTCTTCATTTACGCGATGATGGACGTAAATTTTTGCGCCATCCTGTACCATGCGTAAATTTTTTGCGCCATTCCGCCAGGCGGTACGCGTGCATACACTTTTTGCCATAACTGCTCTGTGTTGCACGCGCAGATTTACACGACGTTAGTAGATTTGTGATTACATGATTAACAAAAGGTAGGATATGTGTTGTTGAGCCAGGTAAGTATTTGTGGTATATTTGCAGGGCTTTGGTGTGTAGATGAAACAACAGAGCGACATTATAACTGAAATAGTGAAATTGAAGAATCTTTTTGCACCAAGCGAGCGGCTAATTGTTGCAGAAGGATTCTTCAATTTTGCTTTCATATATTTTAGCATTATTTCCAAATATCGGCAAAATCATACAGGTGCCATGTGATAAAATTCCCCGAGAAAATTAAGATACTGTGTTTATATCAAGTGTATCAAAGATAGAAAGAGGGAATAGAACATGGGAAATCAGCGTGATAGACAGTTTACTTTGCCGAAAAATATCCGCCAGATGGGAAAACTGGGAGAAACGTATAAAATTTATGTGGAGGATTTTGTATACACCTATGTGCACCGCACTTTGCGGGAAGAACAGGAAAAACAGGATTTTGTGGCGGCAGTGCTTCTGGGCAGACGTTTCTCACGGGCCGGTCAGGAATACATATTTATCAGCGGTGCGCAGCAGGTAGATTTTTCCCTGCGCGAGACAGCTGACAGCAGCATGCATTTTGAAACACAGGTGTCGGATGAAAAGCAAAATGCGGCCCTGTATTTTGCGGAAAAAATGCCGGATGCCAGTCAGAAAATGGCAGAGAGCGGATATGAGAATACAGCAGCCGGAAAAGACAGGTCTGCTGAGTCTGTTGAGAATGCAGATCAGATATTTCCGTCGGAGAGTTTTTCGGAAGAGGGTGGACAGGTTTACGGATCTGCGGGAGAAGTACCACAGTCGGATGCTTCTGTTGCGGATGCCGGATTATTTTATGAATATGAAGAGCAGCCTTCCGCGGCAGTTTCCACGCAGGAACGTCAGCAGATGTTCTGGGAACGGGTATATCAGGGCATCAAAGAATATTTTTCCGAATATGAACTGCTTGGCTGGTATTTTGAAACAGACGGGGGCAATCTGGAGGTGACAGCATCGATACAGCAGTTTTTTGATGTGACGCAGGAGCATGGTTCCCGCTTTTTATATCTGGCGGACAGGCTGAACCGTGCAGACGCATTTTTTGTGCAGGAGCAGGGCAGACTGCAGCGGCTGGAAGGGTACGCAGTGTATTATGAAAAAAATCCGGCCATGCAGGAATTTCTGGTGGCTCAGAACCGGCACAGTGATCCGGTCCGCAGTACGGAGGAGCGTGTGACCTCTGCCCGCGAGGATGTGGCACAGAATTACCGGGCGATCCTGAACAAATTAAATGAAAAACCTTCCCGGAAAAAATATCAGCCGTTTGTGTATGTGGCAGGTATTGCGGTTCTTGCAGTGGTGGCGGCGACAGGCATTTCTCAGATTGGAAATTATCAGAATCTGAAGACGCTGGAGCAGACGTTGCAGACATTTTCCGGAAACGTGCAAAAGGATGGTGCTGTTGATGATGGTTCGGAGTCCGCACCGGAAGAGCAGGGGGCGGTATCAGGAGATGCGTCAGCAGCAGAAAACGGACAGGCATCAGATGCGGATGAGACCCAGGCGGAAGCAGGACAGGCATCGGATGCAAATGCACAAAATGCACAGAGTGGCAATGGTGAAAATGGACAGGATACACAAGGAGCAGGGAAAACTGGTGCTGGCGATGGTACACAGAATCATGGGGCAGATACATCTGTAAATACTGCTCAGGGCACAGGAACAGACACCTCAGCATCAAATATTTCCCAGAATGTGGGTGGGAACAGTCAGACATCCGGAAGCGGATCTGATGCATCAGGTGGAACGGCAGGCAGTTCTGCCCGATATTATACGGTGAAGAAGGGAGACAGCCTGATGTCTATCAGCAAAGCTGTTTATCATACTACTGCGATGATTCCGGAGATCTGCAACGCGAACCAGATTGAAAACATGGATATGATCTATGAGGGACAACAGTTATTGCTGCCGTAAACTTTCTGGACTTTACCATAAAAATGCATTATGATATATCAGATGAGAGATGACTCCCACTTTTATAGGTGGTGAGCAACAAGATTATATTAGTGGTGGGATTCAATCTCCCATCTGATATAGCCTCCGGCAGGATTGCAGAGATGCACAGAAGAATATGTCATGCGTTGCATGACGTGCATCTCGCAGCAAGAATGCCGAAGGCATTCTTGAACAGATATAAGATGATTTCCGCTTCTGTGGGCGGTGAATAGTAAAATAGTATCAGCTTGCAGGAAAAATGGATAAAAATACATCAGACAAACAGTTCTGAATGGAGGAAAGTATGAAGAACGCAGGAAAAAGCAATCTACAGATGGTTCGGGCGAACTGGGAAGAGATTGAGCGCAAGGTTCGGGAACATCATAGAAAGCAGTTAAGAATAATAGCGATTATTGTTGGTATCTGTGTGGCGCTGGGGATTAGTTATTATATTTTTATGCAGCACAAGTCATATGATGACTACCGGATTACCAGTACGGCAGACCGCTCTGATACGGAGGCAACAAAGTTTGTAGATTTTAATGGAAATCTGCTGAAATACAGCAATGACGGTGCATCCTATGTGACAGTGGACAATCAGGTCATCTGGAATCAGAGTTACGAAATGCAGGATCCGATCGTGGCTGTCTGTGGACAGTATGCGGCATTTGCGGATAAGACGGGCAAGCAGGTCTACGTGATGAATGGAAGTGGTACGCAGGGAAAATTCAAAGTGACGATGCCGGTGATGAAGATTGATGTATCCTCAACCGGAAACGTTGCCGTGCTGATGGAAGAAGACGGAACCAGTTACCTTTCCCTTTACAGCAAGAGCGGAGAGCAGCTGGCAGAAGGTGCGGTTCATGTGGAAAAAGGCGGAACACCGATGGATATCGCACTTTCTGACGATGGAGAAAAAATGGCAGTATCCAGTCTGGATATCCATGATGGCAGTGCCAAGAGTACCGTGACCTTTTATAATTTTGGCGCAGTCGGTGAAGGAAAAGTAGATCATATTGTAGCGACATATACTTATAAAGATACTGTGATACCGGAGCTGGCGTATATCGGCTCCAGTCAGGTGATCGCATTCTCTGATCAGGGCGTTTATACTTTTACCGGTGGAAATACGCCGAAAGAGGGGCCAAAGAAACTGGTAGAAGACGAAATAAAAATGGTATTTCATGATAACAACTACTTTGGACTTGTATTTGCAGCGGGAAAAGACGAGGCAAAACGAAAAGTGGTTGTGTATAATATGAAGTGTGATGAGCAGACCCAGTTTGTGACGGATTTCCCGTTTGAGGAAATTCATTTTCTGGATAACCACGAAATCTGCCTGACCAGTAATTCTATGGCCGCACTTTATACCATGGGCGGGCTGAAGAAGTTCTATTATGAATTTAATGAGCCACTGTATCATATGATGCATGTAAAAGGCTATCGCAATTATGCTTTTGTTGTGGAGGGAAAAACACAGCAGGTGCGTTTCAAATTATTTGAAAGCCGGAAAGCAGGCGAAAAGTAATGAACTGGTTATTGTTAGTTGTAGCAGGCCTGATTCTGTTCTGCGCAGTTCGTGGATGGCGCAGAGGATTGCTGCGTATTTTATATTCCCTGGTTTCTGTGGTGTTGCTGATCGGTCTGATCTCCTATGCCACACCGTATATTAGCAGCTATATCAAAAATAATACCGGAATATATACTGCGCTGGAGCAGCGTTGCGTTCAGTCGTTCCGGGAACGTGGTCAAAGCAGCGTATCACAGTCTGTTTCCGGTAATACCGACGTGGCAGGCGTATCTTTGCCGGAACAGGTTACTTCCTATATAACGGATTCCGGAAATAACCTTCTGGATCAGAGTGGAATCTATGAAGCGTTAGGACGAAAAATGGCAGATTGGATCCTTGCCGGGATATCCTATTTTGTGGCGCTGCTGCTTGCCGGGCTGATCGTATCCATGATCGGAAGATCTCTGCGTATTATAAACCGGATTCCGGTATTGAAAGGCGTCAACCGTACACTGGGGATTTTTGCGGGAGCCTTTCAGGGACTGATCATAGTGTGGCTTCTGTTTTTGCTTTTGACTTTGTTTGCAGGGTCGGAACTGGGGCGGCAGTGTATCGCACAGATCGATCAGAGTAAAATTTTAAGTTATTTATACTATAATAATGTACCGTCTAAAATCCTGACAGGTTTTCTGATAGGAAAATTATAAAATGATGTATAGATGTTGTGGCTGCGAAGCGCAGATACCACAACATCTATTTTTATGCAAAAAAACTTGCAAAAAGGTAAAAAAATATGTAAAAAAGTGTTGACAATGTAAAGCCCCGATGGTATTATCTAATAGCTGTCGCGGGAACGAAGCGAAATGAAAAAATAACTTTTAAAAAAGTTGTTGACAAACGCAAATGACTGTGATAACATATAAAAGTCGCTGAACGACAGCGATACACAAAGAACTTTGATAACTGAACAGTGAAATAACCTTGAAAGATTCATTGAGAAAAGCGAAGCAATTCGCATTTAAATGAGTTCGAGAGAACAAAGCAGAGACGAAAGTCAAAGCAACCTAAAAAACAGTATGTTTTGGAA
>JALESO010000019.1 GCA_022781925.1 Lachnospiraceae bacterium
GTTGTTTGGCGGAAGCATCCTGCGAAGCATGGCTTCCTTGAATTCTGGACTGTAGTTCATGTGTGAAGTTCCTTCCTGTGGTAGTTCTATTCTACCACAAAAACTATTTCGCTTCACTGACAACTATCCTAACACACAGGGTTATGGGGCTGATGTCTTTTGTGGCAGTGCTTGGTCAGGTTCAGGTGCAGACTTACAGTACGAAGAAAGCGCGTGACAATATCTGGAAAAAGATGCTGAGTATGCGGATGGACTATTTTGACCGGAATAACGCAACAGATATGATGAGTGCGATTACAAATGATACGAGTGCTGCGATAAAGGATCTGGTAAACGTGCTTATTTACCTGATTCCGGACATTTATTATGTGATTATGGCATTGAAACGAATCAGCGAGTACCACTGGCTGCTGGTTCTTTCCTGTTTTTTTCTGTTACCTGTGAAATACATTTATGCATGGGTGATGGGACGTAAGGTACAGACAAATACAGCGGTGTTGTATGGAAAAATCGGAGAACTTACCGGATATCTGGCGGACAGGATCAGTCATCTGCCACTGATCAAGACTTATACGAATGAGGAGCGGGAAGGTGCAAATGGCAGGATTGTTGTGCATAAACTGTTTAAGGCAAATATGAAACTGGTGTATCTGGATAATATTTCCGAGGGGATAGTAAGGGCACTGGATGTATTGCAGAAGTTTATCGTGATTGTCATTGCGGTTATTTTACTGCAGCAGGGAAAAATTGATATTGCCATGTGGCTGGCGTTCTTTCTGTTTGCGCAGAACCTGTTTTCCAATGTAGATGAGGTATTTGAAATCTGGATTCGAATGAAAGGAATGCAGGGGGAGTTCCACCGAATCATTGATGTGATGGATGGACCGGAGGAAGAACAGCATGCGACTGCGCTATTTCCGGAGACTGGTGATATCCATTTCAAAAATATTACGTTTACTTATCCGGAGACAGATCAGCCGGCACTGGATCACGTATCCTTTACGGTGCAAAGAGGATCGTCACTGGCCATCGTAGGGCTGTGCGGAAGCGGTAAGACCACATCCATCAGTCTGCTGGAGCAGTTCTATCATCCACAGGAAGGCGAGATCCGGATCGGAGACACGGATATCCACGATATTTCTGTTGCAGATTTCCGCCGCAATCTTGCCTATGTGCAGCAGGGCGCACAGATTTTCAGCGGCGTTTTAAGAGATGCGGTTACATATGGTATCGACCGAACCATCACGGATGAGGAGATTCTGGCAGCAGCAGAGAAGACCGGTTTTGATGAGTATCTGAATCTTTGTCCGGAGGGACTGGATACAGAAGTTGCTTCCGGTGGAGAGTCCATGTCAGGCGGACAGCGCCAGCGTCTGGTTCTGACCAGAGAGGTGCTGCGTGGCGGCGAGATCATTCTGATGGATGAACCGACTTCTGCCCTTGACGTACAGGTTTCGAAAAAGATTCAGGATACCATGGATACGGTATTTGCAGATAAAACAAGAATTCTTGTTACTCACGATCTGAGTTTTGCAAGAAAATATGACCATATCATTGTAATGGAAGGTGGTCATCTGGTAGGGGAAGGAACCCATAAAGAGTTGCTGGCAGCCTGCGAGGTATATCAGAAAATGAACGAAAATGCAGGGGAGGAGATGGCAGAATGAAAAGAAAACATTCATCAGAGAAACAAAAACTGAATTATTTTGCCGTCTTAAAAGGCGTGAAACTGCCATGGCTCCTGATTCTGCTCAGCACCGTATTTTCACTTATTATGATGCGGGCCGAGCTTCAGGTGGCAACATTGACGGCAGATATTATCGATGTCAGCCAGAAAGCGATCAATGGAAGCAAGCTGGTTACCTATATCTCCATGGCAGTCATTTCTGCCGTCGGTACGATCCTGAGTAATTATTTTACGAGAAGAATGGAAGAGACAGTAACGCTTCGTGTCAGAATGAAATTGTGGGATAAGATCATGCATCTGCCGACAAGATATTATGACCAGGACAGCGGCGATCAGCTGGTCAGCCGTGTGACTTCCGATGCGGAGGCACCATCTTCTCTGTTTACGACAGCAGTATCCTGCGTGGTCTGCGTGGTGACATCTGTTCAGGCGTTCCGGCAGTTATTTGCATATCATGAAAAACTGGCAGCGTTTTCCCTGCTGATTATTCCGCTGACACTGGCCATCAGTATCGGAATCGGAATCCTTCAGTTTAAGCTGAGTGTGTATGCAACGACCACGATGGCAGGAAGTACCGGGTATCTGGCAGAGCGTGTGCGTAACTTTCGGCTGATCAAGAGTGCAGTGGCAGAAAAACTGGAAAGTACACAGGGCAAATGGAACTTTAAGGAAATGTACAAGGCAGATTTCTTTAACTGGATGGTCGTGGCCGTTTATCAGCTGTCTTCGGATATTTTTTCCATTTTCTTTATTGTGATCGTATTCGTTATGGGCGGCCAGCTTGTAGCCAAAGGAGAGGTTACCATCGGTGATCTGACCGGATTCTACATGATCACAGGTATCGTATCTCTGCAGCTGATGCAGTTCTTTATGAATGTGGGATCCATCTTCGGTACGTTTGGTACGATGAAGAAGATCACACAGGTTACCGAGACGGATGCGGAAAAGAAAGGCGGCAAAGAGGTTCCGCAGATTTGTGCGGATATCGTATTTGACCATGTGGACTTTGCATACAATGAGGAGCGTGAAATCTTAAAGGACATCAGCGTGCGGATTCCGATGGGCAAAGTAACCGCCATCATCGGTGGAAACGGAGCCGGAAAATCTACGGTTTTCAAGCTGCTTACCCGTCTGTATGAGCCGACATCCGGAAAAATTGAGTTTCATGAGGACAATATCGCGGATTACAATGTGACACAGTGGAGAGACCGGTTTGCTTATGTATTCCAGAAAAATCCGCTGGTCATCGGAACCGTGCGGGAGAATCTGACCTATGGACTTGACCGGGAAGTCAGCGATGAGGAACTCATTGAAGTGACAAAAAAGGCGAACTGTTATGACTGCATCATGAGCAAGCCGGAGGGATTTAACGAGGATGTGGGTCTGGACGGTTCCAACTTCTCCGGCGGTCAGGGACAGTGTATCTCCATCGCCAGGGCAATGCTGCGGGATGCGGACTATCTGCTTCTGGATGAGGCAACCAGCAATCTGGATGTGATCAGTGAGGCAATGGTGACAGAGGCACTGAATCATCTGATGGAGAATAAGACTACGATTATGATCGCGCATAATTACGCGGCAACCCAGAATGCGGACAACATCATCGTTATGCGGGATGGCAGGATCGAAGCATCCGGTACACCGGGGGAAATGCTGGCGCACAACGAATACTATCAGTTATTCAGTAAAAATTTATAAGAAAAATTGTAACGTATCCTTGTGGAGCGTTTCTTACAGTCGAGAGGAAACTTTAACTCAGACTGATTTGAAAGGAAAAATTTGAAAGGAAGACAGAATGAATCAGACAACAAATTTGAAAACCATGCAGCCGGGGGATATCTGCTGTGGATTTAAGCTGATCAAAAAAGAATATGTATCATCCCATGCGGCGGACTGTTATACTATGAGACATGAAAAATCCGGTGCAGAACTGCTGTATTTCGACCGGGCAGATGAAAATAAGACATTTTCAATCTCTTTTAAGACGTTGCCGGAAGATCACACCGGAGTATTCCATATTCTGGAGCACAGTCTGTTAAACGGATCCGAGAAATTTCCGGTAAAAGAGCCATTTGTATTGTTACTTCAGAATTCCATGCAGACATTTTTAAATGCCATGACCTTCAGTGACAAGACGGTATTTCCGGTATCCAGCCGGAATGAGCAGGATCTGTTCCATCTGATGATGGTGTATCTGGATGGTGTGTTCGCACCGCTGATCTACACAAAACCGGAGATCTTCATGCAGGAAGGATGGCATTACGAATTTGAAGATCCATCCGGTGAGCCGTATTACAACGGTGTTGTATTCAGCGAGATGAAGGGCGCTTTTTCCGATGTGGATCAGCTGATGGGGGATGAATCCCAGCGGATGCTGTTCCCGGATACCAGCTACGGTTATACCAGTGGCGGTGCCCCGGAACACATTACGGATCTGACCTACGAGAAATTCATCGAGACACACAGACGGTTTTATCATCCGTCCAATGCCAAGATCATTTTTGACGGTCATATGAATATTGAGCGTTTTCTGGCGTACATCGATACCGAATATCTGTCAAAATACGACTATCAGGAGCCGGATTTTGATTTTGTAAAACAGGAGCCGAAGACCACGGAAGAGACTATTGTCTACGAGGCACAGCAGGGCGCCGAAGACCTGGCGCATATGTGCGTGGCAAAGATCTTTGGTATGCATCAGGAGACAGAGAAAATCTATGCGGCGAAGATCCTGACCGATTATCTGACCGGTTCCAATGAGGCTCCGCTGAAACGGGCATTTCTGGAGCGCGGACTGGCTCAGGATGTCATGCTGACTGTGACCGATCAGGTATATCAGCCGAGCATTGCACTGGTAGCATACAATACGGACAAAGAGAAATTCCCGGAGATCAAAGCGGCATTGCCGGAAATCGTTCACGCACTGGCTGTGCAGGGACTGGATAAAGAAGCACTGCTGGCATCTGTGGAGCATTTTGCTTTTATGAACAGAGAAATCAGTGAGCCATATGGTGTGGAACTCGTGGTGAAAGCGCTGGGAAGCTGGCTGTACGGGGATGATCCGCTGACAGATATTGAAAATGCAGGCATTTTTGATGCATTGCGGGAAAACGTAAATACCGGCTATTTTGAGGAACTTCTGCTGGAACTTCTGGGGAATGTAGCGGATAAATCCTATCTGTATGTGCTTCCGTCACTGACAAAAGGGGAGGAAGACGCAAAACGTGAGGCAGAAAAGCTGGCAAAAATTACTGCCGCATGGAGTGATGCGGACCGGCAGCAGGCTTTTGCCAGTTTTGCAAAAATGCAGGAATGGCAGCAGAGCATGGACGATGAAGAAGCCTTGGCTGCACTGCCCCATCTGGAATTATCCGATGTGCCGCAGGAGAGCAGAACGACCGATACAGAAGTAGTTCAGATTGCAGGGCATGATGCATTGAAAGTAAAGACGGATACCAATGGAATCGTATACCTGAACCTGTATTTTGATATTTCTGATTTTTCATCGGAAGAACTGCAGATGGTCAATACGATGACGGCATGCTTTGGAGAACTTGGCACGAAACATTATACCGGAGATAAGATCCAGACAAAGATCAAAGCTGTATTGGGTCATTTGTGGACAAAAGTGGAAGTGATGGCAAAACCGGGAGATCTGCAGCACAGCCGCCAGTATCTGCTGGTATCAGCGGCCATGCTGGAGGAAAATACAGAAGCTGCGCTGGAACTTATAGAGGAACTGCTGGTAAACGGCAGATACGATGAGACAGAGAAAATCTATGAGACGGTTCAGCAGAATGATTATCTGATGAAACAGTCACTGATCGGAAACGGCCATTTGTTTGCCATGACAAAAGCACTGTCCGCGTTCTCCGAGGAAGGTGCAGTCAAAGAACTTCTGGAGGGCGAAAGTTTTGTCCACTGGTTTGGCGGTCTGGCAGAAGGCTACATGGAGCATGCCACAGAGCACAGCGAGACATTTGCCGGACTGATGGCGAAAGCCTTTGCAAAAAATCGTGTGTTTGTGGGATACAGTGGAACTCTCCGAGAGGAACAGATCGCGGATCTGATCGAAAAGCTTCCGGAGAATGAGATGGGAGCAGCTGCATCACATCCGTTATCGGATAAAGCGGACAGTACCATTGAGATTCCGGCAGCGGTCGGATACTCTGCACTGGGAGATAACGTATACAGTCTTGGCAGCGGATTTTCCGGTCACTGGGCCGTATTGAGTTCCCTGATGTCTTTCGGATATCTGTGGAATATGATCCGTGTGCAGGGCGGCGCTTACGGCACGGGGTTGTCAGTCCGGATGAACGGAGATGTATTTGCTTATTCCTACCGGGATCCGAATGTAGCCAATACCCGGGAAGTATATGGCGGCATGGCAGAATTTCTGGAGCAGTTTCTGGCACAGGGCATGCCGTTTGATGATATCATCATCGGTACGTTAGGTTCGGTGGAGCCGCTGCTGGCACCGTCGGGCATCTGTGATGTGGAATGCATCCGATATCTGAAAGGGATCACAAAAGAGGACGTGGCCCGGATCCGCCGTGAGATCCTTACCACCACGGAGAATGAGTTGAAGGCACTTGTTGCAGTGATGGAAGCCTATGTGGCAGACGGTAAGTTCTGTGCTGTGGGAGACAAGGGAACGCTGGATGCCCTGAAAGCAGATTAAACAAAAAGAAAGATAGAACAAATCCCCGGAGCAGATCAGAGAGGAAGCTGAACTCCGGGGATTTTTAATGTCAGAAACATTATCTTTTTGAACGATTTCGCTTAAAAACCGGTTATGGTGTCATGCGAAAGAAGTATATGATTTTGCAAAGAATGTATACCTTCAGATATTGAAAAAAATTATCGGATATGCTATGATGTTTTTAAGTTCATAGAGAGAGACAAAGGGTGCCGGAAGCCGGTATTTTTGTAAGAGGAATAATCCAACGCTGTTAATTACGATCGGAGCAGCGACGGGGTTATTTTTGGTTACAGGAAAACCAGCAGATGGTTAAAAGGGAAACAGGTGTAAATCCTGTACGAACTCGTCACTGTGATAAGGGAGCACCGATTCGAATACTGGTCACTGATGCGGACAAAATGCGGTCTGTATTGGGAAGGCGGAATCTGTGCGATGATTTTTCAGTCAGGAAACCTGCCAGTTGTCTGGTATCGGGAAACCGTACCCTGTGGATCATAATATATACTCAAAGGAGAAGGAAAAATGAAAAAGAGAATGATTGCCTTAATGGCAGTATTCGCTTTGGCAGTAGGTATGCTTGGCGGATGTGGAAACAACAACAGTACAGATGCAGGAAAAGACAATGCAGTCAGTGCAGCAGATGAGACAAGTGCTGCAGCGGAAGAAGATTCTGATCAGGCGAAAGCAGATGAAGTTGCTGCATTGATCGATGCGATTTATGTACAGGAAAGAACAGACAAGACAGATGAGCAGTGTGAGGCTGCGAAAGCTGCATGGGATAAATTGACAGATGCCCAGAAAGAACTGGTAGAGGGCGAAAATGCAGATCCGGATTATTTCGGCAGAGATACCGGTGATGCTTCCAAGGATGATCCGCTGAATCAGGATGAGATCGGTGAGAACGAGATCCTTGTTGTAAGCTTTGGTACATCCTTTAACGACAGCCGTGTTGCAGATATCGGCGGCGTGGAAAAAGCAATTCAGGAAGCAAATCCGGAATGGTCTGTAAGAAGAGCATTTACCGCTCAGATCATCATCAACCATGTACAGGCAAGAGATGGTGAGAAGATTGACAACGTTGATCAGGCACTTCAGAGAGCCGTAGATAATGGCGTAAAGAATCTGGTGGTTCAGCCGACACACTTAATGCATGGTGCTGAGTATGACGAGCTGGTTGAGACTCTGGATAACTACAAAGACAAATTTGAGTCCGTTGTTGTTGCAGAACCGTTACTGGGTGAAGTAGGAGATGACGCAACCGTTGTAAATGAAGACAAAGCCAAAGTAGCTGAGGATATCACAGCAGAGGCAGTAAAGACCGCAGGATATGATTCTCTGGATGCTGCAAAAGCAGACAGCACCGCTTTTGTATTCATGGGACATGGTACTTCCCATACAGCAAAAGTAAGCTACAGCCAGATGGCAGAGCAGATGAAAGAACTCGGTTATGATAACGTATTTATCGGAACCGTAGAGGGTGAACCGGAAGAGACCGCTCATGAGCAGGTCATCGAGGCTGTCAAAGCAGCTGGTTACAAGAACGTTGTATTAAGACCGTTAATGGTAGTTGCCGGTGATCATGCAAACAACGACATGGCAGGCGATGACGGTGATTCCTGGAAGAGTCTGTTTACAGCAAGCGGATATTTTGATAAAATTGATACACAGATTGCTGGTTTAGGTGAGATTGAAGCTATTCAGCAGATCTATGTAGATCATACAAGAGCTGCGATTGAATCTTTAGGAAAATAAAGAAGGAAGCTCCCGGAGCGCAGATCTTACAGCAGAAAATAAATAAACTGGAAATCTCACAGCAGGAATGAATGTTCGTTCCTGCTGTGAGTGCTATCTGTAAGGATATTTTGCAGTGTGGATCAGTGGGTACAGAAGCTGTTTTTATGAGAATGTGTGGATCGTGTATTTGCAGGGGAGCAATGGAGCAGGAAGGAAAACAAAGCATATGAAGAAAAGAATTTTGATGCTGGCAGCAGTATTCGCTCTGGCAGCAGGTATGCTGGGCGGCTGCGGTAATAATTCACAGTCCGCATCAGGCAGTGTAAACGAAAGCATCAGCGATGTCAGTGCGCAGAGTGAAGCAGATACAGACAATCAGGAAGCGGATGCCAAAGATGGACAGGATACGTCTGAAGCGGCGGCAGAGCCGGTTGTTCTGGAGGATGGAGTCTATACGGTGAAATTTAATACCGACAGCAGCATGTTCCATGCCAACGAGGCATACGACGGCTGCGGTACTTTGACCGTTCAGAATGGGACGATGACACTTCATGTCAGTCTGGCTTCCAAACACATTGTAAACCTGTTTGTGGGAACTGCGGCAGATGCACAGAAAGACGGTGCCCAGATCTTACAGCCGACAACAGACACGGTTACTTACAGCGACGGATATACGGAGGAAGTGTATGGATTTGATGTTCCGGTGGAAGCTGTGAACCAGAAATTTGATCTGGCGCTTCTGGGAACAAAGGGAACCTGGTACGATCATAAAGTCAGTGTATCAGATCCGGTAAAAGCAGAGTAAAGGACACAGAAAACAGGATGAAGATGAAACGAATGGCAGCAGTCATGCTGGCGGTGGCGCTAGGGGTGACTGTGTTTGCAGGATGCGGTACAAAAGAGAACAGTAAGACAGAAAATTCTTCCGGGGCAGAGACCAGTGTGGATGCACCGGAGCAAAAGAACAAAACAGCAGATGCCGGGACTTCCGTTCTGGAAGATGGCACGTATACGGTCAATGTGGAACTTTCCGGGGGAAGCGGAAGAGCCACAGTGGAATCGCCGGCGACTGTGACGGTGACAGACGGACAGGCGATGGCTACCATTGTCTGGAGCAGCACTTACTATGACTATATGATCGTAGGTGAAGAGAAATATCTGAATGAAAACCAGGGTGGTAACTCCACGTTTACGTTTCCGGTGGATGGTGTGCCATGCGATGTAGACGTCATTGGGGATACGACAGCTATGAGTACCCCACATGAAATAGAATATACGCTGCATTTTTCTTTCCCGGAAACGACGAGCTTTAACGATCTGAACTGCGAGGGACGCATGAACCTTGCGTATGCCGACCAGTTCAGTGTAGAGCAATATGGATCATATAAACTGATAACGATCGTTGATGGCGGTCGTTATTTGCTTGTCCCGGAAGGTGTGTCTGTGCCGGTGGATGTCCCATCGGATATCGTGGTACTGCAACAGCCGCTGACAGACGGATATCTGGTTTCCAGCGCGGTCATGGATCTTGTATGCAAGACCGGAGCACTTTCCTGCATTAAGTTTACCGGTCTGAAAGAAAAGGACTGGTATGTGCAGGAAGCAGCAAATGCCATGAAAGCAGGGGATCTGGTCTATGCGGGCAAATACAGTGCGCCGGACTATGAACTTTTATTAGGTCAGGGGTGCAGATTTGCCATTGAAAACAGCATGATCCTGCATAATCCGGAAGTGAAGGAAAAACTGGAGGAACTTGGGATTCCGGTTCTGATCGAGCGTTCGAGTTATGAGAAACATCCGCTGGGACGTCTGGAATGGATCCGTCTCTTTGGTGTGCTGTTTAACCAGGAAAAGACAGGAACCGAATTTTTCCGTGAGCAGGTAGAACGGGTACAGCCGATTCTGGAAAAAGAAAATACCGGAAAGACTGTGGCATTTTTTGCAGTATCTTCAGATGGAACGATTACTGTCCGCAAACCGAATGATTATGTGTCTTCCATGATCGATCTGGCAGGGGGTGTATATTCCCTGAACGGATATCTGGAGGAAGAGGACAACGCACTTTCCACATTGAAAATGCAGATGGAGGATTTCTATGTGGCAGAGAAAGATGCGGATATTCTGATCTACAACGGAACCATTGAGGGAGAACTGAATTCTGTGGATGAACTGATCGCCAAAAACAGTCTGTTTGCCGATTTTAAGGCAGTTCAGTCAGGGGATGTCTATACCACGGGCAGCAATTTTTATCAGGAAACAAGTGCAACCTGTGATTTCATCGAGGATCTGAACAAGATTCTGACAGACAGCAGTGATACGGATTACCGGTTTATCCGAAAATTGCAGTAATCGCAAAGATTTGTTCTAAATGGAAATAGCGCATTCCTGAATGATGGGTCGTCGTAATTTCGGGAAGATGCTGAAATAGAGAAGGTAAAGGAAGTTAGGAAAGTGAAGAAACGGTATACGATAGCATTTGTAATATTTATTTGTGCACTGATCGCACTCTTTCTGTGGAATGTAGGCGTCGGCAGTGTCAATATGTCTCTGGGAGATTTTTTTGCACTGTTCGGAAAAGACGGCAGTGATTCCACGCTGTATCAGATTGTCTGGAAGATCCGTCTGCCGCGTATTGCCGCAGCGATCCTGCTGGGCGGCGCCCTGTCTGTTTCCGGCTTTTTGCTTCAGAGTTTTTTCCAGAATCCCATCGCAGGTCCGTATGTGCTGGGTATTTCTTCCGGTGCAAAACTGGTGGTAGCCCTGACCATGATCATCTGCCTGCAGAGAGGGGTGAACCTGAATTCAGCCGGAATGGTGGCAGCGGCATTTGCCGGTTCACTGATCGCCATGGGATTTGTGCTGCTGATCTCCTTTCGGGTGTCGAAAATGTCATTGCTGGTGGTCTGCGGTATTATGATCGGTTATATCTGTTCGGCTATCACAGATTTCTGTGTGACATTTGCAGATGACTCCAATATCGTCAATCTGCACAACTGGTCCCTGGGCAGTTTTTCCGGTATGACCTGGGAAAATGTGCAGATGATCGTGGTGATCGTGGCTGTTTCGGTGATCGTTACCTTTCTGCTGGCAAAACCTATCGGGGCTTACCAGCTGGGAGAGACCTATGCGAGAAATATGGGCGTGAATGTGAAAATGCTGCGGATCGGTCTGATCCTGCTCTCCAGCATGCTTTCCGCCTGTGTCACTGCCTTTGCGGGACCGATTTCCTTTGTGGGTATCGCAGTGCCGCATCTGGTAAAACTGATCACGAAAACAGCAAAACCGATCATTATGATTCCGGGATGTTTTCTGTGTGGAGCAGTGATCACACTGTTCTGTGACGGAATCGCGCGAACCATATTTGCACCGACAGAAATCAGTATCAGCTCCGTGACCGCGGTATTCCTGGTACCGGTGGTGATCGCGGCAATGCTGAGAAAGCAGGGGAACAGATAATGGAACTGAGAACAGAAAATCTGGTAGTAGGATATGATAAAAATCCTTTGATCAAAAATGTAAATCTGTGTGTGAGATCCGGGGAAGTGCTGACGCTGATCGGGCCAAATGGAGCCGGAAAATCCACGATATTGAAAACCATTACCAAACAGCTGAAAATACTGGGAGGTACGGTGTACATCGGAAATGCGTCCATGGGCAATATGCGGGACAGTGAGATCTCCAGAAATCTGTCCATGGTTATGACGGAACGGCTGCAGACGGAACTGCTCAGCGGCAGGGATGTGGTGGCATCCGGGCGTTATCCTTATACAGGAAAGTTTGGGATTCTGTCAAAAGAAGACTGGAAAAAAGTCGATGAGGCCATTGCGTTGGTGCATGCACAGGATGTGCAGGATCAGGATTTCCGGAAAATGAGTGACGGACAACGGCAGCGTCTGATGCTGGCGAGAGCCATCTGCCAGGATACGGATATCCTGTTGCTGGATGAGCCGACTTCCTATCTGGATATGGGATTTAAGCTGGATATTCTGGCAAATATCCGTATGCTTGCCAGAGACCGGAATCTGGCGATCATCATGTCACTGCACGAACTGGATCTGGCACAGAAAGTGTCGGATGTGATCGCCTGCGTAAAGGGGGATCACATTGACCGCATCGGTACACCGGAGGAGATTTTTTGCGGAACCTATGTCCAGGAGCTGTATGGCGTGTCTGATACCAGCTTTGACCCGGTCACCGGGGAAGTGTTTCTGAATCCTTCCCGGGGCACACCGGAGGTGTTTGTCATCGGCGGAGGTGGAAGCGGCATTGCGGCGTACAACCGGCTGCAGCGCCAGAGTATTCCTTTTGTGGCAGGTATTTTGCAGGAAAATGATATGGAATATCAGACGGCCAGGGCACTGGCGACGGAAGTTGTTTCACAGAAAGCGTTTTATCCGATAGAAGAGGCGCAGATTACAGAAGCAAAACGCTGGATCAATCAGTGTGAGACATGCATTTGTACCTTGCCGCCGGAGGCGTTTGGACCTTTGAATGAAGCAAACCGGAAGTTACTGGAATACGCAAAGGAGTCGGGAAAGTTCATGTCGATTTGATTTCAAAAAAGAAACGCTGGTATGTAAAAAACATCAAAAATAGAAAACGGAAAAGATATATTGATAGAAAAATGATAAAAATATCATAGAAAAAGTCGGTGGCACCATGAAAAAGGATGCCAGCGACTTTTTTGTTTGATAGAAAATAGAAAATTAGTTTTCTTTTGCATTGCCCTCAAAACTGTACTCATTGCCCGGAAGAATCGCATTTAATACGATACCTACGATCGCTGCCAGAGCAAGGCTGGTCAGTGTGATGGCTGTACCGCCCACATGGAAAGTCAGACCGTCTGAGAAACCGAGGCCGCAGACAAGGATGCAGGCTGCAATTACCAGGTTGCGGGATTTTGTCAGGTCTACTTTATTTTCCACAACGTTGCGGATGCCGACAGCGGAGATCATTCCGTAAAGGATGAAGCTGATACCGCCGATGATCGCAGCCGGAAGAGAACTGATGATCTCTGCCATTTTCGGGATGAAACTCAGGATGATCGCATAAAAAGCAGCCAGGCGGATAACTTTTGGATCGTATACACGGCTCAGCGCCAGTACACTGGTGTTTTCACCGTAGGTAGTGTTTGCCGGTCCGCCGATCAGAGCGGAGAGAGCAGTTGCAAGACCGTCACCAAGCAGTGTGCGGTGAAGTCCCGGATCTTCGATAAAGTTCTCACCAACCGTTGCGGAGATGGCGGAGATATCACCGACATGCTCCATCATGGATGCGATGGCAATCGGAGCCATGGCAAGGATGGCTGTAATGTTGAACTTGCAGAGGAAGAACTGTGGTACACCAACGATGGCTGCATCTGCAACACCGCTGAAGTTTAAGATGGCGCTTCCGTCTGAACAGGTCATGCCTGCTGCGTTCATGATCAGTGCTGCCACATAGGATACGATGATTCCCATGAGAATCGGGATGATCTTGAACATTCCTTTGCCCCAGATATTGAAGATGATAACGGTAGCAAGGGCGATCAGAGCCAGCGGCCAGTTGGTGGAGGCATTGGAGATCGCGGAAGGTGCAAGGCTCAGTCCGATACAGATGATGATCGGTCCGGTTACAACCGGCGGCAGGAAACGCATGACGCGCCGTACACCGATGACCTTGATGATCAGGGACAGTACCAGATAGAGCAGACCGGCGATCAGTACACCGCCACATGCATATGGAAGCTTCTCCCCGTAGCTCATGTTTGCAAAGATGCCGGTGTCCAGATTTGCGACCGTCTGGAAACCACCCAGAAATGCAAAGGAAGAACCGAGAAATGCCGGTACTTTGAATCGGGTCATTAAGTGGAACAGCAGTGTTCCGATTCCGGCACAGAACAGTGTGACCTGGATGGATAAGCCTTCGCCGTGGAAATACGTGTTTACCAGTACCGGAACGAGGATCGTCGCACCGAACATGGCGAACATATGCTGAAGACCAAGGATCAGCATTTTTGGAAGTCCAAGCGTTCTTGCATCGTAGATGCCGTTTTCGTTTGTTTTCATAAATTCATTCTCCTGTTTATTGTGATATTTATATATGGAAAAAATCTGATTGTATACATGACGTCCGTACATCAGACTCTAACTATTTAGTATAACGGAAACTGAAAAAGAGAGCAAGAGAATTTTTTGCGAATGGCGTGTGTGAACTGTAACGATGAGGTTGACTTATATCGTAGAATCCGTTATCCTTGAAGAAACGAGAAGTCTGACAGGAGGTTTTTTTAGATGGAAAAAATGGAAAACGTATTTATCATGGATCACCCGCTGATCAAGCACAAAATATCTATGATCCGTAACAAAAATACAGGAACAAATGAGTTCCGTAAGCTGATCGAGGAGATCGCCGTGCTGATGGGATATGAGGCACTTCGTGATCTGCCAACCGAGGATGTAGAGATCGAGACTCCGATCGAGAAATGCAAAAGTCCGATGATCTCCGGCAAAAAGCTTGCCATCGTACCGGTACTTCGTGCAGGTCTTGGTATGGTAAACGGAGTGACCACACTGGTTCCGTCCGCAAAGATCGGACATATCGGTCTGTACCGTGATCCGGAGACCCATGAGCCGCATGAGTATTATTGCAAATTGCCGGATCCGATCGACCAGCGTCTCATCGTTGTCGTAGATCCGATGCTTGCAACCGGTGGATCCGCTGTGGCAGCCGTAGATTATATCAAAAAACACGGCGGAAAAAATATCAAGTGCATGTTTGTCATTGCTGCACCGGAAGGTGTAAAGAGACTGCATGAGGCACATCCAGATGTACAGATCTATATCGGACAGCTTGACCGTGAACTGAACGATCATGCATACATCTGCCCGGGACTTGGTGATGCAGGAGACCGTATTTTCGGTACAAAATAAAAAGGCGAAAAATAGTGTGCGCATAGCATACAGTAGAGAGCGTAAGTATGCTTCGGCATATTTGCGCTTTCTCTTTTTGAGGAGGTTATCATGAAACTGCGAAAAAGAGGGTATGTAGGAAACACATCCACAGAAATGTCACAGCGGGAAAAAGACAATGCCATTCTTGCGAGAGAAGCGGCGGCGGAAGGTTTTGTATTATTAAAAAATGAAGCACAGACACTGCCTTTGAAGCCGGGCACAAAGATCGGTCTGTATGGTGCGGGAGCGGTGCGTACCATCAAAGGCGGAACCGGTTCCGGAGATGTGAATAACCGGTATAATGTCAATATTTATGACGGACTGAAAAATGCAGGCTTTGAGATCACAAGCGGAGCATGGCTGGATGGATATGACAGCTGCTACATCCAGGCCAGGGAGAACTGGAAGGCAGAAATTTTCCGAAAATTGAATGCAGAGTGCGACGGAAATTTTTTTGAAGCTTATTCTACGACGCCATTTTCCATGCCGGCGGGAGCAGCGGTAGAGGAAGCAGCGGCAAAGGCGGACGGTGCAGACGTTGGTATATATGTGCTTGCCCGGATCGCAGGAGAAAATGCAGACCGCCGGGATGAGCCCGGGGATTACTATATCACAGAAGAGGAGCGGGCGCAGATCGCGGCATTATGTGTAGCCTATGAAAAAGTCATTCTGGTGGTAAACACCGGTGGACTGATCGACCTTGCATTTACCGATGTATTTCCAAATATCACGGCGATCCTGCAGTATGTGCAGGCCGGACAGGAAGGCGGCAATGCGCTGGCGGATGTGATCTCAGGTAAGGTGACTCCATCCGGAAAAATGACAGATACCTGGGCATTGGACTACATGGATTATCCGAATGCGGCATATTTCAGCCACAAGAGCGGCGATGTATACCGGGAAGAATATAGAGAAGGCATTTATGTGGGCTATCGGTATTTTGATACCTTTGATGTTCCGGTGCGTTACAGTTTTGGATATGGCCTGTCTTACACAGAGTTTGACATAAAAGTAACGGGTATTTCAAAACAAACATCTGCGCAGGGAAGACGAACACTGTTAGTCTGCGTGGATGTGACAAATAGCGGGGCGGTATATGCCGGAAAAGAAGTGGTACAGGTGTATGTGTCCTGTCCGCAGGGAACCCTGCCAAAAGAATACCGCCGTCTGGCAGCCTTTGAAAAAACAAAACTTCTGGCACCGGGAGAGACGCAGTCCCTTACGCTGACCATAGATCTGTATCAGCTGGCGTCCTATTCTGAGGAACAGGCGGCATGGCTGCTGGAGGCAGGCACTTACGGCATCTGGACCGGAAATGCGTTATCCACAGCGGCTCTCTGTGGCACCTTTGTGCTGGATGAGGACAAAATCCTGGTGCAGTGCGAGCACATCTGCCCGTTAAAAGAAAAACTGGAAGAACTTCAGCCGGACAAAGCAAAACTGGAAGAAAAGCAGAACATCTGGATGCAGATAGCCAGCGAAAAACAGTTGCCGCAGTTACAGATTTCTGCGAAAGAGCTGCTGACAGAGACGGTGGTTTATGAAGAATTGCAGGATCATTATCCGGGAAAAGCAGGTGAGATCGTGGATCAGCTGTCCACAGAGGAACTGATCGCACTGGCAACCGGAGATCCGGCAAAGGATCAGGGGGCAAGTGCCCTTGGTTCTGCGGGACAGACGGTTCCGGGAGCAGCGGCAGAAACCGTCAACGCAGCAGAAAAAGATCCATACAATGTGGCAAGTATCGTACTGGCGGACGGACCGGCAGGCCTGCGTCTGCGCAGCACCTATCAGGTACGGGAGGACGGAAGCATTGATGGCGGAGATTTTCTGGATGGTTTTGAAAACGGATACTTTGCAGAGCCGAAGGAGCCGACGGGAACGGTATATCATCAGTATTGTACGGCAATTCCGGTGGGAACACTGCTGGCACAGAGCTGGAATCCGGAGCTGATGCACACCCTTGGCAGGATGATCGCCGGGGAGATGAATGAATTTGAAGTGACACTGTGGCTGGCACCGGGCATGAGCCTGCACCGGAATCCGCTCTGTGGCAGAAACTTTGAATATTATTCGGAAGATCCGTTGCTGGCAGGCAGGATGGCAGCTGCCATGACACAGGGCGTGCAGTCCGTACCGGGATGCGGCACCACCATCAAGCATTACGCCTGCAACAATCAGGAAGATAACCGTATGGGTTCCGATTCGATTTTATCCGAGCGGACACTGCGGGAGATTTACCTGAAAGGATTTGAGATTGCCATCCGTGATGCGCAGCCGATGGCGATGATGACATCATACAATCTGATTAATGGTGTCCATGCGGCAAATAATTACGATATCTGCACGAAAGCGGCTCGGGATGAGTGGGGATTTGCAGGTGCGATCATGACAGACTGGACCACCACCACGGATTCTACTGCCGGTGAGTGTACGGCGGCAGGCTGCATGAAAGCCGGAAACGATATGGTAATGCCGGGAGATCTGCGGGATCATGCAAGCATCCGTCAGGCACTGGAGGATGGAAGCCTTGATATCAGGGAGCTGAAACGCTGTGTATACCATACGGTAAAAATTATACTGCAATCGAATCAGTATGAAGATGCAGTAAGCTATGAAGAACAATTTAACCAAATGAAGTAAGTTCCTGCTTTAATTGTGTAAAGCAATAAGCAGGCAGACTTACTTATATCAGGAGGGGTGGCAGACTCCCTTTATATAATTCGGATACTGTCGGGCGTAACCTGACATGTCAGATACCATACATCCACACCGGCTCTGCGGGCTTCCTCTAACATTTCCCCAAAAGCTGGATGTGTGGTCATATTTGGCCGGACAACTGTGACATCCGGCATTGCAATCACGAAAGCAAGGATACTGTGGTATCCTTGTTTTTTTGCGTGTATCAGTTCTTTCAGATGGCGGACCGCACGCTCACTTGGCGCATCCGGGAAATATCCGATGCCGTCGATCTCCAGCGTACAGCCTTTGACTTCCATGAGAAATTTTTGGTCTCCTTTTTCCATGTAAAAATCAAGACGGGAATCCTCGTATTTGTATTCTGGTTTGATAAAGGTATAGTCTTTTGTGGCAAGCCATTCCCCGACGACTTTATTCGGTGCCTGACTGTCGATATTCACCCAGCCCAGAGATTCTTTGTATACACTGACCAGATCGTATTTTGTCTTCCGGTTCGGATTGTCAGAACAGGTCAGGGCGACTTTGGCGTCGGGAAAAAGCAGTTCTCCCATGCGGCCGGTGTTTTTGATATGCACGGTTTCTAATGTGTCATTTATTATTACTTCCGCCACAAAACGGTTGCGGCGGCGGACAAAGGTGCCCGCTACAACGTTTTCATATTTCATATAAAAGCTTTTCTTCCTTAAAAATGTGAAATGTATTAAGTATCTATTTATTATGAGTAACAATCATTTTATCAGGAAGTATTAATTTTCTTCCTCTGTGTGAGCCTTGATCTTTTCCTCATCCATGCTGTCCAGCTGAATATCCGGCAGCAGCTCAAAATAAAAATCCTGATATTTTTCCGCCAGGGCGGCGATACACTTTGTCTGCAGGATCTGGAATTTCGACAGGGAGATGATATCTTTGTCAAAGGTAATGTATACACTGATCCAGAGTTTCCGGCCGGTGCGGACAATGTCATAATACAGATTTTTGTGTCCGTAGCCGCCAATGATTGGTTCTACCGTTGCTTTGATATCGTCCACGGTCTCTGTTTCCGGCGGCCAGAGCATCAGGTCACGAAGTCCCGTAATAACGGTTTTGATCGGTGTCGGCAGCATAAAGGCAGACAGTACGATGGTGATGATCTGATCCAGATATGGCGTTATGCGCTGGAATCCTGCAAAGGGGACAATGATCGGAAGCAGAAAGGCGATGGCCATTCCAAGGGAAACCACACAGTCGATCTTCCAGGTCTGTAATTCAATGTTCACGATGGGTGAACTCATGTGCTTATTTTTAAAATAGAGACAGATTGCCATGGTCAGACTTAAGGCGCAGGCAAAAAGCTCAAAGGCGGAGATCGTGTTGAAGGATACTTTATGTCCACCATGAAGCAGCAGATGAATGTTATTGAAGATCAGTCCAAAGGTAACAGCTGCCATGATGGCACCTTTGACTACCACGAATCCTGTTTCTACCTGGGTATATCCGAAAGGATGCTGTTCACTGGCGGGACGGTAGAGCAGTGGAATCAGAAAAATAGATGGAAGCATCATAAAAAATTCCACGCTGTCATAAACCGCATCCAGAAGAACTGCCTGAGAACCGGAAAATACAGCCATGCCAATCTCCACAATGGCAAAGACCAGACTGCCGTACAGCGACAGGGTCATCGCTGATTTTTCTCTTTTCTGTGTTTTCTTTCCTACATGCATAATATATTGAACCTCTTTTGTAAATATGTTTTTATATGAAAAAATTGCAATCAAATCGCATCTTTATATTTTTCTTACTGCAGCAAATTAACTGATTGAATTTTACATCAGCTGAGCAAATAACCGTAAGATCAACTGTCCCAGACGCAGGTGTGCACCGAGACCGGATTTGTATTTTTCGGTTACTTCACGGCATTGTGAAAATGTATGTTTGAAATCATGTTTTATCTCGTCAACCGCTGGGCAATCCACCATGAAACAGCCATTTTCGAAATGGTGATACAGACTGCGGTAATCCAGATTGATGGTACCGCAGGTAGCCATACGATCATCGGCAATACTCATTTTCGCATGGCAGAATCCGGGAGTCCATTCAAAAATACGAACACCGTTGGAAACCAGCTGATGATAAAAAGAGCGGGTAACGCTGTAAACCATCTTTTTATCCGGTATTCCGGGTGTGATAATGCGGACATCCACACCACGTTTTGCAGCCAGAGACAGAGCGTGTGACATTTCATCGGTAATGATCAGATACGGTGTGATAAACCAGCAGTAATGTTCCGCTTTATTTGCCATACTGATATAGACTTCTTCTCCCACCTGCTCATCATCCAGAGGGCTGTCAGCATAAGGCTGGACATATCCGTGCTGAACCGCTTTATATTGGTACTCTGTCAGATACGGTTCAAAAGAACGATCGCTTGGAAGACTCTTTTTAACTGCATTCCACATTTCAAGAAATGTGATGGTCAGAGATCTGACAGCATCGCCCTCCAGACGGATGCCGGTATCTTTCCATTCTCCGTAAGGGTGAGAAAATCCAAAATATTCGTTTGCAAGATTATAACCGCCAGTAAATCCTACTTTTCCGTCAATGACCGTAATTTTGCGATGATCACGATTGTTCAGAAATAAATTGACACCCGGAACAAAGGGATTAAATACGCGGCAGGCAATGCCAAGAGTTTCCAGTTGTCTGGCAAAATCATGATTCAGAAAACTGATGGAGCCCATATCATCATAAAAAACACGGACTTCCACACCTGCCTGTACACGTTCCACCAGCACATCCTGGATCTTTTTCCAGGCATCGGCATTTTCAATGGCATGGTATTCCATAAAAATAAAACTTTCTGCTTTTGCCAGATCGACAAGCTGTGCTTCCAGTCCCTGTACCGCTTCCGGGTAATAGGTAATATCCGTATTCTGATAAACAGGATAAGCAGCATTTCGATACAGATAATCAGAAATGCTTCCGGCTGGCGCATAATGTTTTTTCAGACGATGTGAAATATCATGATCTGGCGGCAGACACGGCAGCAAAATGGCATCGATTTCCTGATAACGTTTGCGCATATTGCGGGTACCTTTATTTGTCTGAAACATCAGATACAGACAGACACCGAGTACCGGCATGATCAGAATTAATATGATCCATGGCATTTTCAGGGAAGATGTTTTATTTTTACTGTAAATATATAAAACGAGGATCAGTACGAGAATTTTTGTTAAGGCATTGATCCATGGCATCTGTGTATTCAGACGTTTTACAATAGAAAGAAAAAAGGCAATCTGAAGAAAAATTGCCAGAAGACAGAAGAAAAGACGCTTGATACTGTTTTTTGTTTTATTTCTTCCTTCTATGGTATGATGATGTGTCTTTGTCATGATGCCCTCCTCCTGTCTGGTGCACAGGGATAACATGTATTCCTGCGTATATACTCTGTGCAAACGTAAGCTCTGCACGAACTGTACAGTATAGATTATGATACCATAATTTTTCAGCACGGCAAGAAAAAATCTGTTACAATAGGAAAAAAGTATCCTTATATGACAAGAAGCGGATTGTATCAGCCAAATAGGATAGAAGAAGCAATGTAGATATAAGAAATCAGAAAGGCAGCAGTTATGTATCGAATTTTTTGCGTGGAAGACGATGAGACCATCGGGAAAATGATAAAAAAGCATCTGGAAAAATGGGATTTTGAAGTGCATGTGGCCAGAGATCTCAGCCAGATTATGACGGAGTTTGCGGCATTTGATCCGCAGCTGGTGCTGATGGACATCCGGCTTCCTTTTTATAACGGCTATTACTGGTGTACGGAGATACGCAAAGTGTCGAAAGTGCCGGTGATCTTTCTGTCCTCTGTGGCAGACAATATGAACATCGTCATGGCGATGAATATGGGCGGGGATGATTTTATCCCGAAGCCCTTTGATCTGGAAGTGCTGACGGCAAAGATCCAGGCATTGCTGCGCAGAAGTTATGATTTTGCGGGAAACAGCAGTATTCTGGAACACAAAGGGGCATTGCTGAATCTGATGGATGCGACCCTGACCTGGAACGGACAGCAGGTGGAGCTGACGAAAAATGAACTGAAAATTTTACAGACCTTAATGGAGCATAAGGAAAAAATCGTCAGCCGGGAAGAACTGATGGAAAAACTCTGGGAGAGTGATGCCTACGTGGATGAAAACACGCTGTCGGTAAATGTGAACCGGCTGCGGAAAAAACTGTCTTCTGTGGGACTGGATGATTTTATTTTGACAAAGAAAGGGATCGGGTATCGAATCGGATGAAAACTGTGAAAAGTTTTATCAAGCGGAATATCGAGTGGCTGATCCTGGCAGTTGTCATGCTTTGCATGCATGTGTTTTATCTGTTCCTGATCGGACGCCCGGAAGATGATCTGGTCTATGCGGGAATACTGGATTTGTGTATCATTGCGTTTGCCGTATGCATTGCGTACATCCGTTATTACCGAAAAGTACGGTATTTGAAAGACATGTTGCAGCAGCCGTTTTCCGGAGAAATGAAGCTGCCGGAGACAGGGGATGTGGCAGAGGAACTGTTTGGACAGCTTGCGGAAAATGCGAATATCGAGCGGCAGCTGACGTTGAATACCGCAGCCAGACAGCAGTCCGAGATGAAGGATTATTATGCGAAATGGGTGCATCAGATCAAGACACCCATCGCGGGACTTCAGCTCTTGCTTCAGATGGAACGCAGCGAACTGGAGGAAGCGGGATCAGGGGATGAGGCAGAGTCACAGAAAAAGATTTCAGAAGAATTTTATCTGAAACAGCTTCATAATCTGACGGATATGGAAGAGGAACTGTTTCGCATTGAAGAATATGTGGGGATGGCACTGCAGTATCAGCGGCTGAACAGCACCGCAAACGATTATATTTTAAAACGGATATCTCTGGATGCCGTGATCCGTGAAGTAATCCACAAATATGCGAAGATCATGATCCGCCGGAAAATCCGGATGCACTATGAAAAAACAGAAGCGGCGGTTATTTCCGATGAAAAATGGCTTGCATTTGTATTAGAGCAGTTATTGTCTAATGCTGTCAAGTATACTCCGGAGGGTGAGATTACCATCAAAGTGTGGGAAGAACCACAGCAGATCTGGCTGGAGATCCGGGATACCGGCATCGGTATCCGCAGTGAAGATATCCCGAGAGTGTTTGAGAAAGGGTACACCGGATTTAACGGACATGAGGACAAGCGTTCCACAGGGATCGGTCTGTATCTGTGTCGGGAAGCATTACAAAAACTGGGGCATACCATTCAGATACAGTCCAAAATGGGTGTTGGAACTGTCGTAGCGGTTGGATTTTCCAAAGATACCATCGATTTTCGGGATTGATGGGTGTCTTCTCGGCGGAGATAAAAGCTGTCTATCCATAACCTGCAGTTATGGCTGGATAGCTTTTTTGTATTTGTGAAGAAAATGTGAACATCCTATAATAAAGGCAACGGACAGAGACATAGGGTTCACAGGAAAAAGGAGGAGAAGTTTTTATGAGAAGCAAAAAAGTACGTGCTGCAATGATCGCAGCAGCAGTTTGTCTCTCTTTCACAAGTGTAGTGGCACCTTCCGCAACTGCTCTGGCAGCCGGTTATACCGGACTTGCACAGGAGGCAAACGGAAACTGGTACTATTACAACAACGGACAGAAAGTGACAAGCGGCACAAATCTGGTACAGAATGAATATGGCTGGTGGTATGTGAAAAACGGCCAGATCGATTTTACTTATACCGGACTTGCACAGAACGAGTATGGTTGGTGGTATGTGAGAAACGGAAAAATTGATTTTTCCTATACCGGACTTGCACAGAATGAATACGGCTGGTGGAGAATCGTCAATGGTATGGTTGACTTCAGTTGCAACAGCGTAGAGAACAGTGAGTACGGCTGGTGGAAGATCGCAAACGGTAAAGTAGATTTCGATTATACAGGAATCGCTCCGAATCAGTACGGCTGGTGGAGAATCGTCAACGGTGCGCTTGACTTCAGCTGCAACAGCGTAGAGAGCAATGAGTATGGATGGTTCTACTTAAAAGACGGTAAAGTAGACTTCAGCTACAACGGTCTGGCAAGCAACCAGAACGGCGAGTGGATGATCGAGAACGGTGCCGTAACATTCAACTACACAGGTGCTTACATGGACGCAGAGGGTAAAGGCCACGTAGTGGAGAACAGCAAAGTGAACAACAATCTGGTAGCAGACATTGATTACCTCAATGCAAAACAGAATACTGCTCAGTATTTTGACTATTCTGAGAAGATCGCAGAGCAGATGAAAGCATATCCGGTAAATCCAGAAGCTGCAAAGATTGATATCGCAGCAGAGGATGAGAATGGTGCTTCCGGTGTTGTACTGACCGCATCTAAGAAATCTGAGGGTGATTACTGCCTGAATGCTCTGGTAGCAGGACACAAGATCAGCCTGAATGCAACCGGCGACAACAAAGTTGCAACAGCAGTAAGTTCCAATGAGAACAGTGATATTAAAGTAACAGACGGAAACGTATCCTTCACACCGGCAGCCATCAATGCAGATGATCCGACGGATGAAGTGATCACTGTTACCATGACAGACGGCACAGAGTACCGTGTACATACTGTCAATGAGATGCTTCCGGGCATGGACATTACAGGTACAGGCGTGAAAGCTTCTGATGCAGGTGTCTATACATTTGCACTGGATCATTTCTTCCTGCGTGTAAACACAGAAGGTGAGTTAGTATACTACCGCTACATCCCGCAGTATGAAGTAAAAGTAGATGACCGTGATGAACTCGGCGTAAAAGCTGAGAACATGGCAGAAAACTTTGCCGCTCAGGATGCCATTGACGGAAACCGTTACTATACCGCATTTATCGAACTTGAGCCGACATACAGAAATGCTATGGGCGGATATTCCAGCGGATACTATCTCGTAATGGATGAGAACTACGCAGATATCGATGAAGCAACTCTGGTTGCTAACGATGATGAGAAACATTATCATGGACAGGGTTACCTGGATCAGCATGAGTTCGTTGTACTTGGCAAAGACCATTACATCAACCTGAGCTACACACCGGTACTGGCAGACAACCTTCCGGAGACTGTAAAAGGTCTGGACGGTGGAAATACTGCTTATGTATGGGTAGGTATCATCCAGGAAGTAAAAGACGGAAAAGTAATCAAAGAGATCAACACCGGCGATTATCCGTTATTATATGAATCAGCCGTAGAGTCCATCAATTACAGCGAGAGTACACTGGACGGCGCACCGGCTTCCATCGGACAGCAGAATGTTCAGAAAAACTTCGCAGCAGGTGTAAGAGATTACGTGCATGTAAACAGTGTGGATTATACATTAGATGCAAACGGAAACACAGACAAGATACTTGTTTCCATGCGTGACCAGAGTGCAGTTTACCAGTTTGACTTTGACACAGGAGCCATTGACTGGATCCTTGGCGGTAAAGCATCCACTCTGAAAGGTTATGAGGGATATACATCTACACGTACTGATGACAACGGTGTAGCGTTCCAGGCACTGACATTCGGACAGCATTTTGCACGTTACACAAACAAAGACGAGAACGGCATGATCACAGGCAATACACAGATCAGCCTCTTCGATAACCAGACAGGTATCGGACCGTTCCTGACCTCTCCGACTTATCCGGGAGCACCTGCTACACTGACACGTACGTTCCAGGTAAGCATCAATGAGAAAAAAGGAACTGCAAAAGTTTATAATGCCATCAAAGGTACTGATCTGACAGACAAGAACGGAAAATACCATATCGCAAGCCACTGCGGAAGCGTACAGTATGACAGCGATACATCCGTAACCATTGGATGGGGACTTCACGGTGTCATCGACAATATCCCGGCATATGTTCCGGATCAGGCAAGAAAGAATCTGGATGCAAACTATCCGGATATTGCACTGAAACAGGGATGCCGTCCGGTATTTACTGACTACAATATGGCAGCAGGAACCATTTCCTTCGAGCTGACACCGGTCAGAAACCAGATGAACTTAGACAGTCCGGATGCACTGTTCTCTTACAGAACTTACAAAAACGCATACTAAAAAAGAACAGATACATCATTTTCGGATGAGCACATAGGATCCCGGGGAAATATCCCCGGGATTTGTTGCGTCTGCAGGAAAAAAAGTGTAAACTGATTTTATTAACAATTTGAGTGTAAAGCGTGAATATTCGTTTTACAAATGATGGATTTTATGAAGTTTTTGCGTATTGGGAGGAAGGTTACATGAGGCTGGAACAGATATCGTATTTTCTGAGTGTGGCAGAGCACGGCAACATCACTGCGGCGGCAAGAGCACTCTATATATCACAGCCTGCGCTGAGCAAGCAGATCACGCTGCTGGAACAGGAGATCGGTCTGCCGCTCTTTGAACGTCAGGCACGGGGCGTCACCCTGACCAGAGCCGGTGTGCAGTTTCAGAAGGATCTGAAAAATATCTTAAAAGAACTGGAAAATGCCAAAAAGAATGCGGTGCTCGCAGGACGGGCACAGAAGCCGTTGCTGAATATCGGTTGTTTCGACGGTGTTTATTCAGATGATTTTCTTCCGACCCTGTACGAGTATCTGAGAGAGGCAGCGCCGGGGCAGAAGCTGGTATTGCATAAATGCAACTTTGTGGAAGGGAATGAATATCTCCGAAAAGGAAAGATCGATCTGTGGCTGACCCTGGGGCCTTCCTGGGAGCAGACCGACGGATTTTTGCAGAAAGATCTGGCTTATCGGAAGGGGGCACTGATCTATTCCGCCAGATCCCTGCCCGGGAAAAAAGAACATCCGACCTGGGAAGATTTCCGGGAGGAACCCTGTATCCTGATCAAAAAGAGCCAGAGCCCGACGATGTTTCAGCATTCGCTGGACACGCTGGAGATGCTTGGTCTGGATACCGGAACCATCGAAGTGGTGGAAAATATCGGAACAGAACTCAGCTATGTGAAACTGGGGCGTGGCTATTGTCTGTTGTCAGAAGAGGCGATCCAGGGCAGCCGGGAACTGCGCAGCATACCGCTGCCGGAGGAACGGGGGATTGATGTGGTGGCGGTCTGGCCGGTGGAGAATGAGGAACTGACCGCACTGATGGAAGCGTATCAGATGTCTTAGAAAGTATTGGGGAAAACGATGATAGAAGGATTTGATGAAATCGTACTGGCGTGGGAAAAACACGAACTTTTTTACAAGGAGCTATATGAGAAAAAGAAGGGGAATCCGGCAGAATACCGCAAATTTCTGTCTCAGCTGAATGTGAAGGAACTGCGGGAGCAAGGGCTGGTGGTTCCGGATCTGTATGACACTTTTGAGATTTACGGGGAAACGACACCGATCTTTGATCTGAACACGGACATTGCGGTGTGGAAGCATTCCCGTTATACACCGGCTTATCTGCATGCGCACCGGTATTTTGAGATTGTATGTGTGGTGAGCGGACATGCACGGCACCGCATCAGCGGAGAAGCTGTCATGGAACTGAAGCCCGGCGATATCTGTATCCTGCCGGACGGAGTCTGCCATTCGCTGGAAGTCATGAGTGATGACGGCATCGTCATCAATGTCATGCTCAAGAAAAGCACCTTTCAGTATAAATTTTTTGATATCTTATCTTCGGACAATCTGCTGTCCCGCTTTTTTCAGGATGCTCTGCTGGAGCGCAAGGAGGACAACTATCTGTTCTTCCGCACCGGAAATGAGGAAGACGATACGATCGAGCGCTGTATCAAGGCAATGTTCCTGAATTATTATAAACATCGCAAATACTATGACAAAATGCTGAAACATCTGGTGTCCTGTCTGTTTATTCTTTTACTCAGAAACTACAATAAGTATTATATTCCGGACAAAAATAGTCAAAAAGAACTGAAGATCATGCGGTACCTGCAGGAGCATTATGCGGATGCCACGCTGGAACATGCAGCGGCATACTTCAATTACAGTACGTCGTATTTCAGCAGAATGGTGAAGCAGAATACCGGGTGTAACTTTACGGAACTCCTGGTAAAATACCGCCTGGAGCTTGCCTGCCGCCTGCTGCGGGAGAGCAGTCTGAAGGTTGGTGAGATCTGTGAGATCATCGGTTACCGTAACCTGGAACACTTCAACCGGCAGTTTCGGAAAGAATTTGACCGGACGCCGACCCAGTACCGCAGGGAACATCGGAATAATGTCAAAAAAGATCAAATTTAAAGGCGGCAATCCGGGTATTAAAAATGTGCCTGTATTTGTACAATAAAACTATCAACCGCTTTTGGGATAAAGGAGGAGTTTTATGAAAGCGAAACAGGTATTGGGGTGTGTACTGTCCGCAGCGATGGTCACATCCTGTCTGCCGGGAACTGCATTTGCAGCCGAAGCAGCGAAGGAACCGGCGGATGGCGGCAAAGAGGCCGTAAAAGCAGATGATACAGCGGGGAAAATTGTATCAGAGACAACCGGAACGAAGGGGAGTGGCATTGCCACTTACGGCGCAGTGAAGGACGATGGCATTGTGACATACAAAGTCTATCTGCCGGACGGATACAGTGAGGATATGAATTATCCGACTGTTTATCTGATGCCGTATGATGGTTACAGTGCTGACACTTATATCAACGATGGAATCGCAGAGACACTGGACAGCATTATGAACGGTGAAGATGCCATTCCGATGGTTGTAGTTATGCCGGAGTTTACCGAGACACAGGATTATGACGCACTGCTTGGGGAAGTAGTTGCGGATGTGGAGGCAAAATATTCCGTGATCCCGGACAAACAGTACCGCGCGATTCTCGGTGTGAACGTGGGCGGTTACATGGCATATGAGAATGCACTGGTGGCAAAATCAGATCTGTTCTACGGAATCGGTGCACATATGGGAGATTTTATCAGTGAGGCAAATCCATATCTGGAAAAAGGTGTCATCACAGACAATCTGCCGAACAGTTCTGTGATCCGAAGCGGTAACTACTATTATTACATTGACGCTCCGAATGGCGATGCAGCTACGACAGCAGCCGGAGGAACAAAAGATATCGGATACAAACTGGAAGTAAATTCCGGTGCATATGGAGCATATGCAGAGGCTTACAGAAATTATGGCGGAGCAACATCCGATCTTCAGTATGCGGAATATGCGGTACTGGCAGGAAATGCAGATGCAGATTATTATCTCTCTGCACTGGGACGTTCCCTGAACCGTTTCAGCACCAGATTTACCGAAAATGTATATGACGCATCCCTCAGCTGTGCACCGCAGGCGGTTACCTCTGATGTAAAATCCGCAAAAGCGGAAGTGACACTGACCATGAAGGAAGATATTGCAAAATTTGCAAAAGAAATGCCGGAAGTGGAAGTAACCGTTCAGATGTCTGATCCGGACAGCGGAGAGATCTTAGATACCCAGACAAAAAATGCCAAAGAACTTGTGGCAGGTGAGAGCACAAAGATCAGCTTTGATCTGGATACCGCTAAAATGGCAGACGGAATCAACACCACACTGACTGCAGATGTATCCTTTATGGGAATGTCTCATCAGGCAGGCAGCCTGTCCATGGTGGCAGTACAGGATACCGGTACAGCAGATAATGAGCAGCAGGTTGACCTGATGGGGGACTGGTATTTTAAAGCTTACAAATCATACAAGAGAAATGATACAAGTACCGTAGAACTGGATAAAGTAGCAAACCTTACAGAGCAGGAATATACAAGCTGGGGCGTTGTTCAGCCATGTCTTGGATGGTGGACTGCAGATTTTGATGAGTCTCTGGGCGGAAATGCCAACTATTCCGGATATGCATGGTATGTAAGAACCTTTGATATGCCGGAAGAAAAAGATTTCAAGACAGAAGGACTGGTTGTGGCAGTCGGCTGTTTTGATGAGTCAAATGAAGTATACATCAATGGAAAACTCATCGGTTCCAATGGTATCAACTTTAATGACGAAGGTGTCGGATTCTATGACGGATCCAACCCGTGGGATGTAAATAATGTATATGCACTGGATTCCAGCGTTTTAAATTATGGTGGAAAGAATACCATTGCGATCCGTACCTGCAACAGCAGCGGTGGCGGTGGCTGGTATCAGGGACCGGTAGGAATCTATACCGTAGCAGCTTACAACAAAGCAGCAGGAAAACCATCCGTATACGCATCTGACGATATCGCCGGTGCGGTAAAAGAGGCAGCAGCTGCACAGCAGAAAGCACTGGAAACAGAGAATATCGAGGCTTATCAGAATACTCTCAGTGTAGATTATTACGAATCCGGATATGACAGAGCAAGACGTGTGGCACAGGCATCTGACTGGATGGCTGCATACGACAACATCAAGGTTACCGATACCGGCGTGGGCGTATTTGTAGACGGAGATCTGTACAATTATCAGGCAGCCCGCGTGATCACAGGCGAAAAAGACGGCGAGACCGTTGAAATCCTGAACGATCCGGAAGTATCCGAATATTACAAAGTGGAAGATGGACAGGCGATCATGTACGGAAGCCATTCCAGATTCTTCCAGGATGATTATGTATCCGAGGCACTGGACGGAACGACACAGACATTCCGTGTATATCTGCCGGAGGGATATTATGATGAGGGAAATGCACAGCGTTACCCGACCTTATATCTGCTCCACGGAATCAACAGCCAGAGTACGACCTATGCCATTGACAAAATCGACCAGGTGCTGGATGAAGCGATCGCAGCCGGTGAGATCGAGCCGATGATCGTAGTGATCCCGGATGATCCGACAAAATCAAGCTTCTGGGGTGGAAAATATGCGGACATGGTTACAGATGATCTGCTTCCGACCGTTGATAAACGGTACCGTACCATTGATGATGAGAGATATCGAATGACATCCGGCTGCTCCATGGGCGGTGGCGGATCCGTAAATATCGGTATGTTCAATTCTGATCTGTTCTCCGGTGTCATCAGTTTCTACGGCGCGATCCGTATGGTAGAGAATGGATATACGGCAGCAGCACAGACTCCGGACGGATATCTGAATCAGTTTTCCGTATTCCTTGCATGCGGAAATCAGGATATGTATGCATTTTATGATGATCAGGAACTGTTAAGCCGCGTGCTGACAGAAAAAGGAGTGGAGCATTTCCATCTGATCGATGTGGGCGCACATGATAATATTTTCTATCTGCCGCAGTTTGTACCATCTCTCGCATATGTAACAGGCCATATGTATCATACAGAAGATTCTGCAGAGATCCTGAGCGGAACTGCAGACGTAAATGTAACAGACAAACTGGAAGTAACATACAATGTTGCAGTGGGAGATAAGATTTCTGATTACCTCAATCAGGTAATGGCTCTGGACGGCACAGTTTCCACACCGGATCTGCGCATCCCGGTGGAAGTCGTAGTTACTCAGAATGGCGTAAAAGTAGCGGATGTGACAGATTATCAGACCGCAGGAGCAGCAACTACACTGACCAATACCATCTCCATTCCGACAGATGATCTTGATCTGAATGCAGATTATACCGTTGATGTATATGCAACTGTACTGGAAAATACAGTATGCATCGCAAGTACAACCGTAAGTTCTTATCAGACCGGTATCTACAACGTAGACGGCGAGGATGTATATTATGTGGACGGACAGCGTCAGTACATCACAGACGTGGTTCAGGTAGGTGATACATGGTACAACCTGGTAAATGGCGTGGTTCAGAAACAGGTAACCGTAGCAGGAAATGCATACGGCTGGTGGTACATCAATGAAGATGGTATCGTAGACTTCAGTTATACCGGACTTGCACCGAATGCATATGGCTGGTGGTATGTGGAAAACGGAGCAGTCAGCTTTGCAGCAAACGGCCTTGTATATGACAGCAAATACGGCTGGTGGTATGTAGAAGGAAGTGCCATCAACTTCGGCTACACCGGACTGGTACAGAACGCATACGGCTGGTGGTATGTAGAAGGCGGAGCTATCAACTTCCAGGCAACCGGACTGGTGCAGAACGCATACGGCTGGTGGTATGTAGAAAACGGAGCTATCAACTTCAACTACAACAGCCTTGCACCAAACGCATACGGCTGGTGGAAGATCACCGGCGGCCAGGTAGACTTTGGATTTACCGGTTATGTAAATTACGGTGGAGTAAACTACCGCGTAGTAAATGGACAGGTTCAGTTTTAAGCTGATCTTAAATAAGGCAATATAGAACAGGAAAAAGGAAAGTCTCCGGCAGAAATGCCGGGGGCTTTTTGGTGTAAGGGTATATTTGCATTTTATAAAATTTTCCCCTGAAAAATATGTGAAGTTATGTTTGTTTGAAATTCTTATTGTTTCGGAAAAGATTTGCTGATAAAATAAACCAAATAATGCGTAACTGTACTTCCTGAGTGAAATATAGTTTTTACTCGAAAGACAGGAAGGTGAAACAGAATCAGAAGAACTTGAAGAAAAATATGAGGTATAGGACAGAATGATTAAATTTACAGATGTTTCCTTTGGATTTCCACAGAAGAATTTATATAATGAGATTTGTTTTGAAATCGTGGAGGGCGATCACGCAGCACTCATCGGCAGCAATGGCACCGGTAAGAGTACACTGATCGACATGATCATCCACACGGATGACTATTTATACGACGGAAAAATTGAGAAGGATGAAGCCGCACGAATCGGTTATATTCCGCAGTTTGTAAAACATGAATCAGAGGATATCTCCGCCTTTGATTTTCTGGCAAAACCATTTGTGGAACTGCAGAAAAAATCAGAGGCGATCTGTGCGGAGATGGAGACGGCAGAGGATATGGATGAAGTGTATGGCCGTTATCAGGTCGTGCTGGATGAGATGGATGCTATTGACGCTTACAATTATGATTCCAATATCCGAAAAGAACTTGCAATCGCAGGGATGACAGCACTGGAAGATACTTCTGTGAAGAAAATTTCCGGCGGGGAATTCAAACTTCTGGCAATTATCAAAAGTATGCTCTTAAAGCCGCAGCTGCTGATCATGGACGAGCCGGACGTATTCCTTGATTTTGAAAATATCATTGGTCTTTCCAAACTGATCAACAACTATGAGGGAACCGTCATTGCGATTTCCCATAACCGGCTGCTGTTAAGCCAGTGTTTCAACAAGATCCTGCATCTGGAAAACAAGGAACTGCAGGAGTTCCCGGGTACTTTTGCGGAATACAATCAGGCGATGCTTGAGACAAAGGTACAGATGGCAGAGCAGGCCACCAAGGATGCGGAGTGGATCGCTGTACAGGAGAAACTGATCGAGAAGATCCGTTCAGAAGCAACTTATATTGATAATCCGGCAAAAGGAAGACAGCTCAAAGCCCGTGTATCTTATCTGGAGCGGCTTCAGGCAAGACAGTGTAAGAATCCGTTTATTGAAAACCATGGATATGACTTTACGTTCCCGGAGGTGGAGCGGCCGGAAGATTTTGACCCGGAACATGCGACGGTTGTAATCTCCGTGAAAGATTATGCACTTTCCTTTGACCGGGAATTACTGAAAAATGTTTCCTTTGATATCAAGGCTGGTGAAAAGGTTGCCATCGTAGGAGCAAATGGAACCGGAAAGTCCAGCATGTTGAAGGATATCTATGAGAACATGAAGTCAGAGGATGGCCGCATCGGATATTACACCCAGATTTTCGACGACGATCCGGAACAGCTTTCCGGCGGTGAGCGGAATATCAAACAGCTTCGAGCATTGTGCGAATCAGATGCAGAAATACTGTTCCTGGATGAGCCGTCCAGTCATCTGGATACTTATGCGCAGATTGCCCTTGAAAAAGCAATCAAAGAGTATCAGGGAACGGTACTCATGGTAACACATGATTTCTATAACGTTGCAAACTGTGCAGACCGTATTTTATTACTTGAGAACGGCACGGTCCGCGAGCAGAGCGGCAGGGCATATCGCAAGAGTATTTATAAAAAATATTTCGAGAGTGACATTTTTGAGGCAGAGCGCATCCGTGTGGAAAAGGAAGTGCGGATCAATGCACTGCTCAGAGATGGTAAGTGGAAAGAAGCAAAGAACGTATTGTAGGGTATCTGACAAAAGTTCAAATGAAAAGAGAGGGGATTTATACTATGGAGAAAAAGGCACTTTATAATTTGTCGTATGGGGTTTTTATGTTATCAACACGTTCCGGAGAAAAGGCGAATGGCTGCATTACCAATACCTGCATACAGGTGGCAAATGATCCAGTCAGAATTGCCATTTCTGTACTGAACAGTAATTATACCTGTGAGTTGATCAAAGAGAGCGGTATCTTTGCACTGAGTTTATTGGACGAGCAGTGTTCCTTTGAAACGATCAGTCATTTTGGTTTCCAGTCGGGAAGAGATGTGGACAAATTTGATAAACTGCCTATGCCGACGGATCATAATAATGTACCGTACATGGGGTGGCATGCATGTTCTGTGATCAGCGGAAAAGTTGTGGAACAGCATGATCTGGGAACACATACTTTGTTTATTGCAGAGGTTATGGATGCGAAAGTGCTGAATGACAACGCACCACTTACCTATGCAGATTATCAGAACCGTGTAAAACCGAAGAAAAAAGAGGTATCCAAAGACAGGAAGATTATTGGATGGAGATGTAAAATCTGCAATTATGTATACGAGGGAAGTGAATTGCCGGCAGATTATACATGTCCTCTCTGTGGGCATGATGCAAGCGATTTTGAGCCGATATATGAAGGCTAAGCATTAAGCTATACTTTGATTTCATATTAAGCTGGCAAAATAATATTAGCTAAATGTAGTTTCGTATAAGTATTAAATATAAATAGATTCCGGTTTCATATATGATTCGGAATCTATTTTGTTATAATGTTATGTTTGTGAATGATATGGAAAACTCTTATATGGGTATGATATACTAGGAAAAGAATAGTATATCGGAAGTCAGTTAGGAGGAGTTCATAATGAGCGAGAAAGCAGAAATTACTTTTATGCAGACAAGATTAATTCGACTTGCTTCAGAAGAATGGCATTTATCAATTGAGCAAATTATTGACTTATTTAAAAAAGTAGATGTTCTTGGATATATAGAAAAAGGCTATGGTATTTTTCATTGTGAAGGTGACGAGGCTGTACTAGAAGATATCGTAGAATTTCTTGATGGAAAGGGGATAAAGATTAATGCTTGAGTTAAAAGACGGATTTATTCTCTATCATGGAAGTTATTGTGAAGTAAAAGAACCAGATCTTACCAAATGTGCTAAAAGAAAAGACTTTGGTCAGGGATTTTATTTAACCACATCAAAGGAACAGGCAGAAAACTTTTTAAAAACTGCAATAGTTAAGGCGATGGCAGCAGGTAAAATTCAGGAAAATCAAAATTATGGGTATATTTCAACTTTTGAGTTACAACTTTCCCAAAAGCTTGAAATACATATTTTTGAAAAAGCGGATGTTGATTGGTTGCATTGTATTGCGGCTCACCGCAAGAAAAAGTTGTTTGTTGAAGTTGAACATGACATGGAAAAATATGATGTTATTGCAGGTAAGATTGCGGATGATGCAACCAATGCTACACTTACTGCCTATCTTGCTGGTGCGTTTGGAACTGCAGGGGATAAGGAAGCAGATGATTTTTGTATTAAGCAATTGTTACCTAATAAACTAAAAGATCAATATTGCTTCAAAACAGAAGCAGCTATTGAATGTTTGAAATTTGTGGAAGGTGAGAAGGTATGGCTGAAGTAACAATTTCAAAAGAAAAAATGGATTACACAATAGATCTTCTTATTACTATGGTAACAGATGAAATTGCTGAGGAAACCGGTAGGGATAGAAAAGAAGTGTTAACAGATTTTTTGTGTTCCAAGACGGGTAAAGCATTATATGATGAGAAAACAAAACTTTGGTGCAATGGACCATCATATATAGCTGAATTATATATGGAAGAACAAAAGAATGTTAGATTATGAGAAAGTGTAGAACAATCGGAAGTTGCAAAGGAGCTATATCCCATGAATAAGTATTTAATTCAGCCACAAAGTGGCATACGAATTGATGTAAATAAAGGACAAAAAATAGAGATTATTGATGTAGATGGTGGACAGGTAGCTGATTTTTTTGCAGAAATAAAAGGAACACACGATGAATATGTTTCTGCATCTGTAACAATAGATTGCAATGAATCACTGAAAATAGCTGTCGGCAGTATTATTTATTCAAATCAATATAAGCCGATGTTCAGGGTAGAAAGCGATGACGTCGGTGCTCATGATTTATTATTTCCATCATGCAGTAAGAAGATGTATGATTTCTTTTATCAAAATGGTTCTAATCATCCGAACTGTTTGGATAATATAAATCATGCGCTTGGAACTGAAAGAACGATTATTCAGCCAATTAACTTTTTTATGAATACAGTAATTGATTCAAATGGAAAAATTGAAATAAAGAAACCCGTCTCAAAAGCTGGAGACAAAATAGTATTAACGGCACTTGTTGATTGTGTCTTAGGAATATCAGCGTGCAGCGTATCTGAATGCGATACAAATAGTGGAATTTGTACTGCGATTGCTGTATGTGTAGAGTGACAATTCCAGTTTGTGCAGGCAGGATATTTTTTCCTGGCAGGCGATTGTTAGCCGCCGGGACAAAATCTCCTGCTCTCGTTTCATTAGCTACTGTTTGAACACATTCTCTTTTCCCTATCTTACCGATTCACATCCGTATCTTACAAAATCGTAAGCGAAGGAATTCCTGCAAAGTATTGATTTTACTGGATTTGTGGAATGTAAAAACACAGATTTACACCAAATTTACACCAAAATTTTTTAAAAGTTATAGCAGAAAAAGAAATCTGATATGAGAAAAATGATCCCAACTTCATGTGATTATGTGAAGTCGGGATCATTTGTTGTATGTGGGAGTTAGTGATTTTTTTTAATAGGATCATTCTTTAAAAGTAATCTATTTTTTTCCTTGTCAAGAGTACTAAGCTGATTTTCACTCATTGGAGTAGCTGCTTGAGTATGGGGCATCTGTGAAAGTTGTTTTTTATATTCTAAATATGAACAAATGGCCTTGTTAATATTCTGATCATCGAAAGAGATTTGTATACTCTCTTGTATATAGTTACCATCTTTGTCTGTATCAGAAGATATTTTCAATGGAGCCTGCTCATCAAGTTTTATTATAAGGGATAATACATCGCTTATGGTATTGATATTGAAATCTAAGAATACTGTCACGCTGACACCAAGGGCATCTGCAATTTTTTGTAACTGATCAGGTTTAGGTTTTCTTTCTCCAGTTTCATATTTTTTTATAGTAGACACATATAAACCAGATTCCTTAGATAAATCTTCTTGCGTCATATTATTCAATTTTCTATAAGTCTTAATTTTTTCCCCAATGCTAATTTCGCTAGACATGAAATGTACCTCCATATTTTGGTTATAGATATATTACCATAAAGAGTACAAAAGTGGTATTATTTTTAGCTACTTTATTGACAACCACAAAAGTGAACGATATAATTTGCATATAAAACGACCACAAAAGTACACTGTATGAAAAGAAGATATTCTAAAGAAATGCTTCTTTTAGCGATGTTCAAAGCTATATGTTATTGAGATATTATGATTTTAAAAGGCATCTATGGATGTGATCCGCAAGACCAGCAGTAATCTGATCAATTCCATAGAAAAAGAAGTACAGCAGCTGCTGACGGAGAAAGAAAAGCAGAAATTTCTGGATGCACATGCGAACGATACGATTTCCTTTTATGTGGCAGATGATATGGATTACCCGATTTCAGGGGATTTTTGGGAATACCAAACCTTAGAAGAAGCATGGGATTTTTACCAGAAGCATCTGGGAGACGCAGTGCATGGATTAAGAGGAATTGGATTCCAAATACAGGATGGCAGCGATTACATTGGCATGGAGCCCTTGATCAAGGATGGTATGGTGCAGATAGATGAAATTAATCATAAACCTTATTACAGAGATCACCTATTGGTGCAGAAAGCAATTTCAGACCTGCAGGATCTGATGGGAATGAATCAGAACCGTACCAAGCCAGATCAACCACTGGAGAAAGCAGAAAAACAGATCAAATCGAAAGGAAGGGCGCAGGTACTATGAGTCAGTTTGCAGTATACCGGGTAAAAGACCAGACAAAAGCTCCATGGCAGCTATCTTATTTTGAGGTGCTGGAACAAAAAAATCCTATCAGGGAACAAGATTACCAACAGATCTATCTTAAGCATGCCAAAGAGTGGAAGAATGCGATGGAGATCTGGAAACATCTGCAAGATACCGTAAAGATAAGTGACGTACTGACCATAAACCAAAACGGAGAAGTTTCTGCCTATTATATGGATGCGGATGGTCCACATAAAATATCCGGATCTTTCAATCTTGTATCAGATGGAGCTGTGATAGCTGCAGATACAAAGGATTATCAGATTGAAGGCTATGAGGGAAGCTGGATGGTAACGGATTTTCTCATTATGGACGGGAAACAGTTTTATCTCATGGAACACCAGAAATTCCATGATCAGGCAAATAAAGTTATTTTGGATAGTTATGGAAAGCTAGTCACAGAGACAGGAAAAGCAGGTTTTGATGAGATTGCAAAGCAGAAGATCCGCGATTATGAGAAAGCGGAAGAAGATCAGGAACCGGTGAAAGAGAATCATCAGGAGAGGATTGAACACTATCAGAAAATACTTCTGCAGAAGAAAAATGCAAGGACTTCTGGTGGAATGAGTGTACCTGATAATGACCAGGAAGCCTCTGAGCTTAAAAAAGAGATACTTGGAAAGAAAAAATCCATTGTTGGAAGATTACGTCGGCATCAGGCAGAAATAGCAGCAAAAGAAGGAAAGCCGGTATCAAAATATTTGGAAATGCAGTTAGAGCGAGAGAAAAAGAAGTAAACTGAGTAGTGATGGAGCACTTGGAAGGCATTTTAAAAATGCTTTCTGGGTGCTATTTTTGTTGATTTAGAGTAAGGATAATGGGAGATTGAGTGTGGTAGATGCAGATTTTGCAGTTGTTGCTAAATAAAACCGTAAATAATTACAGGATATGGTGGGGTTTTTATGCCCCATGTTTTGATGTAAATTATAATTATCAAAAAGAAAACGATTAATCAGAAGAGATGGAGGATTAAAACTATGATGAATGATTATGGATGTGGAAAAGGCGGACTGGATAATAGTGGATATAAAGAAATTAGACCGATATATGGTAATAAATGATGCTGCATGAGAAAGAACAATGCACTGCTATGTTTTCAGAAATCGTGTAAAATCTACTTGTTGCGTAATAGTTGATGCAGACAAGAATAGATCTGAAAACATAAAATATTAACAATTACTGTTATTGAAAATAGTGAAATTATTATGTATAATATAAATGTAGAAAACGAAGAGACAAAACACTGAAAAATACGGTGGAAATCTAGTAACAAAAATAAATCAACAGGAAAAGGAGAAAATGACTATGAAAAAATATGAATGTGGACCATGTGGCTATATTTATGATCCGGAAGTAGGAGATCCAGACGGAGGTATTGCTCCAGGAACTGCATTTGAGGATATTCCAGATGACTGGGTATGTCCAATCTGTGGATTGGGAAAAGATGTTTTTGTTCCTGTAGAAGACTAAGCAGATAATGCTAATATGAAACTGATAGACACAAATAATTCCAAGAGAATATATAAAAGAAATGGAGATCAGATTATGACTTACGATTTAAATATTACTTTTGATGATAATTTAATTACAGGAAATAAAACTATCGATACACAGCATAAAGAATTGATTGACCGTATCCAAAACTTTTTAACTGCCTGTCAAAATGGCGACAGCAAGGTAAAAGCAATCAAAATGCTGGATTATTTGGATGAGTATACT
>JALESO010000038.1 GCA_022781925.1 Lachnospiraceae bacterium
TATTGCAATTCTCCGGTTTCAAAAAATTCCGGCCTGTGAAAATCCGGTTCCGGCACATCTACCGGCGAATAACTTGCATAATGAATCTGTTCGGCATTACCGCCTTCACACACTTTGTAAAAGTTACAGGCAATTTTTGTACCGGCAATTTGCGGAATCGGACCACCAATTTCTTCCAGCAGTTCTAACGGCAGAAAGAAACAGATTTTCCAGCAATTCTTTTCAATGACCGCCTGCGGCTGACAAATTCTGATCTGCTCTTCTGTGAAAAATGTCCGATCCGTACGCTCTGTCCCAGACTGTATCAATGTGGCTCCGTTTGCATTCATCTCAACATTGACATACAAAGGTGTCTCTTCTGACCAGAAACCAAGAAATGCCTCCATTCCACTGTCCTGGCTCACCGGATCGTTCATTTTGAGATAGGTCCGGAGCGGATCTGCTTCTTCACAGGTCATTTCCACCAGAAATCCATGCTCTTTCCAACAGGCAATTTTTCCATATGTTTTTGGAATTGCTTTTGTCCCCCATAAAAGATGTGTGATTTCAAATGTTTCACACTGTGCAAATTGTTCTTTTTCGTCTATGATTTTTATATTCATTCTTTATCGTCCCCCGATCAATACTATTTTTCCCTCAAATGCAAATCCATAATGATGAATCTGCTCCGGTTTTATATGAAGCTCCAACAACTCCGCATCATACTGTTTTTCCTGAATCTGCATTAATGCCGCCTGTACTGTTTCCTGCAAAGATTCCTCTTCTTCCGGATCATGCACCTTAAATTCCAACACATACGCCTGTTCTGTGAAATCCCGCGGAATCAGCATCACATCATATCTGCCATATCCACTTTCCCGGTTCGATTTCAACACATACTGTTCCCGAAGTTCTGCCAGCAATCCAAGTACAAATCCATGATAAAATCGTTCCGGCTGTGCCTTTCCCGATGGATGCCGTCCGGTATCAAAGCTGCTGAATGTAACCTGTGCCACATCATTCATATATACATTCATCTCTTTCAGATTTCCCTGCAGCAATGCCTGAACAAACGCATTATAATTACAATCTGAATCCGAAAACCAGCTTTTAAACATTCCGGTAAACATTCCAAGTGTTTCCAGATTTGTGATTTTCAGATGATACCACGGTTCCAGCAAAATGCCACGTTGTTCCACTTCCAACACTTTCAGATATCCACTGGCAAGCAGCAGACTCCAAATTGCATTTTTATCCTGCTGTAACTGTTCGAAAACAATCTGTTCATCAAAGGTAACCAAAATCTCTTTTTCCTGCAAAAGAATTTCCATTTTTTCTTTCATATCGGTTGCTGATTGCTGAATCAGGCTGTTGATCAGCGTGTTGGAACTGGTCGCCGCCCAGTACGCCCCGATTTTCTTTTTATCCAGATAATTTGTGATTGACCATGGATTATAAATATCCGTATGATTACCAAATGTAAATCCATCATACCACTGTTTCACCAGTTCTTTTTTATCTGCCAGGCCAAATTCGTCCAGTGCCTGAAATACTTCCTGTTCTGTGAAACCAAAAAAAGTGGCATATTCATCCGACGTTGTCGTAATCACATTCAAATTATTCAGATCAGAAAAAATAGACTGCTTTGATACCCGTGTAATTCCTGTCAAAACTGCACGTTCCAGATATGGATTTGATTTGAATGTCGCATTGAAAAGACTTCTTAAAAAAGAGGTAAACGTATCCCAATAACCGTGTACATATGCCTCCTGCATGGGCGTATCATATTCATCTAACAGCACAATCACTTTTTTCCCGTAATAGCGATACAGATACTGGCACAATAAATTGATTGAAAATGAACTTTCCGCATCTTCCATATACATCGATACGTTTCGATACATTGCTTTCTCATTTTCACTAAGCAAATTTCCATCCAGAAGATAGCGGTGTTCCTCATATAACCGTGCAATCTGCATATTGATCTGTTTTTTCACCTCTGATAACTGATCTGCTTTCACTGCCGCAAAACTCAGGAAAAGTACAGGATACGTGCCCTGCAATCCCCTCCATTTTTCTTCGGTCCAGATAGAAAGACCTTCAAACAAATCTCCTCTGTCAGCATACTGATTTGAAAAAAAACATTTTAGCATATCCATATTCAGAGTTTTTCCAAAACGTCGCGGACGTGTGATCAATGTAATATCATCCTGTGATTCCCACCATGCCCGGATCAAGTCCGTTTTATCAATATAAAAACTGTTCTGTTCTCTCAGACTCGCAAAATCCTGTTTTCCTATACTGACTGTTTTTGTCATCTCAGTGCTGCACCTGCCTTTCTGTATTATTATCAGTATAACATTGCGTTTCCAGAAACACAACGGCACATAGCAAAATATGTCCTATAGTAAAATATCAAAATGTGCTATCATAACTTTCATAAGAAAAGCTATAAATAGCACATTTTTCAGCTATTTCAAGGGCTGTAGACGATACATTTCTTTCAAAATAATCTTGCTCCGGATGTATTTTCTACATTTTGCACATATACAATAATATGAAAGCACGGAGCAATCCGTATAATCAAGATTTGGGTGTTTTGACACCCAAATCATATGATTACAGTTTTTAAAACTTTCAGGAAAGGAATCTGCTATCATGAATAATGAAAAATTAGAAAATCTCCTGAATCTGGCATTGAACGCCACACCGGAAGAACGCGAAAAATCTTTAGAACTGAATGTTGGATATGATACTGCTTCCCGCAGCTGGGAAGTGATTGTGAAAGCCTCCGGTGGCTTTGATCTGCTTCCTGAACTGTTTCCACAGATCACGATCCATCCGTTATTAAATGGATATGGCATTCTGACAGTACCTGCCGATCTTCTGGATGCCTTATCAGAACGCCCGGAAATTGAATACATGGAAAAACCGAAACGGCTTTTTTTTGCTGTCAATAGCGGGCGATCGGCTTCCTGTATCACGCCACTTCAGACAACACCTGCTCCAGAACGAAACAATCTCTATGGTTCCGGTATCATCACTGCCATCATCGACTCCGGCATTGACTACGCCCACCCGGATTTCTGCAACGCAAACGGCACCACCCGGATCCTTGAACTCTGGGATCAGAGCCTTGACCGGATTTTCACGCAAGCTGAAATCAACGAAGCCCTGCAAGCGCCCTCGTCTCAGGAACGATACCAACTTGTCCCAAGCCGGGACTTATCCGGCCACGGCACACATGTAGCCGGAATTGCTGCCGGAAACGGACGTGCATCGGACGGCCAGTACCGCGGTGTTGCCCCGCTAAGTTCCCTTTTGATCGTAAAACTTGGCATTTCCGATCCGGATGGTTTTCCCCGCACTACGGAACTGATGCGTGCGGTAGATTATGTCCTGCAAAAAGCGTTTTCATGGCAGATGCCTGTGGCCATTAACTTAAGTTTTGGTAATAATTACGGTTCCCATGACGGTGCAACCCTGCTGGAAACTTACCTTGATAATGTATCTTCTTATTGGAAGTCCTGCATTGTCACCGGCACCGGAAACGAAGGTGCTTCCCGGATTCACACTTCCGGATCATTTCTCCCAAATAGTTCCCCCGTCACCATTCCATTTTCGGTCAGTGATTATGAATCCGGTCTGAATCTTCAACTCTGGAAATCTTACGCGGATGAAATTGAAGTAACCCTGCGCCATCCGAACGGCACGATTGTCGGGCCATTTCAGGAACGGCTTGGCACCTATCGATTTACCGCCGGAACGACCGAACTTCTGGTGTATTACGGAAAACCAAGCCCCTACAGCATCAGCCAGGAAATCTATCTGGATTTTATTCCCCGGGGAAGCTACATAGATGCCGGTATCTGGGAACTGACGCTTAATCCCCGCCGCATCACCGCCGGTTCCTATGACCTGTGGCTTCCGGGAGAGTCCGTAATCGGCAGCGGCACCGGATTCTTATATCCGACAGAAACCACTACGCTCACGATTCCCTCTACTGCTGCCAAAGTCATTTCGGTAGGTGCCTATAATGCTGCTTTCAACAGTTATGCCGCCTTTTCCGGGCGTGGATTTACCCGGATGGAGCACCGGATCAAACCGGATCTGGCAGCTCCCGGCGTCAATATCATTTCTGCCGCTCCCGGCGGTGGCTATACATCCAAAAGCGGTACTTCCATGGCCGCTCCTTTTGTCACTGGAAGCTGTGCCCTGCTGATGGAATGGGGGATTGTGCGAGGCAATGATCCCTACCTGTACAGTGAAAAAGTAAAAGCTTACCTGATTCGGGGCACAAAAAAACTGCCTGCCTTCACGGAATACCCCAATCCCTATATCGGGTGGGGCACTCTGTGTACGGCAGACAGTATACCAACTTAAAATGCACAGTGATTCTAATAAGAATACGTCAGCTTACACTGATCAGAATCACGCGCCAAGTTTCACCTACGCTCAACTTGAATTTACTGCTCTGTTACAGTTACTTTTACTTTATCAAGATGCCAGATATCGTCCACATACTCCTGAATCGTTCTGTCGGAAGAGAATTTTCCAACATGAGCCACATTCAGCATAACGAGTCTAGCCCAGCCTTTCTCGTCTCTGTAAGCTTTCTCCACGCGCTCCTGAGCCTCTGCGTAAGAACGGAAGTCTTTCAGACAGAAGTAAGTATCAGCGAACTGTGTGCACTGTGTATTCAGCAGAGAGTTGTACAGATCACGGAACAGCTCAGTATCGTTTCCGGAATAGAATCCGTTGATGAGCTGCATCAGTACCTGACGGATCTCCTGATCCTGGTTGAAGATATCCATCGGGTTGTAATCACGATTGTGCTCATGTGCGATAACTTCATCAGAACTCATACCAAAGATAAACATGTTCTCTTTGCCGACTTCCTCAGCCATCTCTACGTTTGCACCGTCCATGGTACCGATGGTTGCAGCACCGTTTAACATGAATTTCATATTACCGGTTCCGGATGCCTCTTTACTTGCAGTGGAGATCTGCTCGCTGACATCTGCTGCTGCAAAGATCCATTCAGCGTTGGATACTTTGTAATCCTCGATAAATACAACTTTCAGTTTGTTATCAATGCTTGCATCGTTGTTGACCACATCCGCAACGGAGTTGATCAGTTTGATAGTCAGTTTTGCATTTTTATAACCTGCAGCTGCTTTTGCACCAAAGATAAATGTTCTCGGATAAAACTCCATCTCCGGATGCTCTTTGATCTTGTTGTACAGATACATGACATGCAGAATGTTCATGAGCTGACGTTTGTACTCATGCAGACGTTTTACCTGTACATCAAAAATGGAACGCGGATCTACTTCGATACCGTTGTGCTCCTGGATGTATTTTGCCAGACGCAGTTTATTCTGATATTTGATCTGCATGAATTCCTGCTGTGCTTTCGGATCATCTACATAGACAGCAAGTTTTTCCATATGGCTTAAATCTGTGATCCAGTCGTTACCGATCTTGTTAGATACCCACTCAGCCAGCAGCGGATTTCCGTGATACAGGAAACGACGCTGTGTGATACCATTTGTCTTGTTGTTAAATTTCTGCGGATACAACTCGTAAAAATCTTTTAACTCCTGTTTTTTCAGAATTTCTGTATGCAGCTTTGCAACACCGTTTACAGAATATCCTGCAACGATGGCAAGGTGTGCCATTTTTACCTGGCCGTCATGGATGATTGCCATTTTATCTTTTTTATACTGATTTCCCGGATATTCTTCTTCCACTTCCAGAAGGAATCTGCGGTTGATCTCCTCTACAATCTGATAGATACGTGGAAGCAAACGGGAGAAGATCTCGATCGGCCATTTCTCCAGTGCCTCTGCCATGATGGTATGGTTGGTATATGCGCAGGTCTTTGTGGTGATCTCCCATGCCTCGTCCCATGTCAGACCTTCCTCATCCAGAAGGATTCTCATCAGCTCTGCTACTGCTACGGTCGGATGTGTATCATTCATCTGGATCGTTACTTTCTCAGAAAGTTTATGGATATCCGGATGATATTTTTTATAACGGGCTACGGCACGCTGTACACTTGCAGATACGAAGAAATACTGCTGTTTCAGACGCAGCTCTTTACCCTGGATATGATTGTCATTCGGATACAGAACTTCTACCAGGTTTCTTGCAAGATTTTCCTGCTCAACAGCTTTTCTGTAATCACCTTTATCAAAGGAATCCAACTCGAAGCACTCCATCGGCTCAGCGTCCCAGATCATCAGTGTGTTTACCATATTGTTGTTGTAACCAACGATCGGCATATCATACGGAACTGCCAGTACGGACTGGTAATTTTTCTGAACAAATTTTGTACGTCCGTTCTCAGCCGGCTCTGCCTGTACATAACCACCGAATTTGACTTCAAAAGAATGCTCCGGTCTGCGCAGTTCAAACGGATAACCGTTTTTCAGCCAGTTATCCGGCACTTCCACCTGATAACCGTCTTTGATTTTCTGTTTGAACATACCGTAACGGTAACGGATTCCACAGCCGTATGCAGGGTAACCAAGTGTTGCCAGAGACTCCATGAAACATGCAGCCAGACGGCCGAGACCACCGTTTCCAAGTGCCGGATCCGGCTCCTGGTCCTCGATGGCATTCAGGTCAAATCCCATCTCATCCAATGCTTCTTTTACTTCCTGATATGCGGTGAGATTGATCAGGTTGTTGCCAAGGGCACGCCCCATCAGGAACTCCATAGACATGTAATATACCATTTTCGGATCTTCCTTGTCGAAGGTCTGCTGGGTAGCAAGCCAGTTGTCAATGATGACGTCTTTTACCGCATAGGATACCGCCTGGAAGACTTCCTGTTCGGAAGCCTCCTCCATGGTTTTGCGGTAAAGTGTTTTCACATTGTCTTTTACACATTTAATGAATTCTTTTTTGTCAAATAAAATATTTTTCATTACTGTTTTTCCACTCCTAACTCAACTTTGTGGCCGTTGATATTCCACTCTTTCTGGTAGCCTTCTAATGCGCCTTCTTTGATATCTACCGCAAGTACTTCACTCTGAATTTCTTCTTTGTGTGCTGCAAATACTTCACAGATTGTTTTCTCTGCTTTGAAGAAAAGGACGATCTTATCCATTACTTCAAATCCTGCCTCTTTACGCATTGTCTGTACCTTACTGATGATCTCGCGGACAAAGCCTTCCTCAATCAGCTCCGGTGTCAATTTTGTATTCAGTACAACAGTGATGTCATTTCCGGTCTCAGTAGCAAATCCTTCTGTCTGAGCTACGGAAATCAGTAAGTCTTCTTCTGTCAGAACGATGCTATCATCCACTTCAGATAAAGTGATAGAACCTTCTTTTTTCAGCTGTGCCATTGCTGCGTGTCCGTCAATGTTTTCCAGGGCAGCTTTGATCTTGCCCAGGAATTTACCATATTTCGGTCCTACGGTACGAAGCTGCGGTTTGAAGCTGTAATTTGTATATGCGCTGACATCCTCGATGAAGCTTACTTTCTTGATATTCAGCTCATCCTCAATGATCTCAACGAAGAATTCCGGTACTTCAAACGGTGCTTTTACATACATATCGCCGATCGGTTGTCTGTTTTTGATGTTTGCACTGTTTCTTGCTGCACGGCCAAGTACAACGATCTTCAGTACCTCTTCCATATTTTTCTCGAGTTCCGGATTGATCATTGCCTCGTCAACTACCGGGAAGTCACACAGATGGATACTTTCCGGAGCATCTTTGTCAATACTTCTTACCAGATTCTGGTAAATATCCTCTGTCATGAACGGGATCATCGGAGCTGCAGTCTTGCAGATGGTTACCAGTGCGGTATACAGCGTCATATACGCATTGATTTTATCCTGCTCCATGCCTTTTGCCCAGAAACGCTCACGGCTTCTTCTTACATACCAGTTACTCATATCATCTACAAAATCCTGCAGTGCTCTTGCAGCTTCCGGGATTCTGTAATTTCCAAGGTTGTCATCTACTGCTTTTACAGTAGAATTCAGTCTGGAGAGCAGCCATTTATCCATAACGGATAATTTGTCATACTCCAGTTTGTATTTTGTCGCATCAAACTCATCAATGTTTGCATACAGAACGAAGAATGCGTAAGTATTCCACAGAGTACCCATGAATTTACGCTGTCCTTCCATAACTGCTTTTCCGTGGAAACGGTTCGGCAGCCACGGTGCGGAGTTGATGTAGAAATACCAGCGGATCGCATCTGCGCCGTATTTCTGCAGTGCGTCAAACGGATCAACGGCATTTCCTTTGGATTTACTCATCTTCTGTCCGTTCTCATCCTGCACATGACCCAGAACGATAACGTTCTCGTATGGTGCTTTGTTGAATAACAGTGTGGACTCTGCCATCAGGGAGTAGAACCATCCACGTGTCTGGTCTACGGCCTCTGAAATGAACTGAGCCGGGAACTGCTGCTCAAATACTTCTTTATTTTCAAACGGATAATGATGCTGTGCAAACGGCATTGCTCCGGAATCGAACCAACAGTCGATAACTTCCGGTACACGGTGCATATCTTTGCCACAGTGCGGGCATTTGATGGTTACAGCATCGATATACGGACGGTGAAGCTCTACTTCTGCAGCCTTCGGATCTCCGCTCTTCTCAGCCAGCTCTGCGCGGCTTCCGATGGATTCCATATGACCACACTCACACTGCCATACGTTCAGCGGAGTTCCCCAGTAACGGTTACGGGAAATACCCCAGTCCTGAATGTTCTCCAGCCAGTCACCGAAACGTCCTTTTCCGATAGACTCCGGAATCCAGTTTACGGTAGCGTTGTTGCGGACCAGATCATCCTTGACCGCTGTCATCTTGATGAACCAGGATTCTCTTGCATAGTAGATCAGCGGAGTATCACATCTCCAGCAGTGCGGGTAGCTGTGCTCGAATTTCGGTGCGTCAAAGAGCAGTCCTTTTTCTTCCAGATCTTTTAATACCATCGGATCTGCTTTTTTCACAAATACACCTTCATACGGTGTCTCTTTTGTCATCTCACCTTTACCGTTTACTAACTGAACAAACGGAAGGTCATATCTGCGTCCTACCTGCGCATCATCCTCACCAAATGCAGGTGCAATGTGAACCACACCGGTACCATCGGTCAGCGTAACGTAATCTGCGCATGTGACATAGTAGCCTTTTTTGTGCTGTTTCTCACAGATATCTACGGCGCAGTCAAATAACGGCTCATACTCTTTGTACTCAAGGTCTTTTCCTTTGTATGTCTCAAGCACTTCATATGCTTTTGTGCCGGTCTCTTCGTCAGCAAGTTTGCCAAGAACGGTGTCGCACAGTGCCTCTGCCATATAATAAGTATATCCGTCAGCAGCTTTTACTTTCACATAAGTCTCTGCCGGATTTACACAGAGTGCCACGTTAGACGGCAGTGTCCACGGTGTGGTGGTCCATGCCAGGAAATATGCGTCCTCGCCTTTTACTTTGAAACGAACCACTGCGGAACGTTCTTTGACGTCCTTGTATCCCTGTGCTACCTCATGGGAAGACAGCGGAGTACCACAACGCGGGCAGTAAGGAACGATCTTGAAACCTTTGTATAACAGGCCTTTGTCCCAGATTTTTTTCAGTGCCCACCACTCAGACTCAATGAAGTTATTGTCATAGGTAACGTATGGGTTATCCATATCAGCCCAGAAACCAACGGTTCCAGAGAAATCTTCCCACATACCTTTGTATTTCCATACAGACTCTTTACATCTCTTGATAAACGGATCCAGACCGTATTCTTCGATCTGCTCTTTGCCGTCAAGGCCAAGCATTTTCTCTACTTCCAGCTCAACCGGAAGTCCGTGGGTATCCCATCCTGCTTTTCTCGGAACCATTTTTCCTTTCATGGTCTGATAACGCGGGATCATATCTTTGATAACACGAGTTAATACGTGTCCGATATGTGGTTTACCATTTGCTGTCGGCGGTCCGTCATAGAAAGTGTATGTCTCACCTTCTTTACGATTTTCCATACTTTTGCGGAAAATGTCATTTTCTTTCCAGAATTCTTCTGTCTTTTTCTCACGATCCACAAAATTCAGATTTGTTGAAACTTTTTCGTACATTCTGTTCTCCTCATTTCATGTTATATTTCTTTCCTATTTCTTTGCAGATTGTCTCTGCTCATTTATGATTCTCCCAGGAACGCATTTATTATAGAAAAATCAGACTTTCCTTTTTCTATAATTCACAGAAAATTGTATAAAATTTCCTGCAAAATAAAAAGCCTTCGTCCCGAAAAGGACGAAAGCTTTTAACAATCGTTTTAACCACCTGTTCGAAGTACGCGACATATTTGCCGGATACCAGTTCCCTGTAACGGTGGAAACACCGTCAGCTCCTACTCTCTGAAAACAGCTGTGATATCTGTATCATTTCATAGAATTATGATCCATATCTACACTGTTTTTTGTTTCAGAACTGCAACTCAGAAGTGATTTTCCACTGAGCGGTACTGATACCGGCTTCCACCGTCCCGGCTCGCTGTGATGCTCCCAGTCAGCGTACTCTCTTCATCATAGTTTTTGCATTTGAATATTTTTTAACAATGCAATTATAAGTATTCGCTTACTGGTTGTCAACCTTGTTTCAGGAAAAATGCTTCTTATTACATAGAATTTCAGTATTTTTTACTTGTTTTATAACTTTTTAGACAGACCAGCTTTGGCTTGTCGATATGATTTCTTTTCCAGGATTCTTCACTGCCTCATCCATCAGAAAAGACAGATAGGCATCCTGAAGTCCTTCACGAAGTGGATAAAACTCTTTTCCTGTCTCTACATATTGTTTCATGTGAGCCAGAAGATCAGTCACTGCAATCTCATCATCATTTATCCGTGCACCCGGAAATGGATTTTCATAAATTCGTTCTCCACGGAAACTGATATATCTGTGACTCCAACCGTCTATATTATAAACTCCATCATCTTCTCTGCGCATCTGCTCGCTTACCGGACGATTCTGATGATCCATGTAACAGATCTGATCTCCCCGAACCTCTCCTCTTGCTCCCTGTATCACCCAGGAACGACTTCGTATTGGAGAAAAATACTGTTCATCATCAAAATCATAAAATGCAGCTTTTCCATTTTCAAAAATAATATCAATCCGTGCCCGATTTCCGGTTAAGATTTCTCCGGACGTATGCCACCCTGCCCGATCTCTTGTTTTTGTCACTGGAAATTGATACGTTTTTCCACTGATTTTACAATTTTCCATTCCAATTCCAAGGAATTTCCGAAAAATACTAATGGCATGATACCCATGAATGGCTGACATCGATACATTTGAAATTTCTCCAAGAATCCCACTGTCGATCACATTCTGAACCGCTGCATAATACGGTTGCAGAAAATATTGCTCTGTAACCTGAACTTTTCCATGCAAGATTTGAACTTCTTTCCAAAGATTATTTAATTCTTCTATATCTTGCCCAGGCGGAGTCTCACAAAGTACGGGAATCTGCAACTTGCATAGTCGCAAAATCCATTCTTTCATAACACTTCTCGGTACACACAACAAAGCAAATTCCGGCTTTGTATCTAATGCGGTTTCCAAATCAGTCGTTGTTAATATCCCTGTCTCTTGCTGGATCTCTTGCGCACGTTTTTCCGAATGCATTACAATCGCTGATACTTCCAGCCTGTCTGAAAGTATTTCAGCTGCGCGAAGAAAATACTGTGCCCGCCAGCCACAACCAATCATTATAAATTTCATACTCATAAGCTAAAACTTCCTCTCCTTTTTCTACATCTTTTACTGTATCAAAATCTGTTTTCTCTTATTATACATCATTTTTTTCTCTTGGGAAGTTAGAACCTATACAAGAAAATGTACCGGTAAACAGAAAGTTACAGTTCACACGCGCCATTCGCAAAACGTCCTTTCAGGACTTCTCCGTAGCTACGCTACTACTTTTGCTCATAAAAAGGCGCTCCCTTCATCATTATGTATCCAAATATTTCCTCATGCAAGCATGATCAATATTTGGATACATATGATGAGTAAACTGTAACAAATAAAAAACACTGAAAAACATTTCTGCTTTTCAGTGTCTGCTACAGGGACAGAAGGACTCGAACCCTCGACATTTGGTTTTGGAGACCAACGTTCTACCAACTGAACTATATCCCTATATTTTATTGAAGATATATACCTTCAAAACTTCATACAGAACCAGTGTCTTTCCGTCACCATTCAATTTCTCACTTTTGGTCAAGCCCTCAAACGATTAGTAACAGTCAGCTCCATGTGTTGCCACACTTCCACCTCTGCCCTATCTACCTCGTACTCTTCAAGGGTTTTTACTCCTTTAAAAGGATGGGATATCTCATCTTGGGGGGGACTTCACGCTTAGATGCCTTCAGCGTTTATTCCTTCCGGACTTGGCTACCCGGCGATGCCATTGGCATGACAGCCGGTACACCAGTGGTCCGTCCAGCCCGGTCCTCTCGTACTAA
>JALESO010000041.1 GCA_022781925.1 Lachnospiraceae bacterium
TTATCCGATGTCATCGCAAGCACGCAGTCCGCAGTAGAGCACTTTAACAACTTCCTCGGAATCAATATCGTATATTCTCCGAAGACCATCATCACTACAAGTTTCCATGAGGGACACTATGTACTGATCATCCTTGCTCTGCTCGTACCGATCCTTGCCGCTCTGACTCAGTTCCTGAACATCCGTCTGATGCCGCAGGCAGCTTCCAATGGCGGACAGCAGGAGGCTATGGCCAGCCAGATGAAGATGATGAACTACATGATGCCGTTATACTCTGTATTCATCGTATTCTTCCTTCCGGTCGGTGTTGGTATCTACTGGATCGCAGGTTCCGTGATCCGAAGCTTCCAGCAGTTCCTGCTGAACAAGCATTTTGACAAGATGGATCTTGAGAAAGTCATCAAGGAGAACCAGGCAAAAGCCGCAGCGAAGAACAAAAAGAAGATCGAGAAAAAAGGTGTAGCCGGTGAGCAGATCGCCAACGCTGCCAAAGTAAACACTCGTAATATCCAGTACAAATCCATGGCAGACAAAGCAGCTTCCGTCAGCCGCAAGGACGTTGCACAGGATACAAACAAGAAATACAAAGAAGGAAGTATGGCTTCCAAAGCAAATCTTGTAAAAGATTTCAACAACAAAAATACAAAATAGGGAGGGCATTGTAATGGATTTTATCGAATTCACGGGAAAAACTGTTGATGATGCACTTACAAACGCGCTGGTTGAGTTCGGTGTGACAAGTGATCAGATCGATTACGAAGTGCTGGAAAAAGGCAGTTCAGGATTCCTTGGATTTAACAGTAAACCGGCAAAAATCAAAGCCCGCAAAAAATATACCGTTGCAGATCACATCAGAAATTTCCTTTCCCAGGTATTTGCTGCCATGGGACTGGAAGTTGAGATCCTGATCAACGCTTCCGCAGAGGAAGAGAATGTATACGACGTAGAACTGAAAGGTGCTGAGATGGGCGTTCTGATTGGAAAACGCGGTCAGACACTGGACTCCCTTCAGTATCTTACCAACCTCGCCATCAACAAACACTCTGATACATACACCAGAGTAAAACTTGATACCGAGGATTACCGTAAGAGAAGAAAAGATACTCTGGAGAATCTGGCAAAGAATATCGCTTATAAAGTAAAACGCACCAAAAAAGCGGTATCTTTAGAGCCGATGAATCCATTTGAGAGACGGGTGATCCATTCCGCACTGCAGAATGACCGTTATGTATCTACACACAGCGAAGGGGAAGAGCCTTACAGACACGTTGTGATTACATTAAAAAGACAGTAATTTGTGATTTATTTAAATAAACTTTCAGGGAAAAACTGTTGCTATGATCGGCAGTTTTCCCTTGAAAGTTTTATTTACGTTATAGCATAAAAATACTATAATAAGTAAATCACCAAATATCGATGTAACATTATTTATTTTTCTATTTATTTGAGAGATGAAGAAAGAATATGAAAACTGATACTATTGCAGCGATTGCAACAGCCATGTCAAATTCCGGTATCGGAATCGTCCGCATCAGCGGTGACGAGGCACTGGAAGTTGCAGACCGCATTTTTCGTCCAAAGAAGGGAAGCCGCAAGGTTTCTGATATGGAGACCCATACCATTCATTATGGCTATGTGGTAGACGGTGATGAAGTGATCGACGAAGTGATGCTTCTGATCATGAAGGCGCCCCGCAGTTATACCTGCGAAGATACCATCGAGATCGACTGTCACGGTGGTGTACTGGTTATGAAAAAAATACTGGAAACAGTTTTAAAATATGGTGCCCGTCCGGCAGAACCGGGAGAGTTTACAAAGCGGGCATTTTTGAACGGACGTATTGATCTGTCCCAGGCAGAGTCCGTCATCGACGTGATCAACGCCCAGAATGAGCTCGCACTGAAGAGTTCTGTCAGTCAGCTGCAGGGCGCCGTTCTGGAGAAAATAAAGGACATCCGCGCCGTTGTACTGCATGAGATTGCCTTTATCGAATCCGCACTGGATGACCCGGAGCATGTATCACTGGAGGGCTATCCGGAGCAGCTGCATAAGATCATGAGTGATGCACATGCAAAAGTAAAGAAACTGCTGGATTCCTCCGACAACGGCAAGATGCTGAAAGAAGGTATCAATACCGCCATCGTAGGAAAACCAAATGCCGGAAAATCCTCTCTGCTGAATCTTCTGGTGGGAGAGGAGCGCGCCATCGTCACCGAGATCGCCGGTACGACCCGCGACATTTTGCAGGAGCAGATTCAGATCGGCGGAATTGGATTAAATGTCATCGACACCGCAGGTATCCGCGACACAGAAGATATCGTAGAGAAGATCGGTGTCAACAAATCAAGAGAGTATATTGAAAAGGCAGATCTGATCATCTATGTGGTGGATTCCTCCACAGAATTGGATGAAAACGATCAGGAGATCATCGAAGCCATTCAGGACAAGAAAGCCATTGTTCTGCTGAACAAGTCCGATCTGGATGCAAAGACGGATGCCGCTGTATTGCAGGAACGTCTGGACAAACCGATCCTTTCCATTTCGGCAAAGAACAACACCGGAATCCATGAGCTAGAAGCACTCATTGAGGAGATGTTTTTCAGTGGAAAGCTGTCCTTCAATGACGAAGTATATATCACAAATATCCGCCAGAAAAACGCTCTGGCAGAGGCAGAGAACAGTCTGAAGATGGTATTACAGAGCATTGATGACGGCATGCCGGAGGATTTCTTTACCATTGATATGATGAATGCCTATGAAACACTGGGTACCATCATCGGTGAATCCGTAGGAGAAGATCTGGTGAATGAGATTTTCAGTAAATTCTGTATGGGCAAGTAAAAAAGTGAGGAAAAATATATGCCAGTTGTAAAAGAAAATTACGATGTTTGTATCGTCGGTGCAGGCCACGCAGGCTGTGAAGCAGCCCTGGCATGCGCGCGGCTCGGACTGGAAACCATTCTTTTTACCATCAGCATTGAGAGCGTAGCCATGATGCCCTGTAATCCGAATATCGGAGGCAGTTCCAAGGGACATCTGGTGCGCGAGATCGATGCGCTGGGCGGTGAGATGGGCGTCAATATCGACCACACCTTTATCCAGTCTAAAATGTTAAATAAATCAAAAGGACCTGCCGTACATTCCCTGCGTGCACAGGCTGACAAAGCGGATTACAGCGCCAGAATGAGACAGGTATTACAGAACACCGACCACCTGACACTGCGCCAGGCAGAGGTCACAGAACTGATGGTGGAGAACAAAACTATCCGCGGTGTGAAAACGTTTTCAGGAGCAGAGTATTACGCAAAAGCAGTGGTACTGTGCACAGGTACTTATCTGAAAGCCCGCTGTCTCTACGGAGATGTGGTAAACCATACCGGTCCAAACGGACTGCAGGCAGCTAATCACCTGACAGATTCTCTGGTGGCAAACGGTGTGGAAATGTTCCGTTTCAAAACAGGTACACCGGCACGTATCGATAAACGTTCCGTTGATTTTTCAAAAATGCAGGAGCAGTTCGGGGATGAGAGAGTCGTGCCATTCTCCTTTACCACCGATCCGGAAAAGGTACAGATCGACCAGGTAAGCTGCTGGCTGACATATACTAATGAAAAAACACATGAGATCATTCGTGAAAACCTGAGCCGTTCACCGCTGTTTTCCGGAATGATCGAAGGAACCGGCCCACGTTACTGTCCGTCCATAGAAGACAAAGTAGTAAAGTTTGCCGATAAAGACCGCCATCAGGTATTCATCGAGCCGGAAGGTATTCACACCAATGAAATGTATATCGGTGGCATGTCCAGTTCCCTTCCGGAAGATGTACAGTATGCGATGTATCACACTGTACCTGGACTGGAGCATGTCAAGATCGTAAGGAATGCATACGCAATTGAGTATGACTGCATCAATCCGCGTCAGCTGTATCCTTCTCTGGAATTCAAGGAGATTTCCGGTCTGTTCAGTGGCGGACAGTTCAACGGAAGTTCCGGATATGAGGAAGCTGCCGCACAGGGACTGATCGCCGGTATCAACGCAGCCATGAAAGTAAAAGGAAAAGAACCACTGATCCTGGATCGTTCCGAATCCTACATCGGTGTACTGATCGACGATCTGGTTACCAAGGAAAACCATGAGCCATACCGTATGATGACTTCCCGTGCGGAGTACCGTTTACTGCTCCGTCAGGACAATGCAGATCTGCGTCTGACCAGACACGGATATGAAGTCGGTCTGATCCCTCAGGAGCGTTATGACTATGTCGTAAAGAAAGAACAGCTGATTGAGCAGGAAGTCCAGCGTGTGGAAAATGTACATCTGGGAGCCTCCGGTCCGGTGCAGGATCTGATGGCGCAGTACAACAGCCAGCCGTTAAACACAGGTACCACACTGGCGGAACTGATCCGTCGTCCGGAGCTGAACTACGACATCCTGGCACCGGTTGATCCGGAACGTCCACAGCTGACACCGGATGTTCGTGAACAGGTAAATATCAACATCAAATATGACGGTTATATCAAACGCCAGATCAAACAGGTAAAACAGTTCAAAAAACTGGAGAGCAAGAAGCTGCCGCCGAACTTTGATTATACACAGATCAGCGGACTTCGTATGGAAGCACAGCAGAAACTGAATCTGTACCAGCCAATCTCCATCGGTCAGGCTTCCCGTATTTCCGGTGTTTCACCTGCAGATATCTCAGTCATTTTAGTATATCTGGAACAGTTACACTATCAGCAGAAAAAAGAAGAAGAGCAAAAACAAGAGTCAAAACAGGAACAGGATAAATAAACTTATGAGTTATGATCTGACTAAATTCAAACATGGTCTGGAAGAGTTACACATTACTCTGACCGATCATCAGATAGAACAGTTTTTACAGTATTATGAAATGCTGTTGGAAAAGAATAAAGTAATGAATCTCACCGGCATTACGGAATATGAAGAAGTCATTCAGAAACATTTTCTGGACAGTCTCTCTCTGATCCGGGTGATCCCTGATCTGGCTGAGCAGGATTTGAAAATCATTGACCTTGGAACCGGAGCAGGTTTTCCGGGCCTTCCATTAAAGATTGCGTTTCCGAATCTGGAGATCACGCTGATGGATTCCCTGAACAAACGAATCAACTTTTTAAATGAAGTGATTGAAAGTCTCGGATTGCAGAAGGTAACCGCCGTACACGGAAGAGCAGAAGAGATGGCAGCCAATGCCAAACACAGACAGCAGTATGATCTCTGTGTTTCACGTGCCGTTTCCAATCTGGCAGTGCTGACGGAATACTGTCTGCCATTTGTTACAAAAGGCGGTAGCTTTGTGTCATACAAATCCGCTGATTCCGATGCAGAGATTCAGGAAGGAAAGAAAGCGATTTCCATTCTGGGTGGAAAGCTGGTCAAAGTGGATAAATTCAAATTGCCGGATTCTGATTTAGGAAGAGCATTAGTGTGTATCAAAAAAGTAAAAGATACACCAAAAAAATATCCGCGGAAAGCGGGTACACCGGCGAAACTGCCGTTGAAGTAGGAGTAAATATCATTAGGACATAAAAGAAGTCCGACAGAAATGTTTCACGTGAAACATTTCTGTCGGACTTCTTTTTTCTTATTTACACCGTTATTCTTTTTTTCGCCGGATGACTTGATTTATTTTTCAATATCTCATTCTTCTATTTGCATTACGCATGCAAAAAAATATTTACCAGCTTAACAAATTTATCCGGAGCCTCCAGCTGTGGAAGACACGTCGTATTCGGAATATATGCATCTTCGATCGCCGGATTAAACTCTTTATAATCATTGATGACATCCTCGATATAAGGATGTTCCTCGCCACCAATCAGACAAATACTGTTATTGATCTTTTTGATTGCAGATACAATATTAATATTTGTATAGTAGCTCTTGATGCTGGCCAGCAGATACTTTCCACCACCATCACCAATATGTGCTGACTGGTAATAAGTCTGAATCAGTTTCTGTGGAACCAGGTGTCCTTTGTAATAGTAGTTGTTCACAAACGCATCGATAATCTGATTTTTGCTGACTGCCATATTGTAAATAAACGTTCCAATAATTGGAAGTTCGATCAGGAACTTCAGCATATTTTTTCTACGTCCCGGTGCTTTTGCCAGTTCATACAGATCTGTCGGGCATACACCCACAATGTGATCGTAATATTTGGCCTCCATCTGGCATGCCATCACGACAAAGGAAAGAGAATCGCCGGTCGCAATAACATCTGTTTTTTCATTGATTACATTCGGAATAAACTCATTTAGTAACTGTACATACAGATAATTGGTATATGTCATATTCGGTTTTTCAGAACGGCCACATCCCAACAGGTCAATGGCATATACGGTATGATCTTCCGCCAGTTTTTTGACCACTGATTTCCACTCATAAGAAGAAGCAGTAGGATCCAGGTCATGGATCAGAAGGATCGGTTTGCCTTTACCGTTCTTGGTATAATAAATGTTTCCATATTTCCAATGATAATATTTACCGCCGCTTGGCAGATAATCCGTCATATGTGAAAAAACGCTGATCAACTTATTTATAATAATGATCAGAACAGATACGATACATAATAATAATGCAGAATTTTTAATATGCTTTTTCATCAATAAACCCCTTTCGCATTAATGTCTTACTTCTTATATTATAATGCATTGACTGCCGAGATACAAATACTTTTCTGCGATATCACATATTATTTACAACTTTTACAATTCAACTTGTTATATTTATTCAGGAATGATCTACTTACATAGGAAATCATTTTATAAGAGAACGTAAAAATGTCGCTACGGAGATTATCAAAGGACGTTTTTACAATTTACTCTTCACAAGTGTTCAGAAATGATATTCTTGCATGAATAATCACTTGGATACCTGGTGATGAAGAGGACATCTTTCATGAAAAAGATTAATTTTTCATAAATGTTTCACGTGAAACATTCTTTTCTCTGGATATCTATTTTAAAAAGTGATATACTCGTTTAAGTGATACGTCGAATTTAAAATAAATAATATGATTTATGAATTTATTTTATTCGACACAGTAGACATATTAATATAGAAGCCACTGAAGAAATATATCATGGCATAGTTGCATGATGCACATCTCACAGTAAGAATGTCGAGGAACATTCTTGAATGAAACAATGAAACAAGTTGCTCCTATATTGAATATGATACGAGTATAAATTAACAGGAATGAGGAAAAGTATGGGAAGAATTATCGCAATCGCAAATCAGAAAGGCGGAGTTGGAAAGACAACAACGGCAATCAATCTTTCCGCATGTCTGGCAGAAGCTGAAAAAAGAGTGCTTACCATTGATATGGATCCACAGGGAAATACCACCAGCGGACTTGGTGTAGACAAAAATGACTGTGAAAATACCATTTATCAGCTGATTTTAGGAGAATGCACCTTTGACGAAGCACTGATTCATACAGAGTTTGATTATCTGGATCTGATTCCATCAAACGTAAATCTGGCAGGTGCAGAGATTGAATTGCTAAACATCGAGAACCGCGAATATGTACTGCGCAATGAAATCGAAAAAGTAAAAGACAATTATGATTTCATTATTATCGATTGTCCTCCTTCCTTAAATATGTTGACAGTAAATGCTATGACCACTGCTTCAACTGTCCTGGTACCGATTCAGTGTGAGTATTATGCACTGGAAGGGCTTTCACAGCTGATGTATACGATCAATCTGGTACAGGAACGTCTGAATCCATCTTTACATATGGAAGGTGTCGTATTCACCATGTATGACGCCCGCACAAATCTCTCTCTGCAGGTTGTGGAAAATGTCAAAGAAAATCTGGATACCACGATCTACAAGACCATTATTCCGAGAAATGTACGTCTTGCGGAAGCACCAAGTCATGGAAAACCGATTAACGTATATGACAGCAAATCCACAGGTGCAGAAAGCTACCGCTTACTTGCACAGGAAGTAATTGACAGAGAGGACGATTAAAGGATGGCAGCAAAAAAGGGAGGTCTCGGGAAGGGACTGGACTCACTGCTGGTGAACAAAGTAAATGCAGATCACAGCAGCGACTCAACAACATCTAAGGAAAAGAGTACCACTGCGAAAAAGAAGAGTACAAAAAAAGGAACACCGGACACCATGGTAAAACTTTCCCTGGTAGAGCCGAATCGTGAACAGCCACGAAAACATTTTGATGAAGATGGTCTGCTGGAACTGGCAGAATCCATCAAACAGTATGGCATCCTGCAGCCACTGCTGGTGCAGGAGAAGAGCGGATACTACGAGATCATTGCCGGCGAGCGCCGCTGGAGAGCAGCAAAACTGGCAGGATTGAAAGAAATACCTGTGATCATCCGCAATCTGACAGAGCAACAGATTGTAGAGATCTCACTGATCGAGAATATTCAGCGTGAAGATTTGAACCCGATTGAAGAAGCACAGGCATTCCGCAGATTAATGGAAGAGTTTCACATGAAACAGGATGAGATCGCAGAACGCGTATCCAAGAGCAGAACAGCAGTCACCAACTCCATGCGTTTGCTGAAGCTCTCCAAACAGGTACAGCAGATGGTCATTGATGAAATGATCACCACCGGTCACGCGCGCTGTCTGATCAGCATTGAAGATCCGGATTTACAGCATCAGCTGGCACTTCGTATTTTTGACGAAAAACTCAGTGTCCGTGAAACAGAAAAACTGGTGCGGAAATTACTACAGGAGAAGGATGCTCCACAGAAGAAGGAGAAAGATCCTGTATTGTCCGCCATTTATGCCGATCTGGCAGATCAGATGAAACGTATCTTTGGAACCAAAGTAGAGATTCATCAGCGCAATGATCAGAAAGGTAAAATCGAAATCGAATACTACTCCCAGGATGAGTTGAATCGTCTGATTGAGCTTATCCAGAGTATTCAACAGTAACAGTATATAATAACTTTTAGCGAGGAAAATGCAAGTGGAATATTTAAAATTACATATCGAAGATCTGACCGGCATCAGCCTTGATGTGATCACAATCGGTCTCGCCGCACTTGTTTTGATCCTGATCATCATTATGATCGTCAACGGAGTCAAAATGAAAAAGCTGAAAAAAAGATACGAAGCATTTATGCAGGGAAAAAATGCGGCATCTCTGGAAGACACTCTGGTAAAACGGCTGAATCAGGTGGAAGATCTGATTGCTTCTGACGAGCATACACAGGAAAAAGTACAGATGGTTCTGGACCATCTGGATAACACCTATCAGAAAGTCGGTCTGGTAAAATACGATGCCTTTAACGAAATGGGCGGAAAATTATCATTCTCCCTGGCATTACTGAACCGCAAAAACAATGGTTTTATTATTAACGCAATGCACAGCAGAGAGGGCTGCTATACATACATCAAAGAAATCATTGATGGCAATTCCGTGATCATGCTTGCGGAAGAAGAGAAAGAAGCCCTGGAAATGGCATTGGCTGACACTTATGAACAAGGAAAATAATCTATGATACATACATTTTTAAGATCCATCGGTTTCCGTGATCTTACAAAAAATGCAGATTTATACCTCATATTAGAATCCATTCTGAATCGTCCCGATGAACAGAATATCGTCAAAGACGAGTACGGAAATGAATTTGCATGCTTTTCCAAAAGTTTTGGCACAGACATCGGCATTACCGTCTGCGGAAATTTCATCAACGAAAAAGAATTTCGTATGGAATATTATTATCCATATCTGCGCGGCTCTCAGATCACAACCAACGAAACTATCGAGATCGAGCGCCATGCAGCCAGAGAAGCTTTTGCCGGAATCTGTGATGAACTGAAACTGGGTGTGACACTGATTTTCTATATTGAAAACATTGCCGATATCCTGCATGAGAAAAGATATGCCATTCATACATCCACCGGTCCGGACAATGCCGTGCTGGCCGGACTCGCCACCGGCGGCAAGATCCTTCTGCCGGTCATGAAGACGACAAAGCAGCTGGCAAACAAGGAGAAATCCTCAGAGAAACGGCTGAATCTCATGAAGCAGGCCCGGGATGGAAATAAAGGCGCCATGGAAAATCTTACCATGAACGACATGGATCTGTATTCTTCCCTGTCCCGCCGCATTGTAAAAGAAGATGTGCTGTCCATCGTGGAGAGCAGTTTTATCCCTTATGGCATTGAGAGCGATCAGTACGTCGTCATCGGAGAAATCCTGAACTTCTATGAAACAGAAAATACGTTGACCAACGAAAAACTCTGGATCCTGAATCTCAACTGCAATAACCTGGTTTTTGATGTCTGCATCAATCAGAATGATCTGCTGGGTGAACCGCAGGTGGGACGCCGCTTCAAAGGCCGCATCTGGCTGCAGGGACATGTGAACTTTGGATATTAACAGGAAAATGATTTTAAATGCAAGAATGTTGTTATGTTGTTATATATGACATTCTTGCATTTTTTATTTCATTGATGTGCTCAATTTAACGAAACTTCATGGAACACTTGCGAAAAATATATTTCTCTGTTATGATATAAAAGTTGATTGCAACACATATACTTATAGTATATTTTCAAAAAACATTTCTTACATTATCAAAATAGGTTCCCTTAGTTAAATGGATATAACAAGTGCCTCCTAAGAAGGAGCCGCGGCTGAACCCTGAGGGAAAACAGAAAAAAGAACTTGGAGTTCAAATCGATTCTGGAAGAGACAAAATTAACAACGAAGCTTTCCCCATTCTGGCGGATGCTCTACTGTTAATAAAATGAATAATCTGATGATATCCAGCTAATCAAAATTAGCTGAAAATCATAAAACGGTTACCGAACCAAAGTGCTGAAAACCCAGTGTTTAAGCCAAAAATCGGTGATGTCCTCTTAGTTTAACGGATAAAACAAGCGCCTCCTAAGAAGGAGCCGCGGCTGAACCCTGAGGGAAAACAGAAAAAAGAACTTGGAGTTCGAATCGATTCTGGAAGAGACAAAATTAACAACGAAGATTTCCCCATTCAGGCGGATGCTCTACTGTTAATAAAATGAATAATCTGATGATGTCCAGCTAATCAAAATTAGCTGAAAATCATAAAACGGTTACCGAACCAAAGTGCTGAAAATCCAGTGTTTAAGCCAAAAATCGGTAATGTCCTCTTAGTTTAACGGATAAAACAAGCGCCTCCTAAGGTTCAACCATGGTTGGACCCGTTGGAAAGAAAAAGGGATAAACTTGGAGTTCGATTCCAGCAATGGCGCCTGTGATGTCAGAATAAGAAATAGAGGTAATTCATCACGAGAGTGATTGGATTC
>JALESO010000051.1 GCA_022781925.1 Lachnospiraceae bacterium
GGGATTCATGCCAGTATATGAACGTCAGAAAATCACTGACGATCTCCATGAAACCTGTGGATTCAGAACTGACTATCAATTCATAACAAAACGAAAAATGAAAGGAATTCAGAAAAAAAGTAAACGGAGATAAAACATTACTATATTTCGTGTATGCAGGAAAAAGTGCCACACCCCTTGTATTTACTGGGATTGCGGCACTTTTTTTACTAATCAACTGTCAAAGATGAAAGTATAGCATATTTCATGGAATCATGATATACTAACTTAATTACAGGAGGAACAACATGTTTGCAAAACTACGAAATAATATCTCGCAGATGCAGATGATCGCCCTGGGATTTTTTTGTATCGTCCTCATCGGGACGCTGCTTCTCATGACTCCGCTGGCAAGTAGAGCCGGAACCCGGACTGATTTTCTGACTGCACTTTTCACATCCACCAGTGCCACCTGCGTCACAGGTCTGGTGGTCACAAATACTTATTTACACTGGTCACTCTTCGGTCAGATCATCATTATCACGCTGATTCAGATCGGAGGACTTGGATTTATCACTTTCGGCTTCGGATTTTCCCTGTTTTTACGCAAAAAAATCACGCTGCGGCAGCGCGGACTCCTAAAAGAAAGTGTAAATGTACTGAACACCGGCGGTATCGTCCGTCTGGCCCGGCTGATCCTGCGGGGCACTTTACTTTTTGAAGGTGTGGGAGCTATTATACTCACTCTCTGTTTTCTGAGGGATATGCCCTTTTCCCAGGCACTTTACTATGGAATTTTCCACTCCATCTCTGCATTTTGTAACGCAGGCTTTGATCTGATGGGCGCCTTTGGAATGTCATCTTTTACCGGATACAATTCCAACTGGGTTGTCTGTGTCACATTGATGGCACTGATTCTCATCGGCGGCATCGGATTTTTCGTATGGAACGACCTGAAGATCCACAAACTGCATGTGCGCAAATATGCCCTGCATACAAAAATCGTGCTGGTCACATCGTTGATTCTGACCGTCGGACCTGCCATTCTGTTCTGGATTCTGGAACGGCATGCGCTGTTTGCAGATATGAACACCTCACAGGCCATTTTAAACGCGCTGTTCTGTGCCGTCACACCGCGAACCGCAGGTTTTAACACCACAGATATCGCCTCTCTCAGCCAGAGCAGCCAGCTTCTGACCATTGTACTGATGTTTATCGGTGGCTGTCCGGGATCCACTGCGGGTGGTGTCAAAGTAACCACTGTCGCCGTGCTGATTCTCTATCTGCGTTCCGTATTGACCCGTACCGATGGTGTCAACATCTTCAAACGCCGGCTGGAAAATGAAGCGGTCGCCAAAGCCGCTGCCGTATTTACAACCAATATGCTGCTGGCAGTGGTGGCAACCTTCCTGATCTCCGCATTGCAGGATCTGGACCTGACAATGATCGTATTTGACGTGGTATCTGCGATCAGCACCGTCGGTATGAGCACTGGCATTACGCCATATCTCGTGCCCGGCGCCAAAGTGATCCTGATTCTGCTGATGTACCTGGGACGCGTGGGAGGTCTTTCCTTTGCCATGTCCTTCACGGATAAAAAACGTCTGGCACATGTACGCCAGCCCAAAGAACATATCAGTGTCGGTTAAAGAAAAACTTATGTTTGACTTATTTTTTACAGAGAGGATTTTTTATTATGAAATCATTTTTAATTATCGGCATGGGACGTTTCGGCAGCCATCTTTGCCGGAACCTTGCCAAACTTGGAAACGAAGTGATGATCGTGGATCAGAATGAAGAATTACTGGAGCCACTGCTCCCCTATGTCACCGATGCAAAGATCGGAGACTGCACCAAAGAAGAAGTGTTAAAAAGCCTTGGTGTCGGAAACTTTGATAAATGTTTTGTCTGCGTCGGCACAAATTTTCAGAGCAGTCTGGAGATCACCTGTCTGTTAAAAGAACTGGGCGCAAAATATGTGGTCAGCAAAGCCACCAGAGATGTTCACGCCAAATTCCTGCTGCGCAACGGTGCTGACAAGATCATCTATCCGGATCGGGATATCGCAGAAAAATGCGCCGTTCAGTACAGTTCTGACAGCGTTTTTGATTATTTTGAACTGAGCGAAAATTTTTCCATCTACGAGCTCGCGCCGCTGCCGGAATGGATTGGAAAAACCATCGTCGATATGGATATCCGAAACAAATATCACACCAATATCGTTGCCATCCAGACGAAGGACGGTATCCAGGCTATGCCGCCTGCCGATTACTGCTTCAAGGAAGAGGAACATCTGCTGGTTATCGGTAAAAATGAGGATATCCGGAAACTGGTGCGGAAATATAATAATTAAAGTCTTGTTTATCTGTGTAAAGGGCAAATCTGAAGCACAAATCCAGACAGACACGGATGATTTTCTACCTCCGCTGCGCCGCTTATCTCCGCCTCCTCCCGCGAACTCGCACGCAGAAACAGCGTGCTCAGACACACTCACGGAGGCGGGCTATGCTCGCTACGGTGACGAAAATCAACCTACCGTCTTGTCTTGGATTTTGCTTTCAGATTTGTCCATTTACTTGATGGCACCGTGTGCCACGTGCGCATATAATCTACCAGTAATTCAACGCTTTGTTGCGCACGCAGATTTACGTTATAAAATATAACAGTGGTCGAATGCTGTTTTTAGATTCCGAGCCAGAGGTAAAAACTAAGCCACCGCAAAGCGGCTTGCCCTTGATAATGCAAAAAAAGAACTGCTATACTGTTGTTATCGACGGAAAATTGAACTGTTTTTGAGTTCTTCGCCGTCGGTAACAGACTTTTAGCAGTTCTTTTTTCATTGTCAAGGGTGGCGTATGATTGCAATTTTCTTCCATTTTATTGCATAAGTTATAGAATTGTATTCAGACACTGTCACCTGCAAATGATTATTCGAGGTAGATTATTTTCTTGTTACTGAAAAAACAAAGATGTAAATTCTGCACATGCAACAAGATGTTTCATAACTGATATACATGTGCGGCACACGGTGCCATCACGTAAATGAGACAAAACTGAAACGAACTCCAACAAAAGGTTCGTTGTAAAATTTTCGTCGTGGCTGTTGCATCTAGCCCGACCGCGTGAGTGTGTCTGAGGCTGCTGTCTTTGCAGCCGAGTTCGCGGGAGCGGTCGGAGATAAGCGATGCAACGGACACAGAAAATTTTTCATGTCCTTGTTGGAGTTCGTTTCAGTTTGTCTCTTTACACAGATTTCGGCGCATCCAGTTCAGACGGACGCTCCTTTAATGCATAAGCCAGGTTAATGGCATGATCTGAACAGCGCTCCAGATCCGTTACAAGATCGGAAAATATAACAGCACTCAGCGGATTACACAGAGAATTCATAATACGCTCAATATGGTTATTGATGAGATCTTTCTCATGATCATCCACATGCTGTTCCAGAATCTCGATCTGATCCAGCTTGCTGTAATCATCTTTTTCAAAAATATCCAGTGCCATATACACCGCATCCAGTGCATCTTTTGACATATCCAGCAGCTCTTTTCTGGCCGCTTCTGACATTTCTGCCTTCTTGGAATTCATCTGTTCAATATACTCTACAATATTTTCTGCATGATCTGACAGACGCTCAATATCCGTAACTGCGATCGTCATCATGGATACACGGCGCATATTCTCCGGTGACAGATCCAGTGATCTGAGATCTACCATGGCATCCGCGATCAGATGATTCAGGATATTGACGCTCTCTTCATGGGAACGCACGGAAGCTGCTTTTGCCGCATTATAGTGGAAGAAACAGTCCAGCGCACGTTTCAGGTTATCTGCTGCTATATGTCCCATACGTGTAATCTCACGCTGTGTCTGGCGCAGAGCTACCGGCGCCGGTACTTTTGTCAGCTGAGTCATATAAACCAGAGAACGATCTTCCAGCTGCTGATTCTCCTCCGGAAGTACCGGAACGATCTTCTCAGCCAGCCAGATCAGTTTGCTTGTAAACGGTAACTCGATCAATACGGCAATAATCGCAAAGATCGTATGTGTATTTGCTACCTGACGACCAACATCACTCGGTGACAGACTCTGAATTGCCGTCAGTATCATCGGGAAGATATTGATCAATGCCACCAGAATACCTGCACGGAATACGTTAAACAACAGGTTCAGGATCGCTGCTCTCTTACCATTTCTGTTTGCTGTCAGGCTTGCAAGCAGGTTCGGTGTAACAGAACCGATTGCAGCACCAATTACCAGATAAACCGCTACGTTATAACTGAGCAGTCCCTGAATGGCAAAAGCCTGAAAAATAACGGTTGAAGAAGAAGAACTCTGTAACAATGCTGTAAATGCAATACCAAACAGAATTGCCAGAGCCGGATTGTTCAGAGTAGACAGGAATGAAACAAATCCTTCACTCTGAGATAACGGCTGAATTGCAACTTTCATCATCGTGATACCCTGGAATAACATACCAAAGCCCATGATGACAGAACCGACATGTTTTACAAAATTGTTCTTCATAAACAGATACATAATCGCACCGGCAAAAAGCAGCAATGGTGTAAATGTACTGATATTAAATGCCGTAATCTGTGCGGTAATTGTTGTACCGATATTGGCACCCATGATAACACCGATCGCCTGTCCGAGATTCATCAGTCCGGAATTTACAAATCCGATTACCATGACATCTGTGGCTGAAGAACTCTGAACCAGTACGGTCATACCAAGTCCGACAACAATTGCAATCAATTTGTTTTTCGTTGCATGTTCCAAAATTGTCTGGAGTTTATCGCCACAGGCATTTTTCAGGCCAGCGGACATGATCGTCATACCAAAAAGGAACAATCCGACGCCACCCAATAATGAGAACACTTCTACTATCGACATATATTTATCCTCCGTAATATTCGTAAAAAAATTGTAAATAGATTTTTATATACGAATCTATTTTAACAGCAAAATATCAATTTGTCTTTAGAATAAACGGATTTTCTTTAAAATAGGTAAAATATAAGAAAAAATAATGTAAATCAGATGTAAAATATATAAATAGTAACAAATTTATCACCATACACCTGCTTATCACCAAAACACAGTACATTTTCACCGTATTGATTGTGTATTCTACGGTTGATTTTTTCTACTCTTTTCGGTATAATGCGTTTTGTGACTAATTATATTAGTTTTGCGGATATGGCGGAATTGGCAGACGCGCCAGATTTAGGTTCTGGTGTCCCCGACGTGCAGGTTCAAGTCCTGTTATCCGCATAAAATAAGGGTTTTCGGGCATTTTTCATGGTTCCGAAAGCCCTTATTTTTTATGTTTTGACATCAACAGGATTCAAAGTTTTTTTAGATAATTTTGATTATTTTTCTCACACATATTATTTCTGCAACTGCTTTGATATAATTGCTCTGCTCTCCCCCTGAATATCCAACACATTTAAAGCCTGTTCCACAGATATCTTCATATTTTCCATCAAGCTTTTTACATTTTTTATAGTTGCGCATAATGCTTTCTCATTCGCATATTTTTCTACTACATCTCCCATATGCTCACGTCCTTTCTCAGTTTCTTTAAAATGTTTCACACCTCGTGCTAGTTCTTTATAATGTATCTTTTTTGAATCACTCTGATGAAAATCTTTTATCAACTGTCCTATTTCATCGTCGCCTTTATATTTACCATTAACATATATGATATGTGAACCATCATCAAACGGTTCTTCTGTTTCTTCTACATATCTATCTATATGATACACTGGCAACCCCTTTTTGAATTTATCTCGCTTATAAATAAATATAACATGAGAATCCTTCATTTCACTAAATTTCTGCCCGGATTTAAGCATTTTTGAATCAATCATACTACTGTGAAATCTTGCACGTTTCACATGAGCTCCCGTTGCATTCCCCTGTACTTCAATATCAATTTCATTGCCATTTTCGTCTAACGCATGTACATCCAGCGTAATATTGCGTCCTTCAATATCATGATTTTTCATTTCATTCTGACCAGTGACGCTGATAACTTTGATATTTTTATTTAAAATGATTCGAAGTATAAGTTCTGTTGCTGCAACATTATTGTCAAACACCCTGCTCATAAGCTTATCATCAAATAAAGTAAGTTTATCAATCACTTCATCGATTTCACTTTTGCTCTGTATCAACGTATTTTCCGTTTCTTTTTTCATTCTATATTCCTTTTTATGTAACAAGTGCCTAGCATATATATGTTTTCTAATATTCTTCTATTGCTATAACATTTTTATCATCCCTTTTCCTATAATTTTCCATCATGTTTGAATCTCTATGCCGATATAGCCTGAATAACCTTATGAGATATGTATTACAGTTTTTTTGATTCAGCAGTAAAAAAATGTATCTAATTCTGCTATGTGCCAGAAATGCACCAATCTGATTTAATGATGATATCGTCAGTATACACTTCGCATTTGTTTTGTGTCAACAGCGTTTTAATGACTCTTTTTCCCTTTATGCAATATGTCCAAAGTCATGTAAAACGCCAGACCCCTTATGTTTCCTGTGTTTTTCCAGAATGGAGCGACACTTTTTTTGAAAAAATGTTATTTTAATCTTTCATTTTTGTTAATAATGATGAATCAAAACGAGTTATTTCTTTTAAAACTCAGAGAGCTGAAATAAAATTATTTCAGCTCTCTACCAACTATACATTATATGGTTTCACTTCTTCTACATAACCATCCTTTGTATAAATAGTTACTTTTTTAACCCCAGAATAACTTCTTGTATTACCCGAACTATAACTTGTTGCATTTATTCTCCATTCATATTTTACACGATTATTCTTCAATAAGCTTCTATTATACCCTTTCCCCATAATATTCAACATTTCACTTTCCGACATGCCTATTTCAACATCCCAATATTTTTCTAATTTAGCCTTTTTTCTATATGAACTCCAACATGCAATTCCAATAAGTATAAAAATAATAATTATCCAAATAGCCATTATTCTATCCTTCTTTTGTATAAACTTTAAACTTCCCCGTATGCATCACGTATTTTCCCACCATACAATTTCACCTGCTTCTTCTGTCTTTCTCAGATCGATCAGACGCTGATTCTCCGATCCGCGGAACTGCAGGCTGATATTTTTCTTATCCTTCATAAATTCGCCGTCTACCAGCACATCTATGCAGGCAAGCACTGCATCTGTCACTTCACAGCGTGCTCTTCCGGTTCCAATCTCTTTGCCCGTCAATTCTTCATACACATAACCGCTGTATGCCCAGATTGTCTTCCTCGGCAATTCACGACGCACTCGCTGCAAAAACGGAAGCAGCACATACTGATGCTCCGGCTCAAAGGGTTCTCCTCCAAGCAGCGTCAGTCCCGCCACGTATCCCGGTCTTAAAGCTTCCATCAGTTCTTCTTCCACTTCTTTTGTAAAAGGCTGTCCGTAAGTAAAATTCCATGTTTCCGGCTGGAAGCATTCCTCACAGTGATGCGTACATCCGGACACAAACAGTGTCACTCGCACTCCCGGTCCATCCGCAATATCTGATTTCTTTATGTTACAATAATACATGTTGTGTTCCTCCAGATGCTTCCTGTGTACGCTCAGATCTTTTAAACCAAATCCCGAACATACAATTCAATGCCTTACAGCTTAACGAAACTGATTTGTCTCCGGCTGATATTCATACTTGATCAGTGCCAGTTGCTCTTTGATCTCCTGCTCCGCAACACCATAGGCTTTCGCCAGCTCCGTCAGAGACGGATAGTGATCTCTCAGTTCTGTATTTACAACGCTTAAAAGCATTACCGGGTCTTTTGGTAATATCATCGCTTCATTCCTCCAGTCGAATTAATAGTTATGTCTTATTTTTCTGTCTGTTCTCTATTATAATACGATATGTACTTTTATGGAATTTTATTTTGCTCTGACAGAGAATCCAATGTAATTTTCATCAGACAAGAAACATTGCCATTCCACCCATGATAAAGATGCCGGTGGCTGCGATAATACCGCCACCAATCTGCTGCCACAGCCGTCCAAGCGTAGATAACTCGCCGTTTTTATACTGCCACTTCCGCAGAAAGAAATAGCATTCTTCCGGATACATCACACAGATAATTCCAAGGACATACAAGATCAGTCCGAGAATATTCAGATACCACTTGGAGATGGTCTGCGGATTATCATAAATGATCCTGCACAGTGCATAGCTGTAACGCTCCTGTGCCATACCATGAGCAACCTTCACACCGTCCACAGGAAATTCGAAGTTTCCATTCTGCAATACCGGCACACCATCGTCATACAGTTCTCCCTGCGCCGGATCCCAGATTCCGGAAATGGTCCGATCTTTGAAATTAAAAGTAATCTGTTCATTTTCTATCTCATAGGAAACTTCCTGCTTTTTGTCCGAAGAAACAAGCGCAAATTCATGGTCCGATATCTGTTCTATATAATTGGAAATATTTTTTTCATACCGTGAATTGCTTTTTTCTGCTGTTCATGGTATCCCCCTTTTCTTTCATGCCTTCTCTTGCTCCTTTTATAAAGACATCATATCATCCCGCTTTTTCCCATGTCAACAGCAGTTGTTTTTCTTCATCTTTTATTAAGAAAGACCACTATACAGCTACAAGAACAGGAAGCTGCATAATGGTCTTTCGGGGTCAATTTTGGTTTTTATTTTGGCTTATTTGTAAGGTCTGTATCCAAGCGAAAATTCTTACAGATGCAGCACTCTCTCTTTGATTTCCTGAGTTCTTCCCTGGTTCCAGAACTGGGTTCCGATATAACCGCAGGTACGACGTGCCACGTTCATCTTATCCTGATCATGGTTGCCGCAGTTCGGGCATTCCCAGATCAGTTTTCCGTCTTCCTCGACGATCTGGATTTCACCAGTGTAGCCGCATACCTGGCAGAAATCACTCTTGGTATTCAGCTCTGCATACATGATATTGTCATAAATATACTGCATAACGGCCAGTACCGCATCCAGATTCTGCTGCATGTTCGGTACTTCCACGTAGCTGATGGCTCCGCCCGGAGACAGTTTCTGGAACTGCGCTTCGAATTTCAGTTTTTCAAAGGCATCGATGTTCTCTGTTACATGTACATGATAGCTGTTCGTGATGTAGTTTTTATCTGTTACACCCGGGATCAGTCCAAACCGTTTCTGCAGGCATTTTGCAAATTTGTAGGTGGTGGACTCCAGCGGAGTGCCGTATAAGCTGAAATCTACGTTGTGCTCTGCTTTCCACTCGTTGCATACGTCATTCATATGCTGCATTACTTCCAGTGCAAACGGTGTCGCACTCGGGTCTGTATGGGATTTTCCGGTCATAAAACGGACACACTCACACAGTCCTGCATAGCCGAGGGAAATCGTGGAATATCCGCCGTGAAGCAGTTTATCAATGGTCTCGCCTTTTTTCAGACGGGCAAGTGCGCCATGCTGCCACAGAATCGGTGCTACATCGGAAGGAGTTCCTTCCAGACGCTCATGACGGCAGATCAGTGCGCGGTGACAGAGCTCCAGTCTCTCATCAAAAATCTTCCAGAATTTGTCCATATCACCCTGGGAAGAGCATGCCACATCCACCAGATTGACGGTTACAACACCCTGGTTGAAACGACCGTAATATTTCGGCTGATTTGTCTCCGGATCCACATATGGTGTCAGGAAAGAACGGCATCCCATGCATGGATAACAATGTCCCTCACCATTTTTGTCTACTTTATTCTCAAACATGATCTTCTCGGAAATATAATCCGGTACCATTCTCTTTGCGGTACATTCCGCAGCAAGTCTGGTCAGATACCAGTATTTACTGTCCTCATGGATGTTATCCTCTTCCAGCACGTAGATCAGTTTCGGGAAAGCAGGTGTGATATAGACACCTTTTTCGTTTTTGATCCCCTGGATACGCTGCTTTAATACTTCCTCAATCACCATGGCCAGATCATCTCTGGTGCGGCCTTCCGGTACTTCGTTCAGATACATGAAGATCGTGATGAACGGAGCCTGACCGTTGGTGGTCATCAGTGTGATCACCTGATACTGGATCATCTGAACGCCCTGTTTTACTTCTTTCTGCACACGAAGCTCTGCTACTTTGTTGATAGTCTCCTCATCTGCTTCGATGCCGCTCTGTTCAAACTCATAAGCAACTTCTTTCTGATATTTCTCACGGCTGACCTGTACAAACGGTACCAGATGGGACAGGGAGATGCTCTGTCCGCCGTACTGGGAACTTGCGATCTGGGCAACTGCCTGTGTCGCTACGTTACATGCAGTGGAAAAGCTGTGCGGTTTCTCGATCATTGTCTCACTGATCACGGTTCCGTTTTCCAGCATATCATCCAGATTTACCAGACAGCAGTTGTGCATATGCTGTGCAAAATAATCTGCGTCATGGAAATGAATCAGGCCTTTCTCATGAGCTTCCACGATATCCTGCGGCAACAGGAAACGTTTTGTGATATCTTTGCTGACCTCGCCTGCCATATAGTCACGCTGTACGCTGTTGACCGCCGGGTTTTTGTTGGAATTTTCCTGTTTTACTTCCTCATTGTCGAATTCAAGGAGGCTTAAAATCTGCTCATCGGTTGAGTTTGACTTCCGAACCAGCGCTCTCTTATACCGGTATGTGATATAGTTACGCGCTACGGAAAAGGCTCTCTGGTTCATGATCTGATTTTCTACCAGATCCTGGATTTCTTCTACACTCAGTGCCCGGTTCATTCCCTCGCAGATGGTACGCATATTAGCCCCGATCACTGCGATCTGCTCTTTGCTCATACGTTCCGTTTCAGCCACACTGTCATTCGCTCTGATAACCGCAGAAATAATCTTGTCCAGATCAAACTGCGACTCTGATCCGCTACGTTTAATAATCTTCATTCCACTCGCCCTCTCTTACAACTATTTTGCTTACTTTTATTTTCTCACTTACTGTTCAAAGCTGTCCCGATCAGCAGCCAACCCTTTTCCTCATTCTGAACAGTTGTGTATTTATGATATCGATCCGATCATCCTGAAGAAGCGCTATATTCGCTTCTTCAGAACCGTTCTTGACCATTGTACAATATCTAGTGTTGATTTTCAATTGCAAATCCTACATATAGTTATTTTCCTACAATATCCACAAATTTCATTCTATATCTTGACTTTTCCGGATTACACAGAATATAGCCTGAATCCAACACTTTTTCGGTCTAATTTTCAAAATTCAAAAATACAAAAATAGCACTTTGCACAATTACCAGATAGTTACTCCCACATGCAGTATCTACATCTTGTATCTGCTATTTTCCAACCACAAGTCAGCCGTTTCTCCCGGCATTTTACGCACAAAAAGAGAGGGTAAGAGTGCTGTGCTATCAGGTACTCTTCCCTCCCCTGATGTACAATAAATCTGTTTTTTTATGCTTCCGCTGTCAGTTTTTCAATCGCTGCTTTGATACGTGCAATGGACTCTTCTTTTCCAAGCACTTCCATCAGCTCGGTTGCTCCACCCGGTGTCATCTGTTTTCCGGAGAGTGCGGTACGGATCGGCCACATGACATAGCCATTCTTATAACCGTTTTCCTTTACATACGCACTGAGCATTGCATACAGGGCGTCATTGCTGTAATCTTCCTGTGCTTCCAGCAGTGGCAGAACGTCTTTCAAAACAGCCAGAGATGTCTCGGCATTTGTTTTCATTTTCTTGTGTGTATACATGGCAACATCATATTCCGGAACTGCCTCAAAGAAATCGATATGCTCTTTGATGTCCGGGAAGATCTCGATACGTGTCTTCACCATCTGGGCGATCTTCTTGTAATCGCAGTCACGATGTACCACTTCTTTGATGTACAGCTCTGCCATCTCATAGAATGCATCAAAATCCATGGCTTTGATATACTCGCCGTTCATCCATTTCAGTTTTACCATGTCAAATACAGCCGGAGATTTGCTGATATGATGGTAATCAAAATTCTCTACCAGCTCCTCCAGAGAGAAGATCTCACGGTTGTCCACCGGGCTCCATCCCAGCAGTGCAACGAAGTTTACTACTGCCTCGGATAAAAATCCCTGCTCGATTAGGTCTTCATAAGAAGAATGTCCGCTCCGTTTGCTCAGTTTCTGATGCTCCTCATTTGTGATCAGCGGGCAGTGGATGTATTTCGGCTCTTCCCATCCGAATGCGTGATATAATCTGGTATATTTCGGGGCAGAGGACAGATACTCATTACCACGTACTACGTGTGTAATATGCATCAGATGATCGTCTACCACGTTTGCAAAGTTGTAAGTCGGATATCCGTCGGATTTGATCAGGATCATATCATCCAACTCAGAGTTCGGCTGTGTGATATCTCCGTAGATCTCATCATGGAAGGTTGTCTCTCCTTCGTTCGGCACGTTGGCACGGATAACAAATGGTTTTCCTGCTGCCAGATTTGCCTCGATCTCTTCTTTGGAAAGATGCAGACAGTGTTTGTCATAGACACTGATCTCTTTTCCGTTGATGTTCTGTTTTAAAGAATCCAGACGCTCTTTGTCGCAGAAGCAGTAATATGCCTCGCCTTTCTCAATCAGCTGTTTTGCATATTCCATATAAAGTCCGCTCTTGCAGCGCTCACTCTGGATATAAGGGCCATATCCGCCGTCTTTGTCCGGTCCCTCATCATGGATCAGACCTGTTTTCTCCAGGGTACGGTAAATGATTCCAAGCGCTTCTTCCACAAAACGCTCCTGATCCGTATCTTCAATTCTGAGTACAAAATCTCCGCCCTCATGCTTTGCGATCAGATATGTGTACAAAGCGGTACGCAGATTTCCAACATGCATACGGCCTGTCGGGCTCGGTGCAAATCTTGTTCTGACTTTAGCCATAACTCTACCTCTTTCTGTCTATTATTTACGGTTCAGCATCTGCCTGTATCTGTATAAAATCGCTGAGCCGTTTATTTCTATTCATAAGCGTTCCTATTATAACCCAATCCGGACATTTCCACAAGGGCAAAAAAACAGACTGCCACACCAGTTTTCGTGTGACAGCCCGGCATATTCTCCTAACTTGTCTTCAATTCTTTCCAGAGCTGACTGTAATATGCAGTGGTATCCGCATCCAGTGCCTTATATACCTCGCATTTTTCCAGTGTCTCCTCACTTGGGAAGATCAGAGGATCTTCCTTTGTCTCCTCATCCAGCTGATCATAGACTGCGGTATTCGGTGTCGGATAATAGATTTCCTCGAAATTCTTCATACCGATGTCTTCCCTGCAGAGAAAATCCAGAAACTTCAGCGCGCCCTCATGATTTTCTCCTTTTTTCATCATCATCCAGGAATCAAACCATACATTAGAGCCCTCTTCCGGAACGACATATTCCAGATCTTCATCATAATCATGGGCCAGATATGCTTCCCCGGAATAGCAGACTGCCAGGGCCGCATTTCCGGCTACCATCTCTTCACGGACTTCATCCACGAAATATGCTTCTACATCCGGTTTCTGCTGGATCAGCAGATTCTGCGCGATCTGAAGTTCCTTATGCTCTGTGGTATTCAGGGAATATCCTTTGTATTTTAACGCACACATATAGGCATCCCGGATACTGTTCTGCATAATGATCTCCCGGGCATATTTGCCGTTAAACAGGCTGTCCCAGCTGGTAATCTCTTCATCCACCATATTTGTATTATACAGGATTCCTACGGTTCCCCAGAAATACGGGATACTGTATTTGAGTTCCGGATCGTAGGATTTGGACATTTCCCAGTACAGATCGCCGATATTGTCAATGTACTGCATCTTACTGTAATCGATCTCCTCCGTCTCACCTTCTGAGATCAGCCGCTCCACCATATAATCGGAAGAACAGATCAGGTCGTAAGGGATCGTGCTTGCCTTATATTTGGAATACATCTCCTCCGGTGTCGTGGCCTCCTCATAAAGCACCTTGATACCGGTCTCTTTCTGAAACTGTTTCAGCACCGAGGTGTCGATATATTCGCCATAATTTAATACGACAATGGTGTCTTTTCCACCGGCTTCTGACATGTCCACGGAGCTTTCTTCCTCTCCGGTAGCGCCGCAGCCGACTAAAATCCCGGTCATGGCAACGCACAGAGCCATCGCCACCCGGCTTTTCCACTTTCTTATTTTCATGCTGTTACCTTTCCATTTGTCTGACAATGTTGTCACGTTTTCTCTTCACCGTTTCTTCCGTTTTACATCGCTGCCGCTTTTTTCAGCCGTTTCTGATGAAGCTCCGGCACAAAGTTTACCAGAAGCAGGATCACCAGTACCACCGCAAAGATCAGTGTGGACAACGCATACATCTCCGGTTTGATACCACGCTTCAACTCACCGTAGATCATGGTGGATAATGTGTTGATTCCCGCGCCTTTTGTAAAATAAGTCACCACAAAATCATCCATGGACATAGTCAGTGCCATGAAAAATCCGCTGACAACGGACGGGAAGATCATCGGAAATACAACCCGGAAAAATGCAGTAATACTGTTTGCCCCGAGATCACGGGCCGCCTCATACACACTCATATCCATCTGCTGCAGTTTCGGCAGGATGCTTAAGATCACATACGGAATGTTGAAGGTCACATGTGCCAGCAGAATGCTGACATATCCAAGGTTCGTAAATCTAGAAAACCAGAGCATCAGGGCGATACCGGTCACGATATCCGCATTCAGCATCGGTATATTTCCAATTCCCAGTGTCAGGGAATAACTCCGTTTCTTCATGGCGTCGATGCCGATGGCTGCCAGCAGACCGATGCCCGTGGCAATGGCCGCAGAAGCAAATCCAATGGTCAGCGTGTTCTGCAGCGCTGCAATCACATCACTGTTGTGCAGCAGATTCTGATACCACTCCAGTGTGAAGCCGCCCCAGACAACCCTGGAACGGGATGCATTAAAGGAGAGAACGACCAGCACTGCGATCGGAATATACAGAAACGCAATGATCAGTACCAGATAAAATTTCATAAAAAAACGCTTTACCATACGCTGCTCTCCTTTCCTCCGTCATTTTTTACCGTAAACATCATACTGATGAGCACAAAGATCATCAATGCGATGGACAGTCCGGAACCCAGATTCCAGTTCATACTGGTGGAAAATTCCTGTTCAATGATATTTCCGATCAGCATGATCTTGCCGCCGCCCAGAATATCCGGAATTGCAAATGTGGTCAGGGACGGGACAAATACCATGGTGATCCCGCTGATGATACCCGGCATGGTAAGTGGGATCATAATCTTGGTCAGAACAGCAGATGGCGGCGCGCCAAGATCCCGGGCCGCTTCGATGACATCCTCATTCAGTTCCATTACTGCATTGTATACAGGCAGGATCATAAACGGCAGGTAATCATACACCATACCGATGACAATGGCCACATTGGAATTCGCCAGATCCTGTCCCGGCAGGCCCAGTGCGCCAAGGATCACATTGATGATTCCGTTTCGGGACAGCAGCAGCTGCCATGCCATAATACGCAGTACAAAATTTACCCACATCGGAAGGATCACGATGATCGCCATCATTCCTTTTTTTCCAATGTTCAGTTTCCGCAGCATCACTGCCAGCGGATAGGCCAGTACCAGACAGACCGCCGTGCACAGCAGCGCCAGCCACAATGCAAGCAACAGTGATTTCAGATGTACCGGCTGAAAAATTGCCAGGATATTGGACAGGGTAAATCCGCCGTTTCCATCTCCCAGGGCATAAAATACGATCATCAGGATCGGCATCACCGTAAATCCGATAATCCAGACAATATACGGTGTCGCCAGCAAACTTCTCTTATTCATTCTTTTTGATTACCTCCTGTGCCGCAGACACCGGTTTATGCATGATCTGAATATTTTCCGGTTTCACATACAGACCGATCTCCGTTCCCGGATGATAAGCCACGGTGCTGTGCGCCAGCCATTCATAGCCCTTCGCCTGCACCTTCATCTCATAATGCACGCCCTTGAACAGGATCGATGTTACCACGCCGTCCATCATGCCTTCGCCTTTCTGAAGGAACTCCATATCCTCCGGACGGATGACTACATCGACTTTTTCATTCGGCGCAAATCCGGTATCCACACACGGAAACGGACATCCGAGAATCTCCACCAGACAGTCCTTCGGCATCACGCCGTCAATGATATTGCTCTCGCCGATAAAGTCAGCTACAAAAGCATTCTGCGGCTCATTGTAAATATCCACCGGTGTACCGATCTGCTGGATCAGTCCCTGATTCATAACGATGATCCGGTCAGACATGGTCAGTGCCTCTTCCTGATCATGAGTTACAAAAATAAAGGTAATGCCAAGCTCATTTTTGATCTTGATCAGCTCCTGCTGCATGTCCTTGCGGAGCTTCAGATCCAGCGCTCCCAGCGGTTCATCCAGAAGCAGCACTTCCGGCTCATTTACAATGGCACGGGCAATGGCGATACGCTGTTGCTGTCCGCCGGACAGAGACATCGGATGCCGGTCCTCAAAGCCTTCCAGATCCACCAGTTTCAATGCATATTTAATCTTATCCTGAATGTAGGATTTGCTCTTTTTCTTTAATTTCAGTCCGAATGCAATATTTTCCCCGACACTCATATGGGAAAACAG